>DATMRA010000180.1:0-2246 GCA_035566535.1 Candidatus Acidiferrales bacterium | reverse complement strand
GCGCCGCCACTGGTCCCCGCTCTGCGGCGGCCAGGCCGTGCCGGCGGGCCACCAGGCGGGCCTCTCCTGCTGCTCCCCCCACCACCGGGGACGCTCGGGACTCAAGCGGTGGCCTCGGCGAGGCGATAGCCGACGCCGAACACTGTCTGCAGATGCTGCGGTGCCCGCGGATCGCGCTCGATCTTGCGGCGGAGATTCTTCACGTGCGCATCGATTGCTCGCTCATACGATTCGACGGCGACGCCATGGACCGCGTCGAGTAGCTGCGCGCGCGTGAACACACGTCCAGGTTGCCGTGCCATGTGCAGCAACAGCTGGAACTCAGTGGCTGTCAGGGTGACCGGGCGTCCCTCCACGGTCGTCTCCATGCGCGCCACGTCGAGCGCGATCGCGTCGCCGACGCGAACGACCTCGTCTCTCACCTGCGCCGACTGCGCCCGGCGCAGCACCGCGCGCACCCGGGCCACGATCTCGCGCGCGCTGAACGGCTTCGTGACGTAGTCATCGGCCCCGAGCTCGAGACCGGCAACCCTGTCCGTCTCGTCGGTCCGTGCGGTGAGCATGATGATCGGCACGTCGCCGTCGCGACGAAGGCTGCGAGCGACGTCGAGGCCATCAATCGTGGGCAGCGTCAGATCGAGGATGACCAGGTCCGGGTGATGCTGACGGAACGCGCGAAGCGCCTCACCCCCGTCTCCGGCGCTGATCACGTGGAAGCCCGCCCGCTCCAGGTAATCGCGAACGACCCGGACGATGGCCGGCTCGTCGTCGACGATGAGAACCGTCTTCATCCGAGCCACCATCCTAGACGCGAGCGTGGGGCGGCGAACCGCCCCACTGCATCAGACCGTCTGCGCCGGCGTCGGCGTCGGCTGCTGGCTCTCGGTGCCCTTGCGGCCGGCACATCCACCACCACCGTGCCATCCCGCCGCCATATGGCGCCGCCAGCGCGGCTCGCGGAAGCCGAGGATGCGCGGCAGCCACAGGCTCCCGATGAAGGTGATGATGGTGAAGCCCGCATCGTGTGTCGTGACACCGACAGCGGTTGCGGCGCCGACTGCGAGCAGGCCCCAAAAGGCACGTTCTGCGCGATACATCGAGGTTCCTCCAGGTGAGTGAACGATATGGTCATCAGCATCGGGCGGCCGTGTGAACGCCGTGTGAATGCCGCCCGGAGGTCTGATGCGCTTGATCAGCGCTACAACCGCGTCAGACGGTCCGCCCCGCGGGTGCTACGGTTGTGGGCGCGTGCCTGACGATTTGCTGCTCCACGAGGCGAGCCGCGCCGGGGCACCCGGCGCATCACTCCCGGTCGTCCCCCATTGGGTGGACGGAAAGCCATACGAAGGCGACGCTGCGCGAAGCGGTGACGTCACCAACCCTGCGACCGGCGCTGTGACGAAAACCGTTCTGTTCGCCAATCCGGACGACGTCGATGCTGCGGTTCGCGCCGCAGGAAGCGCGTTTCGCGAGTGGCGGCGAGCTTCGTTGACCAAACGAGCGCAGGTGCTCTTCGCCTTCCGTGAGCTGCTCAACCAGCGCAAGGCAGAGCTTGCCGCCATCCTCACAGCGGAGCACGGCAAGGTCCTGAGCGACGCCCTCGGCGAGGTCACTCGCGGTCTCGAGGTCGTGGAGTTCGCCTGCGGCATTCCGCATTTGTTGAAGGGCGGGTTCTCTGCCGGCGCGTCAACAAACGTCGATGTGCACTCGACGCGTCAGCCGCTCGGCGTCGTCGCTGTCATCAGCCCCTTCAACTTCCCGGCGATGGTGCCGATGTGGTTCTTCCCCATCGCCATCGGGTGCGGCAACTGCGTCGTCCTCAAGCCGAGCGAGAAGGATCCTTCTGCCGCGAACTGGATCGCAGCGCTTTGGAGCGAAGCGGGCTTGCCGGCGGGCGTGTTCAACGTCGTGCATGGCGACAAGATCGCCGTCGATGGCATTCTCGAGCACCCTGAGGTGAAGGCGGTGTCATTTGTTGGTTCGACGCCGGTGGCGCGCTACGTCTACGAGACTGGCACGCGTCACGGGAAGCGGGTGCAGGCGCTCGGTGGGGCCAAGAACCACATGGTGGTGCTTCCCGACGCCGATCTCGACGTTGCAGCGGATGCAGCGGTCAACGCGGGGTTCGGTTCGGCCGGCGAGCGCTGCATGGCGATTTCGGTGGTGGTCGCGGTCGAGCCCATCGGGGATGCGCTCGTCGAGCGGATCACGAATCGCATGGCGGGACTGACCGTCGGCGACGGCCG
>DATMRA010000179.1:0-8122 GCA_035566535.1 Candidatus Acidiferrales bacterium | reverse complement strand
TCGCCCCCGGCGCCCGCGAGCAGCACATCGAGCGTGCCATCCCCGCCATCCGCCACGGGCAGTGCGACAGCGCGCGCGCCAGCTTCGACAACGCCGGCAACCATCGCCGTGGCCGCGCGCTCCGCCGGTAAGGTCCCCTTGAATGCGTTGGGGGCGCAGACCACCCGCCGGATCGCCGTCAGGCGCTCGTTCCTGTGATTCGAAGCACCGGGCGCCCGACAAGCTCGGCTGTGAGCTGGGGCAGGTACTGCTCCTCGCACCACTCGCACTCGGCGATGTGCGCGACCACCGTTTGCTTCTGAGCCGGCGTGAGCTTGTCCCGTCCACCGGCCATCAGGCGCGCGACGTCACCGCAGGGTCCCTGCTTTTCCGGCGGGCTCTCGAGCAGGAGGTATTCCTCTTTGAAGCGTTTGCGCGCGCGGTGCAGCAGCGTTTCCACCGCTGAGTCGCTGATGCCCATGAAGCGAGCGATGGACGCATACGACATGCCCTGCAGCTCGCGCAACGTGAGCACCATGCGCTGCCGTTCCGGCAGTTTCTTGGCCACCTCCCACACGAGGTGGCGCAGGTAGGTGATCTCGAGTGCTTCCTCGGGGTTGCCCGTCTTGTCGCGGTCGGCCAGCTTGAGCATCTGCTCCTCGGGGTCGCCGCTGGGCTCGATGTGGGCAGCCCGCCGGCTGCGCCGGCGCAGTTCGTCCTGACAGATATTCACCGCGATGCGGTGCACCCACGCGCCGAAGTTGAAGCCTTCGCCGACCCGCGATAGCGCGCGAATGACGTTGTAGAAGGTCTCCTGCACCAGGTCCTCGGCCATCGCGTCGTCACCCACATAGCGCAGGCAGACGGACCGCACCCGGGCGTGATACCGGCCGAAGAGGGTGTCGAAAGCGGCCGCATCGCCGTCGAGATAGGCGGCGATCAGCGACACGTCGTCGAGACCGGCAGGCGGACTGCTCTTACGAGATAGCTCCGACGTGGCCTGACCCCCTAACCCTCTCCACCACGGCGCGCCGGGTCACCGAGCGCCGCCAGTGAGTATACCAGCGCTGATCGACTGATACGAGTGGCGCGTCTGAAGCGAATCCTGGACCCGGGCCTGTGTGATCGCAAGCACTTAGTCTGGCACCTCGGGGCGGGCGCAGTTTCACGCAAGTTTTGCGGCCGTCTGGACGTCTTTCTGAGTGACGCCAAGCACCGCCCCAGTCTGGCCGACGAAGGCGGCCGGTCACGCCGCACAAATTGAAAGAGGACAGGCGGGATGAGTGCCCAGCAGGGAGGGGGCCACACGATCACCACCAGTCCGGTGGTCATCCGGTTCAGGGACAACGAGATCGTCGAGGGTCACGTCCCAGAGCTGGATTTCGACCGGGCCGACGTGCTCGTCAGTGTGCCTGAGAGTTCATCCAATAACCGCACCGTGATCGTGCCGCTGGCGGCGGTCAAGACGATGCTCCTCGACCGGTCTGATTTCAGGCCCGAACCCGACGGCACTCGCCTCAGGAAGGCCGCGATTCGTTTCTGGGATGGCGACGTGCTCAAGGGCTTCCTGGATTCCGACCCTGAGCGCCATCGCCATGCGATGACGATGCAACTCGTGAGCCCGGCGCTCAATGCAGTCGAGACCATCGCGATCCCGTACACGGCCATCAAAGCGATCTTTTTCGTGAAAGCGTGGGACGGGCGCCCGCCGGTCTACGTTCGTGAGACCGGGCACTGGAGCCTCGCTCGGGCAGACACACCGTTGCTCGACCTGTTGGGCGAGATCCGCAGCCTCACAAGCCTGCGCACACGTGGCGAGATAAGCACCGCCGAGTTCGAGCAACGCCGTCGCCAGGTGCTCGACCGGATCTGATGCGCAGACGCACGGTCGTCGCATCGCTGGTCACCCTCGTTGGGGTGCTCCTCGGGGTAAGGGGAGGGCCGGTCGCTGCAGCGGCCGGCCACTACCCGGTGACGTACCACGTGGCCGACGGCGTCGTCGCCAACGCCTCGACTCCCGCAGGATCACCGCCGGGCGCCAATGACTGGTCGTGCAAGCCGAGCCGGGCGCATCCGCGTCCCGTCGTGCTGGTGCACGGGCTGCTCGCGACGATGCAGGACAACTGGGCCACGATGTCGCCGCTGCTCGCGAACAACGGATATTGCGTCTTCGCTCTCACCTACGGCACGGAAAACGGGAACGCGTCCTTCGGGGGCCTGCCGCCGATGGAGCAGACCGCTGTGCAATTGAAGGCTTTCGTCAATCGCGTGCTCGCAGCCACCGGCTCGCGCAAGGTGGACCTGGTCGGCCACTCCGAGGGCACCGTCATGCCGCGCTACTACATGGAATTCCTTGGCGGCGCGCGATACGTCGACAGGTACGTGATGCTGACACCCATCTGGCACGGCACCGAGTTCTACGGGACAGCCGTGCTGCAACAGCTCGCCTACGAGGTTGTCCCCGGGTACGGACAGCAGTCGCAGAGCTTCTTCGATCAGAGTTGCGGCGCCTGCCCCGAGTTTCTGACCAATTCACCATTCATGCAGAAGCTCAACGCCGGCGGCTTCGCTCTGCGCGGAGTTACCTACACCAACATCATGACGCGCTACGACGAGCTGGTTCAGCCGTACACCAGCGGTTACGTGGCTGCGCCGAACGTGACCAACTTTGTGCTGCAGGACCAATGCGCGCTCGATGGAAGCGATCACCTCACCGTGGCATACGATCCCACGGCAGCGCAGGACATGCTCAATGCGCTCGATCCTACTCACGCACGGCCGGTACCATGCGTGCCGGTCGTTGCCGGTTACGGCGCTCTCTATCCGCCGCCGGGCTGATTCACTCGGGCGGATGCAGCTGCGGCGGCGCCTGACGAATCAGGGTGTCGTCGACGTCGATCTCCATCCGCAGGAGCAATGAGCCGTACGACTTGCCAAGCGGGTCGCTTCGCAGTGAGCGGGCGGCACCACCGTCGAGCGCTTCGTGCAGGACGAAGTTGAGCGCGCGCACATTGGGAACCTCATAGCGGTCCACGGTTCCCTTCACGAATCCACCGAAGAGCCGCTTCACGCGCTGTGGTGTGACCTCGCGTTTGAAGACCTCGTACAGCGCGTCCGTCGGTGCGAAGAGCGCCACATTGGCCAGATCGCCTTTGTCGCCGCTCCGGGCCTGACCGACGGCGGCGAGACGGACCCGGCTCACGACGCAGCGCCAGCGGCCTGGACGTGAACGTCGACGAGCTGCTCGATCCTCTCGCGCTCGACCAGCGTGGGCCACACACCGAGGAGCGCCCGTGGCCCTCCTGGACTGCCGGAACCGCCGATGAACGGAGGGCCGTTGAGCGCAAGGGGCATGGCGACGCGCGGAAAACGCGCCGCCTCCTCCTCACTGGCAAAGCGGGCGGCGACCCGCAGCATCACTTCATTGGCGTCGGCGTCGGGTGATGCCGCGTCGCCGTGCAGGCTGTTCACTCCGACAAGCTCGACGAGCTGCTCGAGAGGCTCGAGTCCGCTTCGAGCGGCGAGCTTGTCGATGAGCTCCGCGGCGCGCCGAGCCTTGGCCGCCGCATCCGGCCAGGAGTACCCGATCATCGCTGTCCCCATCCAGCCGTCCAGGTAGCCCGCGATGACTTTCAGCGTGTCCGGTCGCGGTCGTCCGCGCACGTGCGCCACCTCCACAGTGTTGTGGCCTGCGGCGAGCAACTCCACACTGGTGAAGTCAGCAACGACATCGGGGTTCATGTAGCTGCGGGGGTCGAGCACCTCATAGAGCAGCTGCTGTTTGACGGTGTCGACGCTGACCCAGCCGCCGCTGCCGGGTGGCTTCGAAATCAGCGCGCTGGCGTCGTCGTAGACCTCGCATATCGGGTAGCCGATACGGTCGAGATCGGGGATGTTCCACCAGTCGCCGCTGAAGTTTCCGCCGGTTGCCTGGCCGCTGCATTCCATGAGGTGACCCAGCACCACGCCCGCGGCCAGCTTGTCCCAGTCATCCCACGCCCACCCGAGTTCGTGCACCATCGGTGCGACAAAGAGCGAAGCGTCGGCAACGCGCCCGGTGACGATCACATCCGCTTCGCGCTGCAGCGCGTCGACGATGGGCTGGGCACCGAGGTACGCGACGGCAAAGACGACTCGATCCCGCACGGTGTCGATTGAGGCTCCGGTGTCGAGGTGCGCAAGTGTTGTGCCGCCTGAGCGGAGGTCGTCGAGGCGAGTTGTGATGTCGTCCCCGCTGACAACACCGACGCGCAGGTCGTCCATGCCCAGATCGCGGGCGACGCCGCGCACGGCCGCCGCGGCGCCCTGTGGATTCATGCCGCCGGCGTTGGTGATGAGCTTGATCCCCTGCTCTCGCGCAATGGGAAGGAGCAGACGCATGAAGGAGGGAAGGTCGCGCGTATAGCCGCCTTCCGGGTTACGCATCCGGTCCTTTTGCAGGATCGCCATGGTCAGTTCGGCGAGGGCGTCGAAGCAGATGTAGCTGACGTCACCGTTGCGAGCGACGTCGAGAGCGCCGTCCGGTGTGTCGCCATAGAACCCCTGTCCTGCGCCAACCCGCACGGATCTCATGCCGACATGATCCCAGTCATCTACTCCGTGCCGTCGCCTCGCACCCGCAGGACACGGGGCGGTGACAGGCCATCGCGCGATCTGACGGCGTGGTACGACGTCCCAAACGTCCGAGCATTGCAAGCGAGAACACATTGAGAATCGTTGGTTTCGTCGCCCCGACCGCCCTGGCTGCGGCAGCCATCCTCGCCACAGCCTGCGGAAGCACCGCCTCGCCGGCCAGTTCGGGAGCGGGCGGTGGAGGTGGCGCGAGCGGCGCAGACTTCTGTGCGCTGACCAAGACAGCGGTCACCGATCAGAAGGCGACATTGAAGTTCGACCTGTCGACAACGCTGACCGACATGCAGTCCCAATTCGGCACGTACGCGAGGGATGTCGACTCCATGGATGGAGCCGTACCCGCATCGATCGCCACACCCATGCACGGGTACCGGGCGAACGTTGACCACACGAATACCGTGACCCAGGCTGCGACCACGACCTCCGACACCCTCAACGGGTTCGCATCGTTGCTGCAGGTCGTGGTGGGCGGCAAGACGGTGGACGCGTATACGCAGCAGAACTGCGGAGTTACGCTCAACGTCGGCACCGCCGAGGATCTTCAGAACCTGCTCGGACCAAGTCCGTCGGCCTCGCCGACGCCCTAGCGCCTGTCAGCGAATTCGGGCCAGCCAGCGCTCCGGGTTCTTGAGCTCATCCATCGTCGGCATCGCGGCAGCTCCCTCCCACACGCGGTTGAGGGTCGCCAGGTCGGAACGCTCGACGACAGCGTCGCAGAACCGCTCGCCCACCTCGTACTGGCGCATCTTCATCTCGAGACCTGTGAGCGCAAACACCAGCCGCTCGAGCAGCGTGCGTTGCTGACGGCGATGATGCAGCGCCTCCTCCAACTGATCCGCATGCTCGACGTGGCGGCGCCCCACGCGGTGCATGACGAAATTGCTGTACCCCTCGAGGACGCTCATGATCGCCTGCACGCGCGTCACGACGCGCAACTGCGCGCGCACGGCGTCGGGAAGGCGCTGCAGTAGCTCGCGAGAGCGCAGGAGCGACATACCCTCGACGGTCAGGCTGCTGTCGATCATCTCTTTGAGCAGCGCCATGATGTATTCGCGCAGCCACGCGTGCTCACCGAACTGCCATGCGTGTGTCAGCTCGTGCAGGATGATCCAGCGACGCAGCGAGTCCATCGGCACGTGCTCCTTGCGCTGCACCACAATCAGGTTCGGTTCGACCAGATAGAGCGCAGGATGGGGAAGAGGGTCAGCACCGACAGCGCCGGGCGCGATAACCGGGTCGTACTGGCCCAACACCCGCCGCGACATCAGACCGAACAGCTCGCCGACATAGCGGTCCATCGCGCGCCTGCCGAGTGCGGTGACGGCGCTCTCGGGGAGCTGCGTGCGCAACTGTTCCACGGGCGCGAGCAGCCGCTGCGCGATGCCGATGTTGACGTCGATCCATCCGTGGCGGTCGAGTGCAATGAACGGTGGCACGGTGAACGGCACGGGGTCACAGACCTCACCCAAGAGGGGAGCCAGCTCGGCGGCCAGCGCTGCATCTGACGCGCTAAGACGCTCTCGCTTATACGCTGCGAGGCCCTTGGGCGGCTCGCCGCAACGCTCGACCGCGACGGCCCGCACGATGTCCCAGTCGATGAGGCGCCGTTCCGCCTTGGGGTCCGGGCGCAGGAACGCGCGTATGGACAGGATGGCTCCGGCGCCGGCCGCCCCCACGGCGACAGCGCGGCGCACCTGATCGCTGCGACTTGTAGGACTCACCGATCGATCATAGGCGGGACGGCCTTCACAAGCCTTTGCTGGCAGCATGTGCCGCCGGCTGATAGCCTCGCGGTCCGACGGAGCTTCAGGGGGAGGCTGTCGGTGAGGGCGTCCCACAGGAACGGCCGACCGTAGTAGGGCACAGATGGACAACGAGAGCCGACGATGGACTCACATTGTTAGCGGAGGCATCAGCGCACTCGTAGCCGTCGTGGTGATGGCCCTCGCGATCGTCGGATTCGCGCACGCTCGCGAGACGGCGAGTGGCACATCGCATTCTGTCGTTGCGCACAAGAACCAGCCCGTGCAGAACGGAGGTGCTGCCGGGGCGGGCGTGACTCCTCCCTTATGGACCCCTGAGCCAACGGCTCTACCTACGCCGACTGCTACGCCAATCCCGGCGCCAACCCCCAACTCGACTCCGGTCCAAACGCAGAAGCCGACGTCGCCGCCGATCAAGGACTGCAGGCCTAGTGATTTCAGCTTCACGATCCACGTAGAGAACCCGATAACTGCGTGGAGCGTTGCGCGGTGGCTGCTGGTCAAGACCTCGCCGGGGTCCTGTCAATTGCTCTACTGGACAGTCGAAATGCACATGACCGACGCGCACGGGATATCACAGCCGGGCTTCCCGGCAGCTAATGGACAGGGCGGCGGACCAGCGCAGGACACGTACACCTACTCACAGGGCCTGCAGATTCCGGGTCCCACCAACAGCAGCGCGCACCAGTCAGTGCCAGCTGGAACGTACACCGTCTGGGCGTCGTCGGAAGCGTTCGGCTCGACTCCGCAAATCACGGTGACGCTTCAGTAGCATCGCCACTACATCGAGGAGCCGGCCCGTCCGTCGATGTACACCGGATTCTCCGGCGGCTTGCCCTCCAGCCAGTACGCGTCGAGCTGATCCTGGGTCCAACCGCGGGAGCGCAGAAACGGCTCGTCGAGAATCTGCTGCCCGGTGAGCGACGGTGGCTCGGAGCGGAGAATCTCCATCATCGCGTCGCAGAGGATCTCCGGAGAGCGCCATTGACTGCGGTCACCGAGGCCCCAGTTGATGCTCGCCAGGCTTTCGATGATCGTCACGGGCCACAGTGAGTTGCTGGCGATGCCGTCGCGCTCGTGCTCGGCCGCGATGCCGATCGCCATTCGCGTCATGCCCATCTTCGTCGTCATGTAGGCGACGTGTCCCGGGCTGGGCTCCGTGGTGATCGGTGGCGAGCAATTGATGACATGGCCCCAGTGCTGCTGCACCATGTGCGGCAGGGCGTAATACGCGCAGAGATACGCGGCGCGCACGTTGATCTCCCACATCAGGTCGTAGCGTTTCGGCGGCGTCTGCAACACCGGCTGCCACCAGAGCGCCCCCGCGTTGTTGACCAGAATGTCGACGCGGCCGAACTTCTCGACGGTCTGGTCGACCATCGCCTTCACCTCGTCCTCGTGGCGGACGTCGACCCGGATGGGCAATGCCGTCCCGCCCGCTTGCTCCACCTCCTCGGCGACGGTGTGGATGCTGCCCGGGAGCCGATCCGTGCCGGATTCGGACTTGCCGGTCACGACCACGCCAGCGCCTTCGCGGGCGAGGCGCAGGACCATGGCCCGGCCGATGCCGCGGCTGGAGCCGGTGACGATGGCGACGCGGCCGGCGAGGGACTTGTTCTCCGCCATGGCGGCCGATCATAGGCTGCCGGCGGTCCCTGGCACTCGGCCGGCGCGGTCGCTAGCAGTCGGCAACGCCGAGTGCTAAACTAAGTGCCCTATTCCCACGACGTGCATTGACATCCAGAGGA
>DATMRA010000178.1:0-12805 GCA_035566535.1 Candidatus Acidiferrales bacterium | reverse complement strand
GGCTGTCGAGCCATTGCCGCCGTTCAGCACCAGGACATCCGTGTGGTTGTCGGTGAAGAGGTCGTTGGTGTAGATGACGGCGCTGAAGAACCACGTCTGCGTCGTGGAGTCGTACACACAGCGCGGATCCGAGACGTTCAGCGCCGGGCTCTCCCCGAAGAACGTGTTCAGGTCCACCGGCCCCAGGAGGAGCGTGCCGTTGGGCGCGTAGACAGCGGCGACGTCATTGATGATCTCGATCACCACACTGCTGCCGAACAACGTGCCGGCGCACAGGCCCTGATCGGGTGGTTCCAGGACGAAGCCGTTGGCAGAGCCACCGTACGCGTTGAGTTGATCGAGACTGTTGAGCCCGGTGAAGTTGCGCGCCGGCTTCGCGTCGTTGTTGTTCAGCCCAGCGTCCGAGCCCTGCGGTCCCGACTGGTCTGCGCCGGTTGACCTGGTCCCTCGGTGGCCGACCACCGGGCCCACGCTGGGCCCTCTGTGCACAAGATGGGCGGCTTGCGCAGCCGCTGCCTTCGCCGCCAGCTGCCCCGCGGAAGCACGAGTCAGCGTGCCAGCTCTTCCGGCGAATGTTGCTGACGCTGCACTGGCCTTGCCGCCTGGTGCTGCGGCAAACAGCGCAGCGACGACGGCGAACCCTGCGGCGACGACGATGACGCGTCGCGATCCTCTCGGCATGGTAGAACCCCCGGTCTCTGGCTCGGAAAGGACGCACAGGATAGCTCGTTCGCGTCAAAGTCGGCAAGCATCACAACGCCTGCGGCAGCGACGCGCTGTCGATGTCCCGAGGCATGGAGTTGGTGGGCGGAGCAGGGATCGAACCCGCGACCTCCTCGGTGTAAGCGAGGCGCTCTGACCGGCTGAGCTATCCGCCCTTCGGCATGCTATCGCCCCCCACAAGTGCTGTCAGGACACGACGCCGTGCACCGCCGCGAGAATCGCCGTCAAGCACGCGTCGTTGCGCGTTCGGTCCGTGTCGCCGGGACGCCAGGTCGCGCCGATACTCAAACCAACCAGCTCGCGCGCACTCACGATCTGCCGCACCGCGGTGGACAGCGCTGATACGCCGGGTCCGTCGCCGACCGGAAAACGCAGCCCCGGAAGGAGTGCCGAGTCGAGTACGTCCACATCGATGTGCAGGTGCACGGGGCCCGCCGGCAGCGTGTTTGCCGCGTCCTGCACGGTCGATCTGCGCACCGACGACGTCGTGAGCGCCGCGATCTCGCCGGGGTCCAAGTCACGCGCATCGACGAGCAACACGCGCTCTTCAACGAGGGGCGTCAAACCCAGTGCGGTCGGCAGCGTCATGTCACCGCGCCCCACCGCCTTTGCGAGCGGCAGGCCGCCGAGATATCCCGACGTCGTCGATTGCTCGGTGTGGAAGTCGCCGTGCGCGTCGAACCACACCAGCGCGGGGTCAACGTGGCGGCGTTGCACTCCCGCGAGCACGGCGAGCGGGGTGACGCAGTCGCCACTCAGGACCAGCTGCGGTGTCGCCGCTGCAGCCACCGCCGCCGCGACCGGTTCATACAGTTGTGCCAGGCGGCGCCACGGCTCGCCCTCCCTCGCGGGCGTGGCGTCAATCACTTGCGCGTCATGGGGAAGCGTGATGTTCAGCCCGTCGGCCAACGAGTCGAATATGTGCCAGGGCAGGACGAGCATCTATTGCGCCACCGCGGGTGCTGCCGTTCGTTGCTCCACGTGACCATCTGCGTAGCCAACGATCACGAGGTCCGTCATCCCCAGAAAGAGGCCGTGGCCGAGCACACCGGGGATGGCGTCGAGCCGGGCGGCGAGCCCTTCCGGATCATCGATGTGCGGATACTCGCCATCGGCAATCAGGTTGCCGTTGTCGCTGCGAGCTCCGCTGCCGCCGCGGTCGTGACGCAACCGGAATCGACCGCCGGTGGCGTTGAGCAGCGCCAAGGTGTGCTGCACGCCGAAGGGCAACAGCTCGGCCGGGACCGACCCACCGAGCACGCCACGTAGCTTGCTGTCGTCGACCACCACAACGAAGCGTCGCGCTGCCGCAGCCACGATCTTCTCGCGGACCATGGCGCCACCTCGACCCTTGATCAGGCGCAGGTCAGGGTCAACGACGTCGGCGCCGTCGACCGCGATATCCAGGCCGTCGCCATCGAGTTCCGTCAGCGGGATATCGAGGCCAGCAGCGAGTTGCTCGGTGGCCTCGGACGTGGCGACGCCGCTGACACCCAGGCCGTCGCGCACTCGATCAGCGAGCGCCACGATGAACCAGTACGCCGTCGTGCCAGTGCCAAGCCCGACGCGCGCGCCATCGCCGATGAGGCCCGCGGCTGCTTCTCCGGCAGCGCGCTTGGCAGCATCGACGTCCATGGCCGCAGCCTAGCGGACGCCGGGTGTGTTGCTCGACGCGGCGTCAGGAAGCCAGGCGGCGGCGAAGCTCAGTCAGGGCAGCAGGCTCCGACGCGCGAAGTCCGTCGGGCTGGCGCATGTACTGCTCCTGCACCGCGAAGACCGCCTCGATGAGCTCGGCGGCGCTGATCCGGGGCCTGAAGGCGACGCCGCGCCGGCGCAGCGCAACAAGGACCCGCGTCGGAATGACGTGGCCGCGCAGGTTCACCTCTTCGAGCTGGGCCAGGAGGCCGTCGAGCTCGCAGAGCGCCTCGCGTCGAGAGACGCGCTCAGGCTCTGCCTCGGGCGACCACTGCACCTGGTTGAGGACGCGGTTGCGGACGAAGGTGGCCATGTGCTCCCCCGGGAGCGTCCATCGGGTTCGGGGGGTGGATGATCGATATGAAGACGGCCGAACAGATGAACGTCAGGGGCGATAGTAACCAGCGCGTGGCCGTCTGGCTAGTGGGTAACGCAAAAAAGGATGCGCCGGACCCGTCCGGGCGCTAGGAAGTCGCTGACGCCAGCGGCGGTCGGGAGGCAGGCTTCAGCGGTCTGAGGAAGAGCGCGAGCCCAACACCCAGGAAGCCAAGCCACAACACGGCCTGCAGCAGCGTGGGCGCCGCGCTGTAGCCGAGGAGCCCGTGCAAAACATCACCGACGCCCGATGAATCAGGCAGCACCCCGCTCGCATTCCATAACGTCATCGAGTTCGGCAACACGCCCAGGTGCTGCAGGTTCTGGACCGCGTTGGCGAGAAGCCCGGCCGCGACAACCATCAACAGGCTGCCCACGATCGTGAAAAAGCGGCCAATGTTCACACGGGTGCCGACCCTGTACATCAGCACGCTCACCGCGAATGCCACCGAGAGTCCGAGCACGGCGCCGACACCGAGTTGTACCGGCGAGCTCTGGTACGCGATGGCGATGAGGAAGATGACCGTCTCCACGGCTTCACGCCCGACAGTGACGAATGCGATCGCCGCCAAAGCAATGGCGGACCCGCCTTCCACCGCGCCCTCGGCGCGGCGCCGCAGATCCTTGGCGATGGTGCGACTGTGGCGCCGCATCCAGAAGGTCATGTAGGTCAAGACCGCGACCGCCACCAGGAAGACGCCGATTTCGAACCACGCCTGGGAGTTCGAGCCGACGAACGTGTCGCGGCTCACCAGCCAAAGTGCGACGCCAACCACAATGGCCAACGCCACCGCCGCCAGCGCGCCGCCGAGCACCCATCGAAAGAGGTCGCGCCGACCCGCGGCCGTGAGAAAGGCCAGGAGAATGGCGCAGATCAGCGTCCCCTCGATTCCCTCCCGCGCGAAGATGAGAAAGCTGCCGAGCAAATCCGGTGTCGCTCCCTGGACGGTGGGCGAAGGCCCACAAGTTAGCTTAGTCTAAGCTAACTTGCGCGATCCGCTCCAGGCGGCGCTTCAACCCAGACGGCCGCCGCGACGCCCTGGTCGAGTTCCAGCTCGTCCTGGTGCGCGGCGATCCGCCAGTGGCCGTCCTGGGCTCCTCGCATCTCGACCTCCACGCCGGGGACCAGTCCGGCGGCCCCGAGGACGCTGAGCAGCTGGGGCGCCTCGTGCTCCGCCACCTCCGAGATACGAGCCACCTGCGCGCGCGCGCCGGGCTGCAGCTCTACGAGGCGGAGCAGCGGCCGCCCCTTGGGTGGCCGGCGCCCGGGGATGACGTTCCCGTGCGGGCAGGTGGATGGATGGCCCAGGTGCTCGTCCAGGCGGTCGAGCACAGTGCTCGACATGCCCGGCGCCAGTATCGCGGCCTCACGGTCAGCTGTCGCCCAGTCCATGCCCAGACCGTCGGTGAGCCATCGCTCCACGATCCGGTGGCGGCGCACGATGTCCGCCGCCGCCGCTGAGCCCGACTCGGTGAGTTCGACGGACCGGTCGCTGGCAGCGCGGACCCAGCCGTCCCGCGCCAGACGCTGCAGGCTCACAGTCACGGTCGGTGCGCTGACGCCCAGCCATTCGGCTAAGCGCCCGGGGCGCGCCACCTCCCCCTCGTGCTCGATGTAGTAGATCGCTTCGAGGTACCGCTCCGCGGTCGGCGTCCGAGCCTCAGGAGGTTTCGCCTGGCGCCTCCCCGGCACCCATCGTGACGTTGCCGTTCACGGTCGCGCCGTCGTCGACCCGGAGACGGGCCGCGCGGACGTCACCGGTCACGGTGCCCGAACCGCCGACGCTGAGCTTTCCCGCGGCGACGATGTGGCCGTTCACGTTGCCACGCACGGTGACGTTGCGAGCCTCGAGGCGCGCCCGGGCGTTCGCCGAAGCTTCGATATCGATATCGCCGCTGGCGCGCACTTCTCCTTCGACGCTGCCCTCGATGCGGACGTCTCCCTCCACGATGAGGTTGCCCGACAAGCTGTCGCGCGGTCCGAGCACAACGATGTTCACCCCGGAGGTGCCGTTGCTGTGGCGGCCGCGACCGCGGGCGGGCGCCGCCGCCTCTTCCATATCGACGATCTGATCCATGGCATTCGCTCCTGGGGGGTCTCTGGCTGGGCTCCGTATGGTAGCTACGTCGTGGCCCGGGAGCAGTGCGACGCCACAGGAACGCGACCCGCGACACTGCACACGCCGTGCGCATCAAGCATCCGTTCGTCGACCAGATGCTCGACTTCTACACCTGGGCTGCTCCGCTCTACGACGGAGCGGCCGGTGGCGCCCACGATCGGGCGGGCGATCGTCTCGCGGAGCTGGCCGGAGCCGCGGCGCACGAGACGGCGCTCGACGTCGGGTGCGGGACCGGGTTGGTGACCCACCGTCTGGGCGGCGTCCCCGATCACGGCGGGTACGCGCTCGGCGTGGACATATCCGAGCCGATGCTGGAGGTGGCGCGGGCGGGGCGCCCGGCGGGCAGCGTCGCCGTGTTCGCGCGCATGGACGCGGCTGACCTGGTGTTGCGCGATTCGACGTTCGACATCGTGACTTTTGGCCAGGTTCTTCCATATCTCGTCGAGCCGGAGGCCGCTTTGGCAGAGGCGCACCGCGTCCTGCGTGGCGACGGACGCATCGCCGTCTCGTGCCAGCGGCGCAGTCTCTGCACGCCGGCGGAGGATGTCTTCTTCGGCATCCTCGAGGAGATGGGCAGTGGCTTTAGGATTCCACGTCTTCCCGATCACCACCGCCTGTTCGGCGAACCCTGGGCCCTTCAGGAGTTGCTCGCCCAGTCGGGCTTCGACCGCGTGACCACAACGCAGCTGGTGATGGGCAATCACACACCGGATGCGCGCGCGTGGGTGGATCTCATGATGCAGTCCGGCCCGTATCCACACGCGCTGCTGTCACTGCTGCAGCCGGCCGGCCGCGCGCGGTTCGAGGAGCGCGTCGACAGCGCGATGCGCGAGCTGGGTGAGAGCGCTTTCACGTACCACCGCGCCTTCACCTTCGCGGTGGCGCACCGCGCCTGACGGGGCTACGCCGCAGCCGCTGCTGCTGCCGTGTGCGCTGTGAGCAGCGCTTGCGTGCGTGCGTCCGCGTCCGCGGAGCGCGCGCGAAACGCGTGGGCCAGCTTCGCCGCCAGCCGGGGCGCGACCTGCTGTGGTGTGAGCCCGGGAGCGCCGAGCGTCTCGAGCGATGCAACGCTGGCGCCGTCGATGCCGCACGGGACCACGCGCTCGAACCAGCTCAGGTCGGTGCATACATTGAGCGCGACACCATGCGTGGTGACGCCGCGAGCCAGCTTGACGCCGATGGCTGCCAGCTTGGAGGAGCCCGCCCACACGCCCGTGTACGGCGGGCGCCGATCGACCGGCACCCCATACGTGGCCGCCGTGGCGATGAGCGCCGCCTCCAGCGCCCGCAGATACTGCACCACGTCTCCGTGTCGTGGATGGGCGGCGATGGGAAAGCTGGCCGCCAGGTCGATGATCGGGTAGGCGACCAGCTGCCCCGGCCCGTGGAAGGTCACGGAGCCGCCGCGGTCGACATCGACGTAGTCGGCGCCGGCGGCGCGCAGTGCCTCCGAGCCGGACGGCACGTGACGCGGCTCACCGTTGCGTCCCATCGTATAGACGGGCGGATGCTCGAGCAGCACGACCAGGTCGTCGGCCAGGCTCCCGGCGCGCCGATCCTCGGCCAGGCGGCTCTGCAGCGCCCACGCCTCGCGGTACGGCACCGTCCCCAGCCAGGCCCAGGCGAGGACGCGCTCCCCGGCAGCGGCGCTCATACGGCTGTGGCGGCGACCGCCTGTTCGTGCGCGTGGTAACTGGAGCGGACCAGCGGACCCGACTCAACGTGAGCGAATCCGAGGGATTTTCCGTAGTCCTTCAGCTCGGCGAACTCATCCGGAGTCCAGAAGCGGATCAAGGGGTGGTGCTTCAGCGACGGGCGCAGGTACTGGCCGATGGTGACGATCTCGACGTCATGCGCACGCATATCGCGCAACAGCTCCTTCACCTCATCCATCTCTTCACCGAGGCCGACCATGAGACCGCTCTTGGTGCGGCTGCGCGCCTCCATTCGTTTCGCGGCCCGTAGTAACTCCAGGCTCTGCTTCAGGTCGGCCTTGGGCCGCACCCGGCGATACAGGCGGCCGATGGTCTCCACGTTGTGGTTGAAGATCTCCGGAGTTTCGGCCATCACTGTGCGCAACGCGTCGCGGTTGCCCTGGAAGTCCGGGGTCAGCACCTCGATCGTCGTGCGTGGCGAGTGTTCCCGTATGGCACGGATGGTGGCGGCGAACAGTGCCGCGCCACCGTCGGCAAGATCGTCGCGGTCGACGGACGTGACAACCGCGTGCTGCAGTTCCATGCGCGCGACGGCTTCTCCCACCCTGCGCGGTTCATCCCAATCGACGTCACCACCGCGCTTGCCGCTCTTCACCGCACAGAAGGCGCATGCGCGCGTGCAGACGTCGCCCAGGACCATGAACGTGGCTGTGCCGTGTCCCCAGCATTCGGCGATGTTGGGACAGCGGGCCTCCTCGCACACGGTGTTGAGCTCCAGCCCGCGCATGATGCCCTTGAGCCGGTTGTAGCCGTCGCCGCCGGGGATGCGCACGGTGAGCCAGGACGGCCTGCGCTCCACGCCCTCCGGCAGCAGGCGCTGGTGCACGGGCCGCGTGTCGGGTTGCCGGGCCTGCTGCTCCTCAGAAATGGGCAGCGGCCGCAGTGGGATCGGCTCCATGGTTCGTCTCCACTGTACAACGCCCATGGTTGTTCCCCATCCACGCCGCGCACTTCGCCTGCGCCACAATCGCCCGGCGATGAGAATTTCCCCGACCCCGCCGCGCAACGAGGCGGTGCTGCTCTACGCGCCGGGCTCGCCGGAGAGAGCGCAGCTGCGGGCGGCCCTCACGGGCATGGAGGCGTCCGCGCCGCACCGGATGTACCAGCACATCGGCGGTGAGGCGGGCGAGGGTTCGGGGGAGCCGATCCAGGTGAAGGCGCCGCACCGTCACGAGCTCGTGCTCGGCGAAGCACGGCAGGCCTCAAGTCGCGACGTCACACGGGCTGTCAGCGCAGCGCTCGCAGCGTGGGGCACATGGTCGACCGAGCCCTTCGAGAACCGCGCCGCGGTGTTTCTCCGCGCCGCCGATCTGCTGAGCGGGCCGTGGCGGGCTCGCCTCAATGCCGCCACGATCCTCGGCCAGAGCAAGTCGGTGCACCAGTCGGAGATCGATGCGGCGTGTGAGCTCATCGACTTCTGGCGCTGGAACGTGCACTTTGCCGAGCGGTTGCAGGAAGGCCAACCGGTGTCGTCGCCGGGGGTGCTGAACCGCCTGGACTACCGGCCGCTCGAGGGCTTCGTCCTCGCCATCACGCCGTTCAACTTCACGTCGATAGCCGGCAACCTGCCGACAGCGCCGGCCATTCTCGGCAACGTCGTCGTGTGGAAGCCGGCAACAACGCAACTGCTGGCGGCGCACGTGATCATGGAGCTGCTCGAGGCCGCCGGATTGCCCCCGGGGGTCATCAACCTCGTAGCCGGACCCGGCGCAGCGGTATCCGAGGCTGCCGTGCACCACCCTGCACTTGCCGGCATCCATTTCACCGGATCGACCGACACCTTCCGTCACCTGTGGTCCAGCGTTTCGGCCAATCTCGACCAGTACCGGACGTATCCTCGCCTCATCGGCGAGACCGGCGGCAAAGACTTCGTGCTCGCCCACCGGTCGGCATCCCAGGAAGCGTTGCTGGTGGGCCTGCTGCGCGGCGCGTTCGAGTATCAGGGCCAGAAGTGCTCAGCAGCCTCACGTGCCTATGTGCCCAATTCCCTGTGGCGTCAGCTCCGCGAACCGCTGGCGGCGGCCACGGAAGCCATCCCTGTGGGCGACCCCGCAGAGTTCAACACGTTCATGGGCGCGGTGATCGACGAACCGAGCTTCCGCAAGCACGAGGCCGCAATGACCGCGGCGCGGAGTGATCCGCGTCTCACGCTCGTCGCCGGAGGCGAGTGCGACGACAGCGTCGGCTGGTTCGTGCACCCGACCATCTACGCCACCGACGATCCACGCCACGACCTCATGCAGCGCGAGCTGTTCGGTCCTATCCTCACCGTGTATCCGTACGAAGACTCGGAATGGGAGTCGGTGCTGGAGTTGGTGAACACGACGTCACCGTACGGGCTCACCGGAGCCGTGTTCGCCAACGACCGGCGCGCGATCGAGCAAGCGTCGGCGCACCTGCGGCACGCCGCGGGCAACTTCTACGTGAACGACAAGCCCACGGGCGCCGTCGTGGGTCAACAGCCGTTTGGCGGCGGCAGGCTGTCCGGCACGAACGACAAAGCGGGCTCGGAGCTGAATCTCACGCGCTGGGTCTCAGCCCGCGCGATCAAGGAGACGTTCGTCCCCCCGACCGACTGGCGCTACCCGCACCAGGATCCCGAATAGTCGCTCGGTACTCAGGTTCGCCAGTGGGTGCAGGCGCGGCGCGGCCGCCGTCTGCACGAGCAGCTGGTGGGGCGGCCGCGCGATCGCCGGCCCCGTTCCTGATCCTCAGAAGCGACCCGGATCAAGGCCTCGAACCGGTTCACGTCGATGATGCCCTTTTCAAGCGCTCGCAGCGCCCACGAGGGCGGTGTGCGGTACCCCCACACGTCAAACACGGATTCGGTCATCCCCCACGATCATAGTCCCCGGGACGCCTACAGCAGCACTGACGAATCGTCGTAGCCTTCGAGAAGGTCCTTCACGCTGCGGACGAAACGGGTTGCCTGCAGCCCGTCGTTGATGCGGTGGTCGAAGGACATGCCCAGGTTCATGATGGGCCGGATCGCGATCGCGTCGTCCTCCACCACAACGGGCCGCTTCACCACCATGTCCATGGTCATGATCGCTGCCTGCGGCTGATTGATGATGGCCTCCGTCAGCACCGCGCCGAGCGCCCCAGTGTTGTTCAGGGTGAACGTACCTCCCTGGATCTCGTCGAGCTTCAGGTGGTTGCTGCGCGCGCGCTCACCGAGGTCGGACATCGTCGTGGCAAGACCAGCGATGCTCAAGCGGTCCGCGTGCCGCACAACCGGCACAACCAGGTTGTCCTCGAGCGCGACCGCGATGCCGAGATGGATGTCGCGTTTGAGAATGATCCCTTCATCGCTCCACGACGCGTTGAGGGTCGGATGCCGCCGCAGCGCTTCGCACACGGCTCGCGCCACGAACGGAAGGTATGTCAGCTTCACGCTGTAACGCTGTTCGAATTCGGCGCGGGCGCGAGCGCGTGCCCGCGTCACCGCGGACATGTCCACCTCCACCATCAGGTACGCATGGGGTGACGTGTGTCTGCTGCGCACCATGTGCTCCGCGATGGCGCGCCGCACCGACGTCAGCGGCACGATCGTCTCGCCTTCGCCGAGCGCCGTCACCGGTTGCACAGCCGCGGGCTGCGCAGGTGCGGTGGGCGTCGCTGCAGCCGGCTGCGCTGCGGGCGCCTGCGGCTGAGTCTGCGGCGTGGGTGCGGCCGGCACCTGAGCCGGTGCGCTTGTTTGCGGAGCGCCCGCATCACGGCGCTGCACGTACTCCAGCACGTCCTTTTTGCTGATGCGCCCGCCGACGCCGCTGCCCTGGATCTGCGACAGATCCACGCCGTGCTCGCGCACCAGCATGCGCACCGCGGGCGTGAGGTGGTACGTCGAGGCGCCATTGCCGCTCGGCGCGGCGACAGCCGCCTCAGCATGCTGTGCGACGGGTTGCAGCTGGGGAGGTTGCGCCGGCTCCTGCGCGGGAACCGGCGAGGGCGCCGGCGCTGGAGTCGGCGACGCGGGCTCCGTGACCGCGGCCGCGGGCTGCGGCGCGGCAGCTGCCGGCTCCGCCACAGGCGCCGGTGGGGATGGCGCGACCGCCGCGTCGTCGGTTTCGATTGAACAGATGGGCTGACCCACGGCGACAACTGCGCCCTCGGGTGCGATGAGCTCGCCCATCGTGCCGTCGGCGGGCGCGGGGATCTCGGCGTTGACCTTGTCCGTGATCACCTCGGCGATCGACTCGTACTTGGCAACGTGCTCGCCGGGTTGCTTGAGCCATTTGGCGATCGTGCCCTCGGTCACGCTCTCACCCAGCTGCGGCATGTTGACGGTCAGCGCCATCGAATCAATGTCCTCTCTGTTGACCTGACTAATACGCTGCGAGCTCGCGCAGGGCCTTCTCCGCCTTGTCCGGCGTGATCATGTACGCCTTCTCCAATGGCGGCGAGTACGGCATCGCCGGCACCTCGAGCCCGCCAAGACGCATCACCGGAGCGTCCAGGTAATCGAAGCAGTCCTCGGCCACGATGGCTGCGACTTCCGAGGCGACGCTGACCGAAAGGTTTGCCTCCTGCAGCACCAGGACCTTCCCACATTTGCGCGCGCTGCTCACGATCGCGGTGCGATCCAGCGGACGCAAAGCGCGAAGGTCGACGATTTCGCATTCGAAGCCGTCCGCGCTGAGACGCTGAGCTGCGTCGAGCGCGATGTGCACCATCATTCCGTAGGTGAACACGGCGATGTCCTCCCCGTCGCGCACGATCTGAGCGCGGTCGAGGGGCACCGTGTAGTCGCCTTCGGGGACCTCACCCTTGATGGCGCGATACGCGCGCTTGTGCTCGAAATAGAGGACGGGATCAGGGTCGCGCAGCGCCGCCACGATCATGCCTTTGGCGTCGTGCGGCGTGCTGGGGACCACCACGCGGAGTCCGGGAATGTGGCAGAAGATCGCCTCGATGGACTGCGAGTGATAGAGCGCACCGTGCACGCCGCCGCCGAACGGTGAGCGCAGCACCATGGGCACTCCCCAGTCGCCGTTGCTGCGGTAGCGCATCTTTGCGGCTTCGCTGATGATCTGGTCGACCGCGGGGAAGATGAAGTCCTGGAACTGGATCTCGGCGATGGGACGCATGCCGTTGAGCGCAGCCCCGATGGCGACACCGACGATGCAGGACTCGGCCAGCGGGCTGTCCAGCACGCGCGCTTCGCCGAACTGCTTCTGCAGCCCTTCTGTGACGCCGAACACGCCACCTTTGGCGCCGACGTCCTCGCCGAGGATCATGACCCGATCGTCACGCTCCATCTCCTCGCGAATGCCCTCGCGTATCGCCTGGAGATACGTCATCTCAGCCACGTCAGCGATCCTCCGGCTCGGCGTAGACGTGACGCATCACCGTCGACGGATCTGGGAGTGGCGCGGCGTCTGCCTCCTCGAGCGCGGCATCGAGTTCGCGCACCAGCTCCGCTCGCATCTCTTCAACGTCACCCGGATTGAGCACGCCAAGCTCCTCGAGCTGCGCGCGGAAGCGCGGGACCCCGTCCTGAAGCTTTTCAGCCTCGAGCATTTCCAGGTCACGGTAGCGGCGCTGGTCGTCGTCGGAGCTGTGTGAGGTGAGGCGCAGGACCTTGGCTTCGACAAGCGTCGGGCCCTCGCCGTTGCGCGCGCGCTCCGTGGCCTCGAGCGCGACGCGATAACAGGCCATGGCATCACCACCGTCGACCACGACACCGGGGATGCCATATGCCTTGGCGCGGTCCGCCACATCCGGCGTGGGCATCTGCTTCTCCCAGGGCACGCTGATCGCGTAACCGTTGTTCTCCACCACGAACAGCACGGCCAGCCGGTGGATGGCGGCGAAGTTGAGCGCCTCGTGAAAGTCACCCTCGCTGCTGCCGCCCTCGCCGATCGACGTGAAGGTGACGGCCTCCTCGCCGCGCATGCGCGACGCGAGAGCGATACCTGCCGCATGCAGGAGCTGCGTTCCCACCGGCGAACCGGTGCTGATGATGTTGAAGCGGTGGCACCCATAGTGCGCCGGCATCTGGCGGCCACCGCTGTTGGGGTCATCTGCTTTGGCCAGGACGGAAAGCAGATGGTCCTTCGGAGTCATGCCCAGAACCAGGGTCAGCGCCAGGTCGCGGTAATACGGCGCCACCCAGTCGTATCCAGGGCGCAGGTTCATGCCAAAAGCGACCTGAACTGCCTCGTGGCCCATGCCCGA
>DATMRA010000177.1:0-9704 GCA_035566535.1 Candidatus Acidiferrales bacterium | reverse complement strand
CCTCGCCGACGGGTCGGTCTCGACGTACACCGGGTCGTGGTGGTCCACGTCCCGGTGTACGTCGAGACCGACCCGTCGGCGAGGTTGTAGAAGACGAGCCCATGTGACGCGGCGCCGGCCGCCAGCGGCTCTCCTGTGAAGGCTTTGCCCTTTGGGCCAGTCACGTCCTGGGGCGCCGACCACGCCGACCCAGTCCAGCGGCTGATGCTCAACGTTGGGCTGAACGCTGGCAGCGCGGTCCCATCGGATCGGATGCCGGCGCACGGAATCGTTGGTGAGGGTGGTTCAAAGGGCGGAGCTGGGAGCGGCTTCCCGGATACAACGGCCGGAGGCGTCAGCAACGTCCCCGAACCAGCCGCCCCATTCGCGGGTGGCGGCGGAAGAAAGTGCGGGGGCGATAGCGAGGGCGACGGCGGTGGCAGGCCCGGCGTGACGCAGAGGGGGACGATGCTCGGCGTGCTCGCGATGTACTCGGCATGGCCGGTCGCCGGGTCGGTGACCAGCGAACCTGCACCGGCATCGAAATTCGACGAACTCGATTGCAGCGGCCCGGCCGCGCCCGTGTCCTTCCATGAGGTGCCATTCCAGACCCAGGTCGCCGTTCGCACCGGCAAGTACCCGTTGCAGATCGTCGGGATCGGGTCCGATGTCGGCACCTGGACGCGGCAGGGGGCTCCCAACAGAGGCCGCGGCGCGCCGCCCGTGGCGACGAGGACAACGTCGCCTGCGGCCGTGTCAGTGGCAAGGCGCGTCAGCGCCGACACCGGCGGCTGGACACCTGAGGCCGTGTGCCAGTCGGCACCGTCCCACAGCCAGGTCTGCGCCCGCGGCGGGTTCACCGTCGCCGGATCTCCCGACGAGATCGAACCTGAACCATTGGGCAGGGAGACGGTCACCAGCACTATGTCGTGGCTCGCCGGGTCGTACGCCATCGGCCCGATGGCGGTGGCCGGCGGGTTGTGGGCCGGATGCTGCTGGGTCCAGGACGAGCCGTCCCACGTCCAGGTGTCATGGAGCGGGCCGCTCGAACCCGTGCCGCCGAAGAGAACCATGGATCCTGTGTTCGAATCGAATGCCATTGCGCCTCCGGCCCTCGGCGGGGGCGTCGCTCCGTTCGACCCCGCGGGTCCGCCGACAGAGGCACGAATGCCGAAATACGCGCCCAATCCGCCGGCGATGAGCGCGACGACCACAACCCCGGCCAGCGGCGCGGCCCACGACCGCGCCGGCCGGAACGACCGCGCTGGTCGATCGCGCCATTGATCCACTCCGGAAGGCGCGGTCACGCCCTCGAACGTATCGGCCAGCTCCCGCTCCGACGGTGTGAGATCACTCATGACGTTCAACCTCGTGGCGCACCTTGTTCAATGCGCGCGTCGTCGCCATCCTGGCGGCGTTTTCCTTCATACCGGTCACCGCAGCGACCTCCGCGTAACTGAGACCGGCCGCGATGCGCAATCCGACGAGGAGGCGCTCGCGTTCCGACAGCCGGCTGATTGCGTCGAGCGTGGAACGCAGTTCGCTTCGAAGCTCAGCATCGCGCTCGACGTCGTGATGATTGGTCTCCGCGCGTAAAAGGCGGAGCAGCCGCATCCGCGTGTGTGAGCGGCGGGCTCGATCGATCGCCGCATTGCGGGCGATGCGAAAGAGCCACGCCCGCACGCCGGCAGGCTCCGGTCGCACGCGTGCATACGCGACGAATGCCGCCGCGAACACGTCGGCCGCGAGATCCTCCGCCGCGGCGGCATCGCGAACCTGCGCGAGGCAGAAGCGATATACGCCATCGGCGTGAAGGCGGTACACCTCGTCGAATTCGAGTGCTCCGCCGCCGGTATCCTGCATGAGCGTCTCCGGTGTGCAAGGGCAGCAGCGCTCGAGGCGATCATGACCTCAACAACGCATGAGACGCGAGAAGCGCACAACGGGTTCCCGGGTCCGCAGGACTAGACTCGCCCGCCGATGGCTGAGGCGACGCCGGACGCGAAGAATCCTGAGCGTTTGGAGCTCGAGGAGCTCACCGGCCTGCAGCCCGGCCTGGCCAGGCTCATGCCAGAGATCGGCGCCCGGTTCTGGAAGTGCTGGTACGCCGCCCGGGCAGAGAACTGGCCGCTGGCCGTCTGGCAGCTGAAGGAGATGCGCAAGCTGATGCGCCTCGGCGAGGTGACCCGGCCCAAGTACACCGACGACCTGGAGGAGTTCATCAACGCGGACGTCGAACCGTTGATCCTCGCGCTGGAAGAACACAACCTTGCTGCGTTCGAGCGGGTCTTCCACGACGCCGTGGACGCCGCCAACGATCTGCACCGGCGCTGGAAGAAGCCATGGATCGTGTGGAAGCTGCCGGCGGATCCGCCCCCCGACCTCGACCTGACTCCGCGTTCCTGACCTCCAAAGGGCTCGCAAACCGAGCGGACGTGCGGGGCCCGAGGTTAGATAGTGGGATGCACGAGCGCGACGAAATGCTGGCCCGGCTTCGCGACGGCGGGATCGGTGACCCGCGCCTGCTGGCGGCGATGGGCTCGGTGCCGCGCGAGCAGTTTGTCCTCGAGGCCGATCGCTCGCAGGCCTACGCGGATCGGGCCCTGCCGATCGCCGGCGGGCAGACCATCTCGCAGCCGCTCATGGTCGCGCTCATCGTGCAGGCGCTCGAGCTGCAGCCCGGCGAGCTGGCGCTCGACGTGGGCACCGGATCGGGCTACCAGGCGGCGGTGATGGCGGCGTGTGGCGCACGGGTGGTCAGCGTGGAGCGAATCCCCGCCCTGGCCGACGAAGCGGCCGCCCGCGTGTCCGGGCTGGGATACGACGTCGAGGTGGTCCTGGGCGACGGAAGCCTGGGGCTGCCCGACCGCGCGCCCTTCGATGCCATTGCCGTCGGCGCCGCCGCGCCCCGCCTGCCGATCGCCCTTGCACGCCAGCTCCGTGAGGGCGGCCGCCTGGTGGTGCCCCTCGCGGGCGGACCCATGGGCGAGGAGCTGACCCGCCTGCGCGTCCGCGACGGCCGCTGGCTCACAGAGTCGCTGGGCCCCTGCCGGTTCGTCCCGCTGATCGGCGAGGACGCCTACGCCGACGGCTGACTCAGCCGGCGCCCCCGGCCGGAACGCGGAACATGCGCACGAGTGAACCGCCGGCGTGGCGCTCCACAGCTTCCGCTGCCGCATCGCCGAAGGCGGTGCTGAGGAGGATGCGCACCTCGGCCTCCGGCGGCGGCTTGTCCATGGCCGGCCGAGAAACGGTAACGGCGTACTGGTCCACGCCATCGGGTCGATTGGGGTAGCGCGAACGCGTCACGCTGACGCGCAAACCGAGCTCGGGAAGGTCGACCTGGTGCCTCCCCGGAGGCCGGTCGAGGACAGGGTTGTCGAAGTCCTCGTCGGCCCGGTCGCGTAACCGGCTCAACTGCGTGGCCAGGTCCTCGGGTCGCGATGCCTCAGCCATCCGGACGAGCCTAGCAGCCACCTTGCAATACGTTTAGGCTGCGCGGTGAACGCGGTATTCCTAGGACAGCGCGGCAGGCCCGGCCGCCTCGCGATCATCCAATTCGAAGGGAAGCAGAACCATGGCAAGAACCGTCGGCATCGACCTCGGCACCACCAACAGCGTGGTTGCCGTGATGGAGGGTGGCGAACCCACCGTCATCGCGAACGCCGAAGGAGGTCGCACAACGCCGTCGGTTGTCGCATTCACGCGGACAGGAGAGCGGCTCGTCGGCCAGCTCGCGCGCCGTCAGGCCGCGGTCAACCCGGAAAACACGATTTACTCGATCAAGCGCTTCATGGGCCGCCAGCTCAGCGAGGTCGGGACCGAGACCAAGCAGGTTCCGTACAAGGTGGTGGCCGGCAAGGATGGCCGCGTGGAGATCGAGGTGCTGGGCGAGCGCCATACGCCTGAGCAGATCTCCGCGATGATCCTGCAGAAGCTGAAGACGGACGCTGAGGCGTATCTCGGCGACACGGTGACCGAAGCGGTCATCACCGTTCCCGCGTATTTCAACGACGCGCAGCGACAGGCCACCAAGAACGCGGGCCAGATCGCCGGCCTGAATGTCCTGCGCATCATCAACGAGCCGACGGCAGCGTCGCTGGCGTACGGACTCGACAAGAAAGCCAACGAGAAAATCCTCGTCTTCGACCTCGGCGGTGGCACGTTCGACGTGTCGATCCTCGAGGTCGGAGAAGGCGTGTTCGAGGTGAAGGCCACCAACGGTGACACGCACCTCGGCGGCGACGATTACGACCGGCGCATCGTCGACTGGCTCGCCGACGAATTCAAGCGCGACCAGGGCATCGACCTGCGCCAGGACCGGCAGGCACTGCAGCGGCTCACCGAAGCCGCGGAGAAGGCAAAGGTCGAGCTGTCGCAGCGCCAGGAGACTGAGGTCAACCTACCGTTCATCACGGCAGATGCATCCGGTCCGAAGCACCTTGCAATCACGCTCACACGGGCCAAGTTCGAGCAGCTCACCGAAGACCTCACGGCGCGGTGCCGGGGTCCCTTCGAAGCGGCGCTCAAGGACGCGGGCATGTCGGCGAAGGACCTCGATGAGGTCATCCTCGTGGGTGGCTCGACGCGCATGCCGGTCATTCAGAAGCTGGTCAACGACCTGTCCGGCAAGGAGCCGCATCGCGGCGTGAATCCGGACGAAGTGGTCGCCATCGGCGCCGCAATCCAGGCGGGAGTGCTCAAGGGCGACGTGAAGGACGTTCTGCTCCTCGACGTCACCCCGCTTTCGCTGGGCATCATGACCGAGGGCGAGGTGAACACCAAGCTCATCGAGCGCAACACCACGATTCCCACGGCCAAGACGCAGGTGTTCTCCACCGCGTCCGACAGCCAGCCCTCGGTGGAGATCGTTGTGCTGCAAGGCGAACGCCCGATGGCGCGGGACAACCGCATCCTGGGGACCTTCACCCTGGACGGCATCCCGCCGGCCCCGCGCGGCATGCCGCAGATCGAGGTGACCTTCGACATCGACGCCAACGGCATCCTCCACGTCACCGCGAAGGATCGCGGCACGAACAAGGAGAACAAGGTCACCATCACCGGTTCCACGACGCTCAACAAGGACGAGGTGGAGCGGATGGTCAAGGAGGCCGAGTCCCACGCCGACGAGGACCGCAAGCGTGCTGAGACGGTGGAGCTGCGCAACCGCGCGGAGCACCTCGCGTACCAGGCCGAGAAGGCGCTGAGTGACGCCGGCGAGAAGGTTCCCGCGGACCTGCGCACCGACATCGAGACCAAGGTCAAGGCAGTTCGTGACGCTATTGCCTCAAACGATGCCGCTGCCATCCAGAGCGCACACGACGACCTGGCCGCTTCGATCCAGAAGATCGGCGAGGCGGTGTACTCACAGCCGCAGTCGGGCGAGCCCGGATCTGGCGATGGTGCCGGCTCCAACGGAACGCCGCCCGAGTCCGGCGCGGGTGCCGGGGCTGGTGGCGATGACGTGGTCGACGCCGAATTCAAGGAAGTCTGAGCCGCTGTTTGACGGCCGCCCCCAACCCTGATAGCGTCCTAACGGGGTAAACGGTTCAAACGGGGGGACGATGAAGGCTCGGCGATCTTTCGTCGGCGCGCTCGGTGCGTCCGTTTTTCTGACGTCGGCTCTTGTCGTGGGCACTGCCACCTCGACCGCTGCGGCGTCGTCGTGCCCGACCGGCAAAGGCGCGGTGACCAACGTCCACTACGTCATCTTTGAGCCCGACGGCACCAGCGACAACGTCACGCACCTGCACGGAAAAGTGCAGCGCGGCGATCAGATCAACGTCCTGTTCAATGTTCCGACGCTGCCGGCCGGCTGCTCGAACGTGACGCTGTCACTCGTCTCCTACGAGTCCAACGTATCGCCGCGGCACACGGGCAAGCTCGTCGTCTTCCAGAGCCAGTCTCAGCAGTTCATCGCGGGCGGCGGCTACGAGATGCAGGTGACCATCGTCCCGACCAGCGGGCCGCGGCACTTCCAGCTCGACTTCGTCACCGGCCCAGTGCTAGCCCATCCGCACTACGGGCACAACGTGATCGCGTCGGCGCGCCACTGACCTTCGCGATCATCAACGCCGGCGAAGCGCGTCGCTGACCGAGGGCGGCGCCGGCGGCGGGAGCGTTGACGACGAGGGCGACTGCGGCAGCCCGGGCGAGTACGACGCGGTCGTGTCCCTGTCGACGCGGCGAGTGCGCACGCCACGACGGAAGAAGAACTGCAGCAGTATCGGGACGGCGATCGCGACCACGCCGGTGATGAAGGTCACGCCGTTGGGCAAGTCCTTCTCACTCGACAGACCCAGGTAGCAGAACAGTGCGGTGAGAAACGCGGCGATGACGATGATCGCCATCCCACCCACGAGCACGAGCTCCTGGTTGTGCTCACTCACCAGCGCGTGATCAGGGCGGCGGCGCTTGACGACTCGATAGATGTTCAGGGCCGCCCAGGAGTTGAGCATGATGCTGCTCAGGAAGGCCAGGCTCGCGATCGTCCAGCGGAAGGCGGCCAGGTTCTTGGCGATGAAGATCGAGATGTTGACGACGATCAGGCCCACCGGTGTGATCGCGCCGATGATGGGAATGGTCCAGCGCTTCAACCAGGGGCCCACGCCCTGGGTCTGCGCTTCAGCGTCCGCTATCCGTCCCCGCCGTCTCAGCACCATGACATAAGAGTACGAGCCATCCGGGGGCTACGAGCGTTGGGACGGCGAAACTGAGACATGCCACCGTCACCGCGTCGTAGCGAAACTGCGTGGCCTTGGACTGGCTCCTCACCATGCCCGGCTGCCTAGGCTCGCGCTATGCGCGACCGCCCGTCCGTCCGGCGCGCCGCCGCGCCCAAAGCACACCCTCTCCGGTCGAGCATCGCGACGCGTCTGCTCGCCGGCGGGCTGGCGTTCACGGCCGTCCTTATCGCGGGCATCAGCGGCTTCCTTCTCATCAGCCGCAACCAGCAGACGGACGCGGGGGCGCTCTCGAACGCCGACAACCGCGCGGGGGTGGCCGCCCAGCTGCTGGCCCGGGTCACCGAGCCACAAGCACAGTACGCAGCCGCGAACCTGGCATCACTCGGATCCATGCAGATGGCGCTGGCGTCGAGCGCGCGGGCGACTGCGGTTGCCCAGGAGTTCGCCGGCAAGCAGGCCGTGACCGTACCCGGGCTCGCCGTTGTGATATTCGACGCTCACGGCACCGTCCTGTACTCAACCGAGTGCGACGCGACGGACGGCAAAGGCGTTGCGCAGCACCCGTCCACGGCGCAATGCGAAGCCCAGGCAGCGGCGCATGTCACCGCCTCGGCGCCGTCAGTGCAGGGCGCGCTGACCCTGGCGGGCCGCGACACCTGCCGGCTCGTTGCGGCGGGCCGCGTCACTAACGCTGCAACCTGCCCCGCCGGGGTTGAGGGCACTGAGATGCTGGCGCCGGGCGCACCGGCCTTCGATGTGGCGGTTCCGGTGCGCAACGCCCTTGATGGTTCGTACGCCCCTCTCGGCGTTGTCGTGTATAGCGCGCCGCTGCGCACGCAGTTTCAGCGCTTCGGGCCTGTCATCGGCTTCACCCCCGTCTTCTACGCGGGTCCCGCGCAGCCGACGCTCGTCCGCTTTGTGGGCAGCACCAGCGTCCCCACCGTGTCGGTCGCGCCCGCACCCGTGGCAGCGCAAACCGGCCGAAGCGCCATCCCGGCAGACGGCGTGGCGGCCCGCGCCATCTACGCCGTACCCGGGCTGGGTGACGTAGCCGGAAGTTTCGTGGCGCTGGCCGCGCCCGGGGGCCAGCGGGTGGCGGGCTATCTCGGGGTCGAGGTGCCGCTCTCCGTGTTCGCCGCGGCGACCGCCCAGGACGAACGAACCATTGCCGAGATCGCGGTGACCGCAATGGTCGTTGTCTCCCTCTTGGTGCTGCTGTTCGTCGACCACTTTGTGCGGCGACCCGTGAGCACGCTGGAGCGCGGAGTCAGTCGCATCGCCGGGGGCGACTACACCACCGACGTCCCCGTGACATCCGAGGACGAGCTTGGTCGCCTCGCGCGCAGCGTCAACAGCATGCGTGAGCGGATCGCCGGATACGTGCGCCATATCGACGGCTCGATCGAGCGCTTGCAGGACGTTTCCCGCGCGCTGACCACGACGACCGGGGGCGTCGACGATCTGCAGGACGCGGTGTTGCGCGCCGCGGCGGCGACGGCGGGCTCGCGGGCCACGTCGATGCTGCTGACGCGGCGCGGCGATGACCTGGTTGTCACCCGTATCCACGGTGAGGTTCCCGAGCGGGGGCTGGGCTCGGACACCATCGCGTCGATCCTGGCCGGCAACGCTGCGCGGCGAGACCGCGAAGGCCGGCATGTGCTGGTAGTCCCGATGATGTACCAGGGCGCGGTGACCGGCGCTCTCGTCACCGTCACCGAGGAAGCGGTGTTCGAGAGCGACCAGCGCACGCTGGAAACGCTGGCCAACAACAGTGCGGTGGCTCTGGCGAACACACGTCTCTTCGAACAGGAGAAGAACACGGTCCAGCGTCTCAGCGAGCTGAACCAGATGAAGTCGGACTTCCTGGGCACTGCGCAGCACGAGCTGCGCACACCGGTGCTGGCGATTCAGGGCCAGATCGAGCTGCTCACGCGCGCGTGGACCACGTGGGACGACGAGGCCAAGGTCGACCTGGTACGCGACATCGAGATCTCCACCCACATGCTCGGTGAGCTGCTCGAGACGATCGTGGACTTCTCGCTGCTCAGCTCCGACACGCTCGACCTCCGGCCCACACCCGTCTCTGTGGAGGAGATCGCGCGCGAGGCGGCCGGCGACGTCGGCGGTCACTTCAAGGGCGAGCTGCCGGTCAGCGTGACGTACGACATATCCGCCGACGCTGTCGTGGTCGCAGACCCCGCTCGCTTCCGCAAGGTTATGCGCGCGTTGCTGGACAACGCCGTGAAGTTCACCCCGGAGGGCGGCCACGTCATCGTGCGTGCGCGTCCCGAGTTCGCCACCGGCCGCTGTCGCATCGAGATCATCGACGACGGAATCGGCATCGCGCCCGATGCGCTGCCGCGCGTGTTCGACCGATTCTTCCAGGAGGACAACAGCCGCACGCGCAGGTACGGCGGCATGGGAATGGGGCTAGCACTGGTGCGCCGGCTCTGCGAGGCGCACAGCGCCACGATCACCGTGCAGAGCGAGCCCGGCGCAGGCACAACAGTCACCCTGCTGTGGCCGGTGGCAATCGTTCCGCAGCGGACTGCGCGCACGAGCAATCGCTCGCGCAGCGCCGCGCCGCATGCTGCAGAGGCGGCGCCGCTACCATGAGACGGGAGTGGAGATCGGTGAGACGCTGCTCGTGGAAACTCGCGCGCAGTGGCGCGCGTGGCTCGAACAGCACGCATCAAGCAAGCGCGAGATCTGGCTGATCACGTACAAGAAGGCAGCCGCGCGGCACTCGCTGGATTACACGTCGGTGCTGGAAGAGGCGATCTGCTTCGGCTGGGTGGACGGCATCATCAAGGGTGTCGACGACCAGTACTACGTGGCCCGCTGGTCACCGCGCAGGCGGCGCAGCCATTGGACCGATGGGAACCTGGCGCGTGCCCGTCAGATGATCGACGAGGGGCGCATGACCGCTGCAGGACTGGCGGCGCTTCCCGCCGGCGCGATCGACACGAGTCCCTGACCGTCCGAGAGGGATGACGGAATTCCGTCGCGGAACACGATGGTGTTGGCGCGGATGGCCGG
>DATMRA010000176.1:0-4405 GCA_035566535.1 Candidatus Acidiferrales bacterium | reverse complement strand
AAACAGTGCGAGCGACAACGGCGGGTAGCGGCTCCTTGGCCAGTCGAGATAGACTGCCGCCGCACACGAGGCCCGCCTCTCCTTCCCTGGATGAAGCGGCCCGCGTCTTCCCCGGCTACTACTTCAGGAGCGCGACCAGCGCCACTGTCAGCGTTCCGCCCCCAAGGTGCGGGCTGCCATTTCGGTCTGCTGACCACCAATCGCGGCCATCGGAGCGATCAAGCGTTCCATCACGGAGCACAGCGAAGGCGCCGAGTCACCCGCGCTGTCCTACAGCTGTCGCAACGAATGTCGTCATAACAGCGGAAACACGTATGGCCGACTTTGCTTGGTCCAATCGAGTCAAACGACCGGCGATCAGTAAAAGACCTGGGCCAGCTCGTACAGGTCGCGCGGCACCCGCCGCGGCTCGGCGACAACGTCGGCGATTCGCGCAAACTCGACGGCGCCGCACTTCACCACCGGCATGTCGCCCCAGCGCTGCGCCACCACGAGGTCGTATGCAGCCGCGCCCACGCGGGTAGCCCAGATTCGGTCGTATGCCGACGGCGACCCACCACGCTGCAGGTGTCCGAGCACCGTGGCGCGGGTCTCGTGGCCCGTTCGCTCTTCGATGATGCGCGCGAGTGTCTCGCCCACACCGCGGCGGCTCAGCTGCACATGACCGAACGCGTCGCGCTGGCCGTCTGCGTCGTCCTTCGACGTGAGCCCTTCCATCTCCACGCCCTCAGCGACAACGATGATGCTGAAGTCGCTGCCCGCTCTGGTCCGCTTCTCGAGGTGCGCGAGCACCTCGTCGACCGTTACCGGGAACTCGGGGATGATGATCATGTCAGCGCCACCAGAGAGGCCGCCCATGACGCCGACCCAGCCGGTGTCACGCCCCATCACCTCCAGCACCATCACGCGGTGATGCGACATCGCAGTTGTGTGTAGCCGGTCTAACGCCTCCGCAACCACGCTGACCGCGCTGTCGAAGCCGATGCAGTACTCCGTGATGCTCAGGTCGTTGTCCATCGTCTTGGGGACACCGACCACGTGAGCTGCGTGCTCGGCGAGCCACGCGGCGACCTTCAGCGTGTCGTCGCCACCGATGGCCACCAGCGCATCAAGGCCCTGCCGGTCAATGTTGCGCAGCACCTCCTCCTGGCCGCCCTCGCGCTTCATCGGGTTGACCCGTGAGCTGCCGAGGACCGTGCCGCCCAACTGCAGGATGCCGGAGAACATGGGGCGCTCCATGGAGACGGTGTCGCCGTCGCCCAGCAGACCGGCCCAGCCGTTGCGAATTCCCATGAGGGAATCGCCGCGAAGCAGCGCGCGTCGCCCAACAGCGCGAATTGCCGCGTTCAGCCCGGCCGCATCGCCGCCGCCTGTCAGGAGCCCAATCTTCACGTCAGTCCCTCGCTGAGTGAACTAGTGGCCGACGCCGGGATTCCCTACGAAGGATGCTTCCTCGGCGGTGCCCAGCTCGACCACCACGCCGCCGGCCGCCGCGGGCCCACTCCCGGTGGGCACGACCTTCTGGGTTGTGACCGTCACCCCGAAGTATGACGCCAGCCACTTGGCTGTCTGCACGTCCTTGCCACCGCTTTCGTCGATGACCTGGGTCACCACCTGCTTGGGAATGCGCCCGCCGTCGGTGGAACTGAACCCGAGCATGGTGGTGAGCTGCGTCCAGCGGCCGGACGCGACGGTGCCCTTGCCGCTGCCGTCGAAGAATGTCACCGGCGCCTTCTCTTTGACGGCGGCATCGGGGGTGAACACGTTCTGGATGAAGTGCTGCACAGACTGGAAGCTGCTGTCGTTGGCATACAGCCAGTAGGCGCCACAGCGATACGGATAGCCGCAGTCATAGAGGAAGTTGGTGTTGTCAACGCTGACGTGCTCGATGTTGGCTGGGTTGACGTCCTTCACCAGACCGAAGAGCGCTTCAGCGTCGCTCACGGTCAGGTTGGTGAGCACGTTGTCACCCAGGGCGTTGAGCAGATCCGGCAGATTGCCGATGCCTCCGATGCTGACCGCCTTCTGCTTGAGCGCGGCGACCACCAGCTGCTGGCGGCGGCTGCGCGCGAAGTCCGAGCCCTCACCGCCGTTGCCATGCCGCGACCGCGCGAAGACCAGCGCGGTGGCGCCGTTCATGTGCTGCGGGCCCGCGTTGAAGTGCACGGTCATGTAACTGCAGTCACCCTGGTCGCATTCGCCGTGCGGATATTGCGAGTCGGTGAACGTGTTGGGCACGACGACGTCGACGCCACCCACAGAGTCCACCGCCGACTTGAATGCCGAGAAGTCAACGCCCACGAAGTAGTCGATGTGCACACCGAGCAGGTGCTGCATTGTCGGGTCGGCCACCGACGCGCCCGCGCCGGGCTGGTTGGAGGCCACCGGGCCCTGCCCGTTCATACCGTCGGCATAGGCTTCGTTGATTCGCCCGTATGTGGTCTTGCCCTGGTTCAACTGGATGGGCACATACCAGTCGCGAGGGATGGAGATCTCCGCTATCTGCGGTTGCTGGTTGGCTCGCGGGTTGATCGAGATGAGCATGATGGAGTCCGACAGGAACGCCCCGTCGTGGCCGCCACCGCCATACCCGTACACCATGATGTTGATGCGCTGCAGGCGCTGGCGCGACTGCGCAACGGAGGAGCCGTTGCCCCCGCCGAGCGCGCCCAACACCGCACTGATCGGGTTGGTGTGGAAGGCGTGGGCGAGGCTGAGGGCCAGCCGTACGCCGAAAGTGCCCGTCACCAGCACCACTGCAGCGATCAGCGTCAGGGCGATCCGCTTCACCGTGAGCCAGCGCGGCAGCACGTTGTAGCTTGAGCGCCGGCGGCGCGTCGTTGAAACCGAAGCCATTCGAGTGTGTCCTGTCCTTACCCGGCGAACGCTTGTGCGCCGAAGAGCTAACGAACCTCGCACGCACCCCCGAAGCGGGGCTGAGGGTCTCCCTGGTGGAACGTTGGCGGGGACGTCGGGTTACCTGAGGGTGCTGGCTAGAGTACCCCAGGCTCGACGTGTTGGGGAGCCGTGGCATGATCGCCCCGTTTCATAGTGAAGATGGAGTGAAGAGGTGCGCGCGCAGCAGGTGACGGCACTCGACGGGCCATCCGGGATGCGGCTCGTTGAGATCGACGAACCCGCCGATGATGGCCGGGTCGTCATCGACGTGGCGGCGGCGGGAGTGAGCTTTCCCGACCTGCTGATGAGTCGCGGCCTCTATCAGGTGAAGCCGCCGCTGCCGTTCACGCCCGGTGTGGACGTGGCGGGCGTCGTCCGCGCCGCTCCGGATGGGAGTGGCTTTGCGCCCGGCGACCGCGTGATGGCGGTCACCATGCTTGGCGGATTCGCGGAGGTTGCACTGGCGGATCCCGCGCTCACGGTGCGCGTGCCCGATAGCATGAGCATGGAAGCCGCTGGTGGCTTTCTCATGAACTACCAGACGGCGCACTTCGCGCTCGCCCGGCGCGGGCGAGTCCGCGAGGGCGAGTACGTGGCCGTGCACGGAGCCGCCGGCGGAGTCGGAACTGCCGCCGTGCAGGTTGCGCGCGCACTGGGCGCGCGCGTGATTGCGCTGACGAGCACCGCCGAGAAGGGCGATGTTGCGCGGCGCGCCGGCTGCGAGACCGTGATCGACACATCCGGCGATTGGGTGGCAGAACTCCGCGCCATCAACGGCGGCCGCGGCGTTGACGTGATCCTCGATCCCGTCGGTGGCGACCGCTTCGACCAAAGCCTGCGCTGCCTGGCGCCTGAAGGGCGCCTCATTGTCGTCGGTTTCACCGAAGGCCGCATCCCCACGTTGCAGGTTAACCGGCTGTTGTTCCGCAACATCGAGGTGGTCGGAGCAGCCTGGGGTGCGTTTCTTGCCGTCGAGCCCGAGTTGTTTGCTGCCACGCAGCTGGCGCTCAACGGGATGATCGAGACTGGCGCTGTTGCACCAATCGTTGGCACCGCGTTCCCGCTGGAGAAGGCTCCTGATGCGCTGCGTTATCTCGAGGAGCGCCGCGCCACCGGGAAATTGGTGGTCACGGTCGGGCGTGCTGGGTAGCGCTCCGCGTTAGCTCCGCCGCTCAGCGGCCGAGCGGAATAGGAACGGGCACAACGGATGCTCCCGGCGGTACGGCGAATGAGGCAGTACGGCCGTCCGAGTAAGTCCGGCGCCACGTGTGAGTCGAAGAATCGAAAACGTCAATGGAGTGCAACGTTGCCCCATGAACGCTGAAGGCACAGTCCTCTCGCGCATCACCGCCACCCGTGCGCTGCAGGTGGCAGACTCCGCTGACGGAGACTCCATTCAGGGTCGTGACAGCTGAGGCGCGGACCTGGCGAGAGCTCACGTCGACCACGACGAGGGCAACAGCTCCGGTGTACACACGGACGCCCTCGTGCAGTTGATGTTGCAACG
>DATMRA010000175.1:0-4129 GCA_035566535.1 Candidatus Acidiferrales bacterium | reverse complement strand
AGAGTTACAACGCCTATCGCGTCGGGTGGGCTACCGGCCTCGGCGTCGACGTTCCGTCAGCGACGGCGATGAATCGGCAGCTCCATGCCGAGCGGCTTGTAGCTGGGACACACCGCCGGCGCACGCACCGATTGGGCTGGGCCGGTCTGCCCAATGGCACATTCGTCCTGCTCGACAGCGCTCCCGCCGTCGTGGTCGACGATCACGCGACACTGTGGACGGGCCAGGGATACTCCCGCCACTGGGCGCGCCCAACGCAGGGGATCGCAGACGTCATCACGCCGCCCTCAACGGTTGCGGCATTGCGTGCGGGCTATCCGGTGCAGATAGATGTATCTGCGCGCACCTAGCCTAGGCATCCCCGCACGTCGGTTACGAATGCCGCCAGGTCTCGCCGCAGCGAACTACTCCGCGGCGTGACACACCGCCTCGACGTTGTTGCCGTCGGGGTCGCGCACGAATGCGCCGTAGTAGTTCGGATGGTATTCCGGCCGCAGTCGTGGTTCGTATAGCACCGCAGCGCCTCCGCTGGTGGCCGCTTCGAAGAACGCGCGCACGGTCTCTCGATCACGCGCGACGAAGGCGATGTGCGACTCGCGGAAGCCCTCGCCGGTATTCTGCGGCCCGATCCAGAAGTCCGGCTTGGAGCCGATGCCGTACCCGATGACGTCGCCGAAGTCCATCACTCGGCCACCGCCAAGGGGAGCGAGCACGGCATCGTAGAACGCAGCGCTGGCGGGCACGTCGGCGCATTGGATCGAGATGTGATCGAGCATGCCGCAATTCTGACCATCCAGACTACGGCCGTGGGCAGTCGACTTCTCTCATCCCGCGTCCCCCGCTAGTCGGCTGTCGGCCACTTCCGTGACAGCCAATCGCGTCGCCAGATGCCCGGTGACCGCGGCCAAGAAGGCGCTGCTGTCCAATGCGTACAGGGTCGCATCGGTCAGTGTCGTCACCGTCGCGGTGCGAAGGACGTTGCGGAGCAGTGCAATTTCACCGATACCGTCCCCTCGCTGCAGGGTCCTGACATGTTCCCCCGCAACCGTCACATCCAGCCGCCCGTCGGCGATTGCGTAGAAGGTGTGGCCGGGTTCGCCCTCTCGTATTAACACAGTGCCCGCAGGGATCTCGACACGCTCTAACGATCGGGCCAAGCCTTCCAAGGCCGGTCCGGGCAGTACCGCAAAGTGGGGGAGCTTTCGCAGCAGTGACATCTCCACGACCGGTACCGTCGCGTGTGCATCGAGCGTCAGCAGCTGCCGGCTTGACAGCGCGAGTCCCATCGGGAGAAGAGCAGCGACACCCAGAATTGCCGCGGTCGGACCACCAAGGTGGTTCAGCGCCGTGACCACGGCAGCTCCTATTGCGAGTCCGGCCATGGTCACACCTTCCACCACGCCGAAGACCCGACCTAACAGTTGAGCCGGCACGGTGCGTTGGAGAAGTGAGCGTGTCGCCACCTCCAGTATCGCGGCTCCTGCCCCTGCCAGAGCCAGTAGGGCTGCAGTAGCCACGACACTCGTCGAGATTGCAGTGAAACCGATGCCAGCGCTCAGGACCACACTCGCGGCGAGGATTGGGGCGCCGAGACGGCGGCCGACCAGCAGCGCTGTCACGCTTGCGGCGAGGACGCCACCGATGCCGAAAGCCATGTTGAGATATCCCGTCAGCGCTTGGCCCTGATGCAGGACAGCGAGCGCCAGAACGACAAACAGAATGTCCAATGCGCCCAAAACGACCCACGTGAGCCCGAGGACGATCACGAGGAGTCGCGGACTCCGCTCCTCGACGAGCAGCCGCAGTCCGGCGACAACTTGTGCCAGCGCGCCTGCCTGGGATCCTTCCGCGTCATCGATCGCAAGTGGTCGGGCGTGAAGGAATGCGGCCAGCAGGGTTGCGACAACACCGAGCGCTGAGCAGACCGCGAACACTAGGCCGGGCCCTTCCACACTAAGCAATACACCGGTCAGCGCTCCTGCCAGCACGATGCCCAGGCTCTCCATCCACCCGGTAACCACGTTCATGGCTGCAAGTTGCTCAGGCGTATGCGCAAGACCGGGGAGGAGAGCTGCCTGCGCAGGGCGCGTAGTGGCCACGGCGCTCGACGCGACTACGGCCGCTGCGTACGCCGCAAACGCTGTGACGCCTGAGAACAACGCGACTGCAGTTGCTCCCATTGCAACCGCTTGGGCAAGATAGCCACCGACGAGTAGGGTCGTCGGTGAGCGCCGGTCGGCTACCGTGGCCATCACGGGCGCCAAGATGCTTGGCGGCAGCGTTTGGGCGATGACAATTAGACCGGCCGCTGACGCACCTCCTTGCTGGTACGCGAAGACCAGCATGGCGATCCACACTGCGTACTCGTTGACGATGAAGAGCACGTAAGCGCCCGCAACGCGGCGTAAGTTCGCATTGCTGGCGATGACCCGAAAGACAGCCGTCGACTCAGGCACACGCATACCTCAGGGTCCCTTGACGCCTGGCCGGACCACAGCTCGCGCGCCTACGGCGCTGCCGGATCCGCGGACCCTGTCGAAATAGCAAACCGTCGTTCGTCGTCCTGGTGTTGGAACCACACCATTGAGGAGCGAGTGACATGGCCAAGTACATCTTCCTGCAGTACGTCGATGAGTCGAAGGCGCCGAGGCCGGGGACGCCGGAACTGGATGCAGTGATCGAGGCCTTCGCGACCTACCTCGAGGAACTCAAAGCGGCAGGGGCGTTCCTCGACGGCGATGCGTGCCAGCTATCGTCAGCAGCGTTCACAGTTCAGGTTCGCGACGGCGGTCCGACGACCACCGAGGGGCCGATGAGTCCCGCGGTGCCGTGGCTCAACGGCTACTTCGTTCTGGACTGCAAGGATCGCGACGACGCCGCGGCGTGGGCGGCCAAGAATCCCGCAGCTCGCGCCGGAAGCGTCGAAGTGCACCCGATCCTGACGTTCTAGAGCCGCCCGGCGTCGTCTGGGCGCGGTCGATGGCGATCCCGCACGCGCTTCAATGCGTAAACGGCGCCGCCCACGGCCAGCGCACCAAGCGGGGATACATCGGGCACGTTGACCGGGGCGCTGGAGGGGAGGACTGTGGGGTTACCGCCTGGACGCGCGCCTCCTGGATACGGTTCGACCGGACGGCCGGGATCGGCTGTGGAGCAGCTCACGTCGGTGACGACAGGGTTACCTGGTGCGCTTAGCAGCGGAGGCGTGGCAAAGGCCGGCGCGGTGAAGTCGAAGCTGTCGAGAAGATCATCGGCGTTGGCGTCACGCAACGTGAGCGGCGCGATGTTCCACTTGCGCTCGATGAAGCCGAGGATGGACGTGTGGTCGTGCACCACGTTCGAGACGTACCCGGCGCGTGCCCACGGCGATACCAACACCGCGGGGACACGGACTCCGTACACGTCATAGCCATCCACGATGTCACCCGTCCCGAGTGTGGGCGGAATGTTGTCGGGAGCGATGGCAGCCGGCGGTGGGACGTGGTCGTAGTAACCGCCGTGCTCGTCATATACCCAGATGAGCATGATGTTGCGGCTGCTCCAGTGCGGGCTCTGCATCACCGCGTTGACCACACCGGCTACGAAGCTCTCACCGTAATTGATATTGGCCGGGTTCTCCTCATCCTGGCCATTGGCTCGCGTGCTCGGTGGAACCGGGGAGTTGGGTGGCAGCGAGCCGATGGCATCGATAACGTCGAAGTCCGGGTTCACCAACGACACGTTCGGCAGCGTGCCCGCAGCGGCGTCCGTGTAGAACTGCGCAATGGGAGCGATGTGCGTCGGGTTGTTCGCCGCGAGCGACGGGATGATCGCGATCTCGGGAAGGTCGGTCGCGTAGTCTTTCCAGGTGATGCCGTACGCGTTGAGGCGATCGAAGATCGTTCCATTGGGCGGCGCCGGGTCTGTGGGGCTGGGTGTGATCGTGCTGATCAGGCCGAACGCGGTGGCGGCGTAGAGGAAACGGCGGTTCGGGTACGTCTGTGCCTGCGCCGACGCGAACCACCGGTTGGCCACTGGGAAGGTGCTGGCGAGTGAGTAATAGAAGGGAATGTCGCGCTGGTCCCAGAACCCCATCGACACGTCGCCACAACCCGGCGCATTAACGAAACCGTCCATGCGGCCGCGATTC
>DATMRA010000174.1:0-14420 GCA_035566535.1 Candidatus Acidiferrales bacterium | reverse complement strand
CAGGCTGAAGGTTGGGTGCACGGTGGTGGCACTGGTCACGTGGGTCGGCGTCGTCTATGCGAGCAACCCGCCGACGACGCGCGTGGTCACGGTGGCTGTGCCACAGCAGCGCAACGCCATTCCTGCGAAGTTCGTCCTGGTGCACCCGGTGCCGGACGTGGCGGTGCGCATCGGGGCCGCGAGGGACAAGCTCAATGCCTTCAACACATCAGCACTGACGGTGAACGTCAACTGGAATGCCATCACCAGTCCGGGCGTGCAGTCGGTGCCGATCTCCGTCAGCAGCAGTGACCCGAACATCGAGCTGGTGGATCCACCGCAGAGCGTCAGTGCGGAGCTTGATGTCTTGGACTCCACCACGATTGCTGTCACGCCGATCGTCACGCACCTCCCGCCTGCGGGCTATGTCATCGCCTCGCAGGCAACGGCTCCCGATTCGGTCACCGTCTCGGGACCGCATCTCGAGTTGAGTGGGCTCCAAGCGCACGTCAACATCGATCTGGGAAACAACAAGACAAACTTCGTTCAGCAGCAAGGCGTGCTCATCTACGACTCGCGTGGAACGCGCTTGAGTGATCTGACGGTGATCCCGTCATCCGTCACGGTCACCATCCTGGTCAATGCCAACATCACATCCCGCTCGGTGGCGGTGGTGCCGACCACCACGGGTACCGTCGCCTCGGGCCACATCCTTGCCGGCATCGACTTCAATCCGCCGATCGTCGTGCTCTCGGGTCCGCAGAACATTCTCAACGCGTACGACTCGATCCCCACGGCGCAGATCTCGCTGAGCGGCCTCACCGCAAATGAAACGATCCGGGTCGCGCTGCGGCCTCCGGCGGGCATCACCGTGGCCCCGAGTATGGTGACGGTGACGATACTGGTGAACGCGTTGCCCACCCCGGCTCCAACTCCGACACCTACCGTCGCCCCGACGCCTTGATCGAACACCCTCCGACCGCACGTAACTGAGCTCGGCGGATAGGCGTTCCAGGAGAGTCCCTATGTGCGGCATCATCGGCTACGCCGGCCCCCGGCCGGCGGCCCCCATCCTCCTGGAGAGCCTGCGCCGTCTCGAATACCGCGGCTATGACTCAGCGGGCATTGCCGTGCTCGACGCCGACGGCGAGTCCACCTTGGTCAAGAACAACCACAAGGTGGACGAGCTCGAGCGCCAGGTGGCGCGAGAGGGCCTGCCACCCGGGACGCTGGGCATCGGGCACACGCGCTGGGCGACGCACGGGCGGCCCAGTGTGGAGAACGCCCACCCGCACACTGACTGCACCGGCAACATCCACCTGATCCACAACGGGATCATCGAGAACTATCGGGAGTTGCGTGCTGAGCTCCTTGCGCACGGCCACACGTTTTCCAGTGACACGGACACCGAGGTCGTGCCCCACCTCATCGAGGAGTACTTTCGGGGCGACCTGACAGCCGCAGTGCGCGCAGCGCTCAATCGCATCAGGGGCGCGTACGCGCTGGTCGTGATGACCTCCGAGCAGCCGGACCGCATCGTTGGCGGCCGCTTCAACGCACCGCTCGTGGTGGGTCTCGGCAACGGCGAGGTATTCATCAGCAGCGACATAACCGCGCTGATTCCCTACACGAAGCGGGTTGCCCTGCTGGGCGAGGGCGAGATCGTGACCGCCACAGCGGCAGGGGCAGAGGTCCAGCGCCTGGACGGCACGCCTGTCGAGCCACGCGTGGTCACCGTCGACTGGGAGGCGGAGCAGGCGCAAAAGAACGGCTACCCGCACTTTCTGCTCAAGGAGATTCATGAGCAGCCGGATGCCGTGCGCCACGCGCTGCGCGACCGCATCGCCGATACCGGCGTCGTCGCCTTGCCTGAGCTCGGCATTTCCGACTCCGTGATTGCCGGCGCGCGTGAGGTCGTCCTGGTCGCCTGTGGCTCCGCGTGGTATGCCGCGCTGGCGACGCGCTACATGATCGAGCACATCGCCGGAGTGCGCTGCGCTGTCGAGCCGGCGAGTGAGTTCCGCTACTCGGACGTGCTCGTCGATGAGAAATCGCTCGTCATCGCGTTCTCGCAGTCGGGTGAAACTGCGGACACGCTCGCCGCGGTCCGCCACGCGCGCCGCCAGGGCGCCACCGTGATCGCGGTGACCAACGTCGTCGGCAGCGCGCTGTCTATGGAGTCGGACGGCGTCCTGTACATGCAAGCCGGGCCGGAGATCTCGGTCGCAGCGACCAAGACGTTCATCAACCAGCTTGTCTGCGGGATGCTGCTGGCGCTGTACATCGGAGACGTGCGCGGAACACTCGACATCGACGAGCAGCGTCGCATGGTGTCCGAGTTGGAGCGGGTACCCGCGATGATCGAGCAGACGCTGGATCTGGAGGCGCAGCTGGCTGAGATCGGTCAGCGGTACTCGCGGGCACGAACGGCGTTGTACATCGCGCGGGGCATCAACTATGCAATCGCCCTCGAAGGTGCACTGAAGGTGAAGGAGATCTCCTACGTGCACGCCGAGGGCTACGCCGCCGGAGAGCTCAAGCACGGGCCGATCGCGCTCCTCGATCCCGAGGTGCCCGTGGTGGCCATCGCGACACGCAGCCGCACGCTGCCCAAGCTGGTGACCAATGTCGAGGAGGCACACTCACGCGACGCGCCGGTGATAGCCCTTGTCACCGAAGGAGAGAATCCGTTCGATTCCGACCTGGTGCGCGACGTGATCACCGTACCGGCGTGCGACGAGCTCGTGTCACCGATGGTGAACGTCGTGCCGCTGCAGCTGCTCGCGTACCACATGGCGGTGCAGCGCGGATGTGACGTCGACCAACCCCGCAACCTCGCCAAGTCCGTCACCGTCGAATAGATCGGACACGGGGTAGACTCGTGGCGATGCTGGTGGGAGTCGACGTGACATCCATCGAGCGCGTCGGGGCGCTCGCGGCGCGCAGCCCACGCTTCGTCTCGCGTATCTATACGCCGCACGAGCAAGCTGCGTGCGCCGGCAAACCGCAGCGGTGGGCGTCGAGTTGGGCGGCCAAGGAGGCGGTCAAAAAGCTGTATTCATCGGGCGGCGCTGCGATGCCGGCGTACCGCGACATCGAGGTCGTGCGAAGCCGTGGCCGGGCGCCCCGGATCAGGGTGCGCGGGGAGGAGACGAACATCGCGCTGTCGCTCACGCACGATGCCGGCGTCGCCATCGCTGTCGCGGTTCGTGGGAGGCGGGCGGGTCCGGGGCGTCCGGATGTGCCCGAGGGTCTGCGGCTTCCCGACCGGCCCGACGACGGCAACAAGGGAACATTCGGCCGCGTGCTCGTCGTGGCCGGTGCGCGCGGCTACACGGGCGCGCCGCAACTCGCGGCGATGGGCGCCGCGCGCGGCGGCGCGGGGCTGGTGACGCTGTGCGTGCCGGAGGGTATCTACGCAATCGTTGCCGCACACTCCCTTGAAGTGATGCCGGCCCCGTTGCCCGACGGCGGTACCGGCGTGCTCAGCCGGGACGGGCTCGAGACCCTGCAGGAGCGTCTCCGCACCGCAGACGCGCTCGTGATCGGTCCCGGCATCGGTCGCGCCCAGGAGACCGAAGCTCTGCTATTCGACGTGCTCCGGTCGCTTCCCTCGCCCGCCGTGGTCGACGCCGACGCACTCAATCTCGCGGCCGCGCGCGACTTCGACTGGCACCTGTGCACCCAGCCTGTGGTGATCACGCCGCACCCGGCAGAGATGGCGCGACTGGCCGGGATTGAAACAGCCGTCGTGCAGAGCGACCGCACCGGGCTGGCCCGCGCGTATGCGCGTGAGCGCGGCGTGATCGTTGTTCTCAAGGGTGCGGAGACGGTGGTTGCGTCGCCGGCGGGCAAGGTGCACGTCGACACGCACCGAGTCGTCGCGCTGGCGACCGGCGGAACCGGAGATGTCCTCGCCGGCCTGATCGGGTCGCTGCTGGCTCAGGGTCTCGACGCATTCGACGCCGCGGTTGCCGGCGTCACCATTCACGCAGAGGGTGGTCTGCTCGTGCAGGCCAAGCGCGGACGCGCCGGCGGGCTCGCGTCAGACCTGCTCGACGCGCTCCCGGCAGCGCAGGAGCGAATCCGTCAAGCGATAGAGCAGCGCAACCGGCGACCGGTCACTGACCGTAGATAAAGCCCTGGATCCCGCCCGAGTTGTTGGGTAGGACACGGTAGTTGACGCGGTTCCACCCATTGAAGTTCATCTCGGAGAGCTTGAAGTAGCCGCTGGGAATGCCCGCCGCGGGACCCACCGCCTCGACGTACGCGACGTGACCAAACTGCCGGCTCGCGCCGTCGCCGCCCGGCCAGAAAACAACCACCGCGCCGGCAATCGGTGTGTGCCCTTCCTTGAAGCCTCGGGCAGCGGCGTTGAAGTACCAGTCGCGCGCGTTGCCGCCCCAGGGGACGCAGCGTCGGGAGGCGACGTACCACGTGCACTGCCCGTAGGCGAAGTGATCACCACAGGGACCGGCGCCGACGTGACCGCCTGACTGCTGCCACGCGATCTGCTCATCGATGTTGGAGATCTCCGCCGCGATCTGGCGTGCCGGGCCGCTCAACCCGTTGAAGAAGTTGTTGCGCTGTACCAGAAAGCTCAGCAGCCGGTTGCTCTCGTCCGAGAGTTGCGATTCGATGGTGGACGCCTGGGCGAAGTCGGAGGTGATCTTGGCCTGATCGGTCCGGATCTGGTCCTCCTGCGCGGAGAGACGATTGACGAGGTCAGTGACCTGCTGCGATACCTGAGTCGCGTTGCGCAGACGGTCCATCGCCTGACCGAAGTTGTTTGCGCTGAGCACAGCGGCCAGCATCTGGTTGTTGCCGGTTGACTCGAACGTCGCGCGGATGATCTTCGCAAGCGCCTGCTTGTTCTGCCCCACCGTCGCCTGATTGCCGGTGAGTTGCTGGTTCAAGCTCAACATCTGGCTGTTGAGCTGGTTGAGAGTGGCCTGCTGCGCCAGGACCTTCGCCTGTTGCGCCTCGTATTGAGCCTCGGCACCGGTGAGAGCGCGACCCGCTATGTGCAGAGACGGTTGCATCGCGGCGAGCTCTGCGACCAACACCGCGCGCCGGGCGCGCAGCGAATCGATCGAAGAGGTCGTCGCGTGGGTGGAGACGATCGACCCGACGCCAGTGGCCAGAAGGGCTCCGAGGCTACCCAGCACGAGGAGGAGCTTCTGGCTACGCCTCAATACCAACCTCCTTCGAAGCCGAAGGCGCCATCAAAGAGCGCGCAAGGGCGAGCGCCCATATAGCCCCACGCACAGGCCGCGGACGATACAGAGGTGCGGGGTCGGGGTGCAAGTTCGAGCCTTTCGTATAGTCGATCCGTGTGAACGCCTCCGAGCCAATGCCCGAGGAGCGTCTGTTCGATTCCGGCGGGCCATCTCTCGGCGAGATCGGCGAAACGGAGACGCTGCGCCGGTTGATCACTGTCGTATCGGAAAACGCTCCCCAAGGCCTGGAACTGGCGCTCGGAGACGACGCAGCACTGTGGCAACCGGCCCCCGGCCGGCAGCTGGCTATTAGCCAGGACGCAATTGTTGAGGGAAAGGACTTCCGTAGAGACTGGACGACTCCTCGACGTCTGGGTCGCAAGGCGGTTGCGATCGCACTGTCGGATCTGGCCGGGATGGGCGCGACGCCGGCCTGGGTGCTGGCGACGTTGTGCGCGCCCGCGACGACCGATGTTGGCGACGTGCTGGAGCTGCAGCGCGGCCTGTCCGAGGCGGCGGCCGCTGCCGGGTGCGCTCTCATCGGTGGCGATCTCAGTGACATCGACGGCCCACTCGTGATCGATGTGTGCGTGGGTGGTCTGGTCGAGCCGGGTCGGGCGCTGCGCCGAGACCGCGGGCGGGAGGGAGACGCGTTGCTCGTGACCGGGACCTTGGGGCGCGCCGCCGCCGGGCTTCGCGTCCTGCTCGGGCGCGGCAGCGCCCCGGGCCATGGGCCGGACGACGCGCGCTGGCTTGCGGCGCAGCTCGAACCCCAGGCCAGGCTGGCTGAAGGTCGGCAGCTCGTCGATGCCGGGGTGGACTGCGCCGGCGACCTGAGCGACGGGTTGCTCGCCGACGCCGAACGCCTTGTCGAGGCATCGGGCTGCGCCGCCGAGCTCTGGCTCGACGCTGTTCCCGTTGATCCCGGGATCAGAGAGGCCTTCGGTGGCGCCTGGGTCGAGGTGACGCTGGGCGGCGGTGAAGACTTCGAGCTGCTCGCTGCGGTGCGGCCAGAGCACGTGGAGGGGCTGCTGCGCTTGTGGCCTGACGCCCTCGCCCCGCTCCACGTCGTCGGCCGGCTCGTGCACGGCGACGGCCTCCGTCTTCTCGACCACGAGGGTGGCTCACCGGTTCCGCTCCCGCCGGTGCGCTCGCGGCACTTCGGCTGAAGCGATGAGCGATGGACTCGCGCGCCGCTGCCCAACCGAGCGAGACACGATCGCCCTCGGGTGGCGCATCGGCGAGCGTCTCAGCAGCGGCGACCTCGTGAGCCTGCATGGAGAGCTGGGCGCCGGCAAGACAGTCCTGGTCCGCGGCATCGCGGCCGGCGCGGGGGCGGACGCTCGCGTGGTGCGCAGCCCCACCTTCGTGTTCCATCACGTGTACCGAGGCGGCCGGGTGCTGCTTCACCATCTCGATCTCTACCGCCTTGGACCCGGGGCGGACGTGGCCTTCCTCGATATCGATGGATTGCTGCAGGGCGGAGCGGTGGTGGTGGAGTGGGGGGACCTTGCCGACCTGTCGCGGTTCGCGCCGATCGACGTCAGCGTGGATGTCGACGCCGACAACGCCCGCGTCATCTCCCGCGGAGCGGCGGGCTCGGCTGCGATCGCCGGCGCGTGGGCACCCGTCCCAGCCCAGACATGAGCGTCCTCTGCATCGACACGTCGTCCCGGCAGCGGGTCGTCGCGCTCCTCGCGACGCGCGGCGGCATCGTTGAAACCAGCGATGTTCGGATCGATGTGTCGGTGGGCGTCGGGCTCCCACTCGCCCTGGACGGCCTCATCGATGCCGGCATCGAGGCCATCGTGGTCGTCGTGGGCCCTGGCTCGTACACAGGTTTGCGCGCGGGCATGTCAGCGGCGCTCGGGATCGCTCACGCGCGCGGCATCCCGCTTCACGGAGTAGCCACGCTCGACGCAGTTGCCGCCGGCTGGGCCCCCGGCGCCGAACAGAGCGGCGTCGTCGCGGTGGATGCCGGCCGCGGGTCTGCGTACGCCGCCGACTGTTCCGTGGTGAACGCGCGCTGGGAGCCGGGATCGCCGCGCCGGATCGCACTCAGCGATCTGCTGCTCGTCCGCGGCCCAGTCGCCAGTACCGACGACCTGCCGGTGCTGGGTCTGGTCCGGGTCGACCCCGCGTCAGCGCTCGCTGCATCGGTGCCGAGGGCGCTCGGGTCAGCTCCATTGCCCTCATCCGGACTGGCCGCCACCTACGTCGGATAGCTGTAGCCGCGCCGGGCCACGGTTATGATGAGTCGAAGCAGCCGCCTCCCACGAGCCATGTTTGAATGCAGGTAGTTCCCCGCCTCTCTGTGGAGAGGATGCGCTATGAGGACATCGCAACTGTCCAGCAGATCGAGCGCGAGATCTTCCTGTCGCCCTGGCCAAAGAATGCGTATGCCAGCGAGCTGGCCCAGAACCGCCAAGCGTGTTATCTCGTCCTGCGTCAGGGCGGTGCAATCGTGGGCTATGCCGGCCTCTGGCGGGTTGCCCACGAAGCGCACGTCACAACCATCGGCGTGCGCGCAGCTGATCAGCGGCACGGCCACGGCACAACGCTCTTTGCAGCGCTGGTGCAGCGCGCGTACGAGATGGGCGCGCGCTGGATAACCCTCGAGGTCCGCTCCAGCAACCTGAGCGCGATGCGCCTGTATGGCCGCTTTGGTTTCAAGGAGATTGGGCGCCGGCGCGGTTACTACACGGACAACGGCGAGGATGCGGTGATCATGTGGAGCGACTCCATTCACTCACCGGCGTTCAAGCGGCGTTTTGCCGGCATCCTCAGCGGTATCAACGCAGCCGGCATGGGCGACGGTCCGCCCACGGAGTATCCATCGCACTGACAGCACACCGGCTGCTGGCAATAGAAACGTCGTGCGACGAAACCGCGGCCGCGGTGGTGCGCGACGGGCGTGCGGTGCTTTCGTCGGTGGTGTCATCGCAGATCGCGCTGCACGCGCCGCATGGCGGTGTGGTCCCCGAACTCGCCGCGCGCGCACACCTGGAGAACATTGCGCCGGTCGTCGACGCGGCACTGGCGGTGCTGCCGGGTGGCTGGGACGACGTCGATGCCGTGGCGGTGACACGAGGACCCGGGTTGATCGGCTGCCTGCTGGTAGGCACGCTTTTCGCGCAGTCCGCGGCGCTGGCGCGGCGCCTGCCGATCGTGGGGGTCTCGCACCTCGCCGGCCACGTGTACAGCGCGTGGCTGAGCGATGCCGACCTCGAGCCGCCGTTTCTGGCACTCGTGGTCAGTGGTGGCCACACCGATTGCGTCCAGCTGCACGAGCATGGCAGCGCCACCCACCTGGCATCGACGCGCGACGACGCGGTGGGGGAGGCCTTCGACAAGGTCGCACGCCTTCTCGGGCTTCCGTATCCGGGTGGACCTGCGATTCAGCGCGCTGCTGCAACGGGAGATCCGACCCGGTTCCGGCTTCCGGCCACGCGAATCGAGTCGGGGTTCTCGTTCAGCGGTCTCAAAACCGCGGTGCGATACGTGGTTCGCGACCTCGGACCGGAGCACCTCGGCGAAGACGGTGTGCCGCGCGATTCGGAGACCATCGCGGCGCTGGCTGCAGCCTTCCAGGCGGCAGCGGTGGATCAGCTGATCGCGGGACTCGACGAGGCGGTGGAGCGAACCGGCGCGGAGCGGATCGCCGTCGTGGGCGGTGTGGCTGCCAACACCGCCCTCCGCGCGGCGGTCAGGGACCGGTTTCGCGGGCTCACGGTGGTGGTGCCGCCGCTCGAGCTGTGCACCGACAACGCGGCAATGATTGGCGCCGCGGGCTGGCAGCGGCTACGCCTCCACGGCCCCGACCCCCTGGGCTTCGACGCCGACCCTGGGCTAGCGGCGTTCGCCTGACGCCAAGGTCCTCGCCTGCCGCCATTTGTTTGCGGCGCTGGCAGTCGGCTTGGTAGACTGTTAGCACTCATCCATCCAGAGTGCTAATTTCGGAGGTCCCACGTGGCCATTAAGCTTCGCCCCCTCGCCGATCGCGTCGTCATCAAACCCCTCGAGCGTGAGGAGATGACCAAGAGCGGCATCGTTCTTCCGGACACCGCCAAGGAGAAGCCCCAAGAGGGAATGATCGAGGCGGTAGGCAATGGTCGTTTCAATGAGCAGACCGGCCAGCGCATGCCGCTCGACGTGAAAGTCGGCGATCGTGTGATGTACGCGAAGTACGCCGGCAGCGAGGTCAAGCTCGACGACACCGAGTACCTGATCCTCGCCGAGAAGGACATCCTCGCGATCGTCGTCACCAACGGCAAGAAGTAGTCGCCGATGCCCGCCAAGGAGCTTCGTTTCGACGAGTCCGCGCGCGCGTCTCTGAAGCGCGGCGCCGAGGCGGTGGCGCGTGCCGTGTCGGTGACGCTGGGGCCGCGCGGCCGTGCGGTCGTGCTCGACAAGAAATTCGGTCCGCCCGTCATAACCAACGACGGGGTGACCGTTGCCCGTGATCTCGACTTCCACGATCACTTCGAGAACATGGGCGCGCAGCTGGTCAAGGAAGCAGCCATCAAGACCAACGACGTCGCCGGCGACGGAACGACCACGGCAACGGTGCTCGCCCGGGCGATGATCGACGACGGCCTGATGCAGGTCACCTCCGGCGCTGCGCCCACCGAACTGCGTCGTGGCATGCTGGCCGCGGCGGACGCCGCGACCGAGTCGATTCGCGCACGCTCGCACCCGGTCAACGGTCGCGACGACATCGCGCGCGTCGCCACGATCAGCTCGAGCGACGTGGAGATCGGGACGATGGTCGCGGACGCCTTCGATCGCGTCGGCAAGGAGGGCGTGGTCTCCGTGGAGGACGGCCAGGGCCTCGCAACCGAGGTTGAGGTCGTGGAGGGCATGCAGTTCGATCGCGGCTACGTGTCGCCATACCTCGTGACGGATCAGCACGCGATGGAAGCGGTGCTCGACAACGCTCGGGTTCTGGTCACAGATGCCAAAATCTCCGCAGTCAATGACCTTCTCCCGTCCCTGGAGACGGTCATGCGTGCGGGCCGCCCCTTGCTGATCGTGGCTGAGGACGTCACCGCCGAAGCGCTCGCTACGCTGGTGGTCAACCGTGTGCGTGGCACGTTCACCGCTGTGGCAGTGAAGGCGCCGGCGTTCGGTGACCGTCGCGAAGCGATGCTCCAAGACATCGCGGTGCTCACAGGAGCAACCGTCGTCAGCGAGAAGGTGGGCCTGCGCCTCGACGCGGTGCGTGACGAACACCTGGGCAGCGCGGGCCGGGTCGCTGTGACCAAGGACAACACCACGATCGTGCGCGGTGGGGGCAAGCGCGCCGCCATCGAGGCGCGGGGCGAGGAGATCCGCAGGCAGATCGATGACACCACGTCCGACTGGGACCGCGAGAAGCTGCAGGAGCGGCTGGCGCGGCTCACGGGCGGTGTGGCCGTGATCAAGGTGGGCGCGGCGACCGATGTGGAGCTCAAGGAGCGAAAGGCCCGTGTCGAAGATGCACTTGCAGCGACACGCGCAGCCCTCGAGGACGGTGTCGTCGCCGGCGGAGGCGTTGCATTGATCCGCGCGATCCCAGCCATCGACGCGCTGAAGCTGGACGGTGACGCCAAGCTCGGCGCTCGGATCGTCTCGCGGGCGTTGCGTGAGCCCCTGCGGATCATCGCGACGAACGCCGGCGTTGAAGGCGCCGTCGTCGTCAACGCGGTCGTCGCAGCCAAGGGCGACGAGGGATTCGACGCGGTGACCGAAACATACGGCAACCTCCCCGAGCGCGGGATCATCGATCCAACCAAGGTGGTCATCACCGCGTTGATGAACGCAACATCGATCGCAACAATGGTCTTGACGACCGACGCGCTCGTCGCCGACGTCCCCGAGAGGGAGGAGCCTGGTGGTGGCGGCGGCCATAACCACGGCGGCGGCGGAATGGGCGGTATGGGGATGGACGACGGAGATATGGACTTCTAGCGTCCGTCGACCAGCGCCCTGCGGACGAGGTCGACTCAGGGCAGGGCCCCGAATCGGTCTTCGCGGTGACTGGCAGAGGTCGGCACACCGACCGCTTCCGTTGTCGCTGCGCGGACGCCTAACACGGCGTCCGCTGCCGCTCCACTCGGCCGCGGGGGCCACCGCGGCCTCGTGACGCCTTCCGCGATCGGTGTCCCGACCTCTGCCGACCGGCGCTTTCGCCGATCCACCCCGACAAGGGGACCGCAACGAAGCGTCATGTCGTAGCGTTCAGCGTCGAGACATGTGTGGCATAGACGGCTTCTGGGGTGCGCCTGATCGGGTCCTCTTGGAGGCGATGACGCAGTCGCTCATTCATCGTGGGCCTGATGATGTCGGCTACCTCGAGCACGACTGCGCATCGTTGGGTTTCCGGCGGCTGAGCATCATCGACCTCGAGCGCGGCAATCAGCCGATCTCGATGCCGGACGGCCGGTTGCACATCGTCTACAACGGCGAGGTTTACAACTTTCGCGAGCTGCGCCGCGAGCTGGAGCCGCTCGGACACGAGTTCCACACCACATGTGACACAGAGGTTGTCCTTCACGCGTACGCGCAGTGGGGGGTGGACTGCTTCGCCCGTTTCAACGGCATGTGGGGCCTCGCGATCCTCGACGAGCGTGGCGATCGCCCCAAGCTCGTGCTCGCGCGCGACCACTTCGGCATCAAGCCGCTGTTCTATGCGTCGCACGGCGGGCGCGTGCTGTTTGGGTCCGAAATCAAGGCGATCCTGCAGGACCCGACCTTTCCGCGGCAGGTCGACGACCAGCAGATGTACGAGTACCTGCGCTATGGCCTGTTCGATCACAACGACGCGACGTTCTTCAAGGGAGTGCGTCAGGTTCCGGCGGCTTCATACACGGTCGTCGACGACAGCGGAGTCACCGACACCAGGTACTGGACGCCGCAGCTGTCCGAGGACGGCGATCCGGACCCGGCTGTGTTTCGCGCGGTGTTCGAACGCGCTGTGGAGCGACGGCTCGTGGCCGACGTACCCGTGGGCATATGCCTGAGCGGCGGGCTCGATTCATCCTCGATCTGCACGGTGATGGCCAGGCTGCTGCGCGAGCACGCGCCCGACGCGGTGTCACTGGGCGATCATCTCAAGACGTTCTCCGCGTTCTTTCCCGGCGATCGGATTGACGAGAGCGCGTACATCAAAACGGTCCTCGACAAAACCGGCGCCGACAGCAGTGTCGTGGAACCGACTGACCAGGACTTCATTCGCGAGCTGGAAGCGTGGGTGTGGCACATGGAGGAACCCATGGTGTCGAGCGCTCCCTTCGCGATGTGGATGGTGATGCGCTTGGCGCGACGCCAGGTGAAAGTGGTGCTCGACGGCCAGGCCGGTGACGAATTGCTCGCCGGCTACGACCACTATCCGTACGTGTTCCTGCGTCAGATGCTGCGCGACAGGCGCTACCTGAAGTTCGCCCGTGAGGCTTGGCTGCTGCGCGACATCGTGGGGCCGCTGGTGAAGCGACGGCTCTGGGAGCGCGGGCATCGCATCGATTTGACTTCGCTGTTGCGCGAGGACTTCGCCGCCCGACACTCCCCGCCGAAGGACGACCGCGTTGCCGACGACCTCAAGCTGCGGCTCCTGCAGGACTTCGTCACCTACAGTCTGCCGCCGCTACTCCGCTATGAGGATCGTGCGTCGATGGCGCACTCGCTCGAGGCGCGGCTGCCGTTCCTGGACCAGGAGCTCGTCGAGCACGTATTACGTCTTCCGACCAGCGCGATCATCGATCACGGATGGACCCGCGCCGTGGTTCGCAAAGCGCTGCACGGGGTGCTCCCAAAGGAGGTCGAGAGGCGGCGCAAGAAAATCGGCTTCACCACACCTGAATTCCGCTGGTACCGGCGCCAGCGTGCGGTGCTGCAGAGCCTCATGCGCTCGCCGGCGTTCCAGGAGCGAAAGTACTGGCGTGGGTCCGCGGTCGCCGACGGGTTCCGGCGTGCGTGCATGGGGGAGATCGAAGAGTCGATGTTCTTCTGGCGCGCCGTCAACGCTGAGCTGTGGATGCGCGTGTTCATGGACGACCGTGCGATGGCGCTGGACGAAGGTAGCTACCGTTCCGGTTTCGTCCATCGTGGCGATGCCGAGGTTGCCCGGCGCACAGAGGACGGTGAACACCTGCTCGCGGCCGCGCGCCCGAACTGGGGCCGCCACCTCTTCCTGCAGACAGACGATGGCGTCTGGGCGCGATTCCCGCTACGCTCCGCGCTCATCTCGCCGGGCGACGACCTCGTCGGAGCAATCGTGGACGCGCTGGCGCCGCTGATTGATGCGGGCGTCGACATCCGCGACGGTGACGTCCTCATCGTCAGCGAAAAGACCCTCGCCATCAGCCAGGGCAGGTCGTATCCCATCGATGAGATTCAAACCACAGCATTGGCGAGAACGCTCTCGCGCTTCGTCAGCCATGAGCCAACCGGCGTGGGATTGGCGCATCCGACGACGATGCAACTTGCATTGGAAGAGGCCGGCGCGCCGCGGATTCTGCTCGCAGCCGCGGCGGCGGCGGTGACGCGTCCATTCGGGATTCGTGGCGTCTTCTATCGCATTGCCGGATACGGGCCGAAGGCTATCGACGGACCATCCGCGCTCAACCTGCCGCCGTACGATCAGTGGGCGACCAAAGCGCCGCTCGACCCTGCCGGCGAAGCGAGGCGCATCGCTCGTGACGTCTCGGAGCGTCTCGGAAAGCAAGTCGACGTGGCGATCATCGACGCCAACGACATGGCGGCCGAGGTGTTCGCCGTCACCGGCGGCGTGAGCGCCGAGGACGTGCTGGCCGTGGTTGCAGACAATCCTCTGGGCCAGTCCGATGAGCAGACACCGTTCGGACTGGTGCGGCGCATGCGCAGCACCGCGCCCGCGCCAGAACCCGTACTCGCTCCCGCGTGACATCGCTTCCTGGCAGCGGTCTGCTTCGCTGGGCGGAGGTCGACGTCGATGCCCTGCAGCACAACGCAGCGGCGTTTCGCGCCCACGTGCCGCGATCCACGGAACTCCTGGTCATGGTGAAGTCCAACGGGTACGGCCACGGCGCCGAGACCGCCGCCCAGGCGGCGCTCGACGGCGGTGCATCGTGGTTGGGCGTCTACACGCCCGATGAGGCGCTTGCGCTCCGTGCGGCCGGTTTTCGCCTGCCAATGCTCGTTGTCGGCTGGAGTCCGCCTGCGACGCTGCGCCCGCTCATCGACGAGGACGTCGACATCACGGTGTTC
>DATMRA010000173.1:0-5542 GCA_035566535.1 Candidatus Acidiferrales bacterium | reverse complement strand
AGCTGCACGAGTATGCCTTCGCGGGCGAGGCGCAGCAGCTCGCCCGGGGACACGCTTGAATTTCCCTGCAATGGCGCGGTGAAGACATGCCAGAAACCGGTGAGCACCGCAGCCAGCGTGAAGCCCAGCGCCGCTGTCACGCCGAAGGTCAGGCCGTCGAGTGTCTCGTCGAATTGGCTGTGTGAGAGCAGCAACAGTGGCCCCACGACCATGAGCAGCTGCGCGATAGACGGCAGCACGACTCCGCTGACGAAGGGCCCCTGTTGTGTGCCCCCGATGGTGCCGCTGATGAAGTGTCCGGTCACGAGCGCATAGCCCACGCCAAGTGCCGCCCCGGTCACGAACGTCGCGCCGACGACGAGCACGGGCTCGGTCTCGTAGACGTCGACCTCGTAGAGGTAGACGAGATACAGGATCGGGAGCAGCAGCGCGGCGCCGATCAGTGCAGAGGTGTAGAGGCGGACCGCGGCGAGCAGCACGACGATGAGGAGACCGGCGCCGAGCACCTCCCGAAACACGTGTGCATGACGATGCGGCAGGTGAGGGAAGAGCGTCGAAATAACCGTGGGCCGCATCACCTGTTCGTTCGGTGCGGCGGCATACGCGTGCAGGCGCGTGCGCCCGGCCGCGTCGGCGAGGTGGGCGCCGCAGTTGCCGCAGTACGCGCCCACAGGCACGAGTTGATCGCAGTGGGGGCACGTCTCGAGAACCAGATCCGCCGGCGCTGTGCCGCGTCGTTTACTCACGCCATCATCTCCAGCCGCGCGAGCCTACCAGCTTGCCGTTGATCCGGCGAGCCGCGCGCGGGCGGACCCGGCGACTAGGTCGCCTCGGCCGCGCGCTTGAGGCGCTGCAACGTCGTGGCCATGCCGTCAGCGAACGACTCCTTGTGTCCGGGCATGAACCAGCGTTGGACAAATGCGCGGAACCACGTGTTGCTGAAAACTGTCCGCGTCTCGGTGACGCGCGTGCCATCCCTCAGCGGTTCGAACGCGTAGGTCCAGCGGGTTCGCTTCTTGCCCCACACCACGGTGCTGAAGGAGAATTCCCTGCCCGGGTCGGCCACCTCGATCTCGGAGTTGCTGGCCCAGACAAACATGTGCCACTTGTTCCAGCCGCGAAACCGCGCGCCTGGAGCCGGTGCGGTTGCGCCGCGGAGCCACCGCGTGCTGAAGGTTTCCGGGCTCCATCGACCCATGTTGCGGATGTCGCTCACCAACCGCCAGAGGACGTCCGGTGGCGCAGCGATGTCAAGGCTCACTGCGTCGTTCGGCGTTGCAGCCGATGCGCCTGCGCCGGCGGCGACGGTCTCGATCGTTTCGATGGTCATCGTGTTGCGGCGGCCGCACTCACGCGACGGCGTTGACGATTTCGGAATGGAGGCCGGGGAACTTCTCGAGGTACTGGCGGCGCTCCTGCTTGAGGCGTTTCACTATCGCGGCGTACTCGTCTGCGCGTCCCTGCCGCTGGTACAGCTTCCGGGGCTGCAGGATCTCGAGGTCGTCGACACCAGGGACTGCACTCGCCACCTCGTAGCCGAAATCCGGATCGCTCTCCCACTGAATGGTGCCTTCGGCGATGGCCTTCACGACGGCGCTGGAGTAGGGGATGGTCACCTTCTTGCTGCGGTCGTCGCCGTCGGGGCCTCCGACGCGGCCGGTGTTGAGCAGATACACCTGGAAGCTGCACGAATCGAGCAACTCGAGGAATCGATTGCCCTGCTGGTCGTGGAGCAGCGGGAAGAACGGATTGGTGCCGGGCACACGAAGGAACTTCCCCTCCTCCTCCTTGCCGCCCGCCGACGTCCCTTGGGTCTCGCCGAGCATGAAGTAGAGGGCGGCCTGCTCGCGATTCAGCCGTGCCACCGCGGGGATGATGTTCTCGTTGCGATTGAGGATCAGCAGATGGTCGACCGCCTTGACGTCCCGCGCGTCCTTGTGCCAGCCGAGCGCGTCCATCCGGAACACGGCGCGGCCGTTTGGTGTGTACGAGGTGTCGAAGAAGTCGATCGTTCCGTTGTGCTGTGAGACGTTCTCGAGGTAGGCCTCGGGCTTGCAGACGGCACCGTGGATGGTGGGCTCGAATTTCGGGTCCAGGGCAAAGGTCTTCGCGAAGCAGCCGTTCTCCGTGGCCACCACCAGACCACCTGGGTAGAGCGCGACGAAGTCGTCCTGCACCGGTTTGCTGTCGTTCTGACGGGTGAATGTCGTGGTGGTCTTGCCCGTTCCCGACAGCCCGATGATCAGCATGGCCTGCTCACCGTTCGCAGTCGGCACGACCTTGCAGCCCGCGTGCAGAGAGAGGCCGCCGCGGTCGTACGTCAGCTTGTTCCACATGCGCAGGCCGCCCTTCTTGGACTCGCCGAAGTAGTCGCTGTTGAGGACACGCGTCACGCCGCCTTCGAGGTCGACGGTGATGACTCTGTCGCTGGGGTAGCCGGGGGCGGCGAGGTTGGGCGTGTAGATGATGGTGAGCCGTGGCTCGAATCCGGGACCCGGATTGTCAGCGTCGAAATACAGCCAGCGCTGCATGCCCGCGATGTTGGCGTTGGCGGATTCGATATAGAGGCGGGCCCGGACCCTGTACTCGGGGTCGTTGCCGATGTAGCCGTCGATGACCAGCATTTCCTGGTCACGGATGTACGCGTCCTGAGTGTCGGCTATCACCTGCGCATCCGCCGGGCTGATCGTCTGGTCGGAGTGCTCCTCGGGGTGGTCGCTGATGATGTATGTGCTGCCCTTGCTGCGCGACACGACCCGCGTCTGCACGTTGTAATTGTCAAACTCGGTGGGCTTCGCATTGGGCATGCGAGCGGTCAGCTCACGCAGCTCCTCCGGCGAAGGGTTCCAGCGGGTTGCCCGAGCCTCCGGCAAGGTACCGGAACGGGTCCTCACCACGTCGGTCATGGTTCCTCCATCCTGGCCGTCTCACATGCCAACGCCGCGCGAGCGTGAGCGCGCAGCCAGTTCCTAGACGCGGCCGAGCATACCAAAGGGTGCCGATACTGGCGCGAGTGAGCGTCGCGAGGACGCTCGAGTTGTACGCTTGCCGCATATGGCCCAGACAGCGCCTGCCGAAACTGACGCGGGCACAAGGCGAGACCGCTCCTGGGTCTTCTTCAACGGAGACATCGTCCGTTACGCCGATGCCAAGGTGGGCCTGCTCACGCACGGCCTCAACTACGGAACGGGCATCTTCGAGGGTATCCGGGGTTATTGGAATGAGTCGCGCAAGCAGCTGTTCGTGCTCCGTGTGCCGGAGCACTACCAGCGGATGCACGCAAATGCGCGCGCGCTGCAGATGACAATTCCATGGAGCGTCGAAGAGCTGTGTGAGATCACCAACGACCTGCTCCGCCGCAACGAGTTCCGCGAGGACGCATACGTGCGGCCGCTCTGCTTCAAATCGGCGGAGATAATCGGCGTCAAGCTGCACGACGTCCCCGACAGCTTCGGCATCGTCACCACGCCGATCGGCCCGTATGTGGGGACCGATGGAATCCGCTGCATGGTGTCGTCCTGGCGTCGAATCGACGACAGCATGGCGCCGGTTCGGACCAAGTGCACCGGCCTGTACATCAATTCGGCCCTGGCCAAGAGCGAGGCGCTCCAGGGCGGGTTCGATGAGGCGATCCTCCTCACCCATGAGGGCCACGTGAGCGAGGGCAGCGCGGAGAACATCTTCATCGTCCGGCGCGGGGCGATCATCACGCCGCCTCCCTCCGACAGCATCCTTGAGGGAATCACGCGCGCCTCGGTGATGCACCTCGCGCGCGAGGAGCTCGGTCTGGAGGTGGAGGAGCGGTCGATCGACCGCAGCGAGCTGTACGTGTCCGATGAGGTGTTCTTCGTCGGGACGGGAGCCCAGGTAGCGCCGGTGGTCGAGATCGACCGCCGCAGGATTGGGGACGGCGAACCGGGTCCCCTCACCATGCGGCTGCAGCGCGTCTATCTGGATGTCGTGACCGGCTTATCCACTAAATACGCGGAGTGGCTCACGCCCGTTTACTGAACGCCGCCTCCGAGCAACTCGTCTACGAGAAGGCGCGCAGCCTGCTGGATTAGCTGGGGCGCGTCTCGCCGTGCTTCGACGGCTCCGGCCATTTCCTCCAGGGACTTGACGCGAATGAAGCCGCCTGCCGCGGGAGGGACGACGCGACCGGCGATGGCAGCACAGGGGACACCCGCCCGCTGAGCTCGCGCCGCCACCTCGGCTGGAGCCTTGCCGAAGGCGGTCTGGGCGTCGAGACTGCCCTCCCCGGTCAGGGCGAGATCAGCCCCCACCAGCGCGGCGTCGAGGCCGACAAGGTCGCACACCAGCGCCGCACCGGAGACCAGCGTCGCCCCGATGAGAGCCAGGGCAAAGCCGGCTCCGCCGGCCGCGCCGGCCCCGGCCAGGTCGGCCAGGCCCGCCGCGCCAAGATCGCGCTCGACGATCCCTGCAAATCGCGTGAGGGCGGCATCCAGCGTGGCGACATCCCCTGGCGTGGCGCCCTTCTGCGGCGCGAAGACGCAGGCTGCTCCGTCGGGGCCGGACAGCGGGTTGCGCACGTCCGTCGCCACCTCGATGACGGCCCGCCGCACCCCAGGATGCAGCGCCGAGAGGTCGATACGTTCCATCCTGGCAAGCTCGCCGCCGCCGGCGCCGATCTCATCGCCACGCGCGTCGAGGAGGCGAGCTCCGAGCGCCTGGAGCAGGCCAGCCCCACCGTCCGTGCTGGCGCTGCCTCCGACACCGACGATGACCCGCGCTGCCCCGGCATCGAGCGCCGCCGCCAGCAGCTCCCCGGCGCCGCGAGATGTGGTCGCCAGAGGTGAGAGATGCTCCGCCGGGAGGAGCCGCAGCCCGGCAGCCTCTGCCATCTCGACGACGGCTGTGGAATCAGCCAGCCATCCGAGGCGAGCATCGACGGGGAGGCCGGCAGGCCCAGTGACCCGATGCATCGTCGTCGTGCCCTCGCCCCCGGCGCCCGCGAGCAGCACATCGAGCGTGCCATCCCCGCCATCCGCCACGGGCAGTGCGACAGCGCGCGCGCCAGCTTCGACAACGCCGGCAACCATCGCCGTGGCCGCGCGCTCCGCCGATAACGTCCCCTTGAATGCGTTGGGGGCGCAGACCACCCGCCGGATCGCCGTCAGGCGCTCGTTCCTGTGATTCGAAGCACCGGGCGGCCGACAAGCTCGGCTGTGAGCTGGGGCAGGTACTGCTCCTCGCACCACTCGCACTCGGCGATGTGCGCGACCACCGTTTGCTTCTGAGCGGGCGTGAGCTTGTCCCGTCCACCCGCCATCAGGCGCGCGACGTCACCGCAGGGTCCCTGCTTTTCCGGCGGGCTCTCGAGCAGGAGATACTCCTCCTTGAAGCGTTTGCGCGCGCGGTGCAGCAGCGTTTCCACCGCCGAGTCGCTGATGCCCATGAAGCGGGCGATGGACGCATACGACATGCCCTGCAGCTCGCGCAACGTGAGCACCATGCGCTGCCGTTCCGGCAGTTTCTTGGCCACCTCCCACACGAGGTGGCGCAGGTAGGTGATCTCGAGTGC
>DATMRA010000172.1:0-3173 GCA_035566535.1 Candidatus Acidiferrales bacterium | reverse complement strand
AGCGAGGTCTCGAGGCGATGGTGCAGCTCTTCAATGCTGGGAAGCTCGCGCGTTTTGGAGGCCTCCCATTGGGTCCACCAGCGCCGCACCTGACGGGCGAGAAAGCCGTCGGGGTGGCCGAAGTCCTGGAGACCGACAGCGTCAGGGTCCACCGCGTGCAGCTCCGCCAGCGTGTCGACGAGCCCTTCGGACATCGCCCGCCGTGTCTCGGGAGTCGGCGCGAACTCCGGCGGCAGCTCATTGCGTATCACGTGACCGTCCACCCACTCCATCACGTAGAAGGGAGCACCCAGCACGGACGGGTCGGTACACAGAGCGAGCACGGGGGGCACGGGAATTGCAGTGTCGCGCAGTGCGTCGAGCACGCGATATTCACGGCTCATGTCGTGCGCGGTTGGCAGCACGAGGGCTAACGGGGGACGGCGCACGACGAACCGGCGATCGCCGTCGTGGACGACGTACGTCAGGTTTGACTTTCCGCCGGCAATCACCTCGCCGGTCAGCGGACCGTGCAAGTCGCCCACGAGGGGCGCCAAGTAGCGACCGAGCGCGTCGAGATCGAGCCCTGGCGGGGAGGTCACTGGCTGGGCGGAGCGCCTCCGCGACGGTCGCCGTGCCTGCGGCGCCGGATCTCAGCAACCTTGATCCGGAAGAGCGCACTTTCCAGCTGTGCCGCCGCCTCATCGTTACCCGGCTCCTCTGCCAGCAATTCCTGCGCGCGGCGCCGCGCTTCTTCTGCGCGCGCTTCATCGATGTCCTCGGCGCGTTCTGCTGCGTCCGCGAGAATCACGACCCGGTCCGGCAGCACCTCGAGGAAACCACCCGACACGTAGAGGTGTTCGTCGTGACCGTCGTTGCGAACGAGCACTTCGCCGGTCGCAAGCGGCGTGAGCAGCGGAATGTGGTGCGGCAGCACGCCGAGTTCACCGTCGATGCCGGGAGCCACCACGAAGTCGGCCTCCTGGCTGAGCACCCGGCCCTCGGCGGTGACGAGTTCGACTTGCAGCTTGGCCATTACGCCGCGCTCGTGGCCTCTGGAGCAGCCGAGGTGTGGTCCGCCGCCGGCTCGTCCGACTTCTCGGTCTCACCCTTGGCGGCAGACTTCTCCTTGGCCTCCTCGCTTGCCATCGTCTTGGCCCGCTCGACGGCCTCGTCAATCGTCCCGCACATGTAGAACGCGTCCTCGGGCAGATCGTCGTGCTTGCCGTCGAGAATCTCCGCGAAGCCTTGAATCGTGTCCTTCAACGAGACGTACTTTCCATCGCGCCCGGTGAACTGCTCCGCAACGAAGAACGGCTGCGACAGGAAGTAGCGGATGCGCCGAGCGCGACGCACCGTGAGCTTCTGGTCTTCGGACAGCTCTTCCTGGCCGAGGATGGCGATGATGTCCTGCAGTTCCTTGTACTCCTGGAGCACGCGCTTGACGCCCTGCGCCACGCGGTAGTGCTCCTCGCCGACAACAAGCGGGTCGAGGATGCGGCTGAACGATTCCAGTGGATCGACCGCGGGATAAATGCCCTCCTCGACGATGGAGCGGCTCAGCGTCACCGTCGCGCCGAGGTGGCCGAAGGTCGTCGCCACCGCCGGGTCGGTGAAGTCGTCGGCGGGCACGTACACCGCCTGCACCGACGTGATCGATCCCTTGCGCGTCGACGTGATGCGCTCCTGCAGGTCACCCATCTCGGTGGCCAGCGTCGGCTGATAACCGACGGCGGATGGCATGCGGCCGAGCAGCGCGGAAACCTCGGCGCCGGCCAGCGTGTAGCGGAAGATATTGTCAATGAAGAGCAGCGTGTCGGAGCCCTTCTCGTCGCGGAACCACTCCGCGATGGTGAGACCGGTCAATGCGACGCGGGCGCGTGCCCCCGGGGACTCGTTCATCTGCCCGTAGACCAGCGCGGTCTGCTCGAGCACGCCGGATTCCTGCATCTCACCGTAGAGCGCCGTTCCCTCGCGGGTGCGCTCACCAACGCCGGCAAACACGGAGTAGCCTGCGTGTTCGCGCGCGATGTTGCGGATCATCTCCATGACGATGACCGTCTTGCCGACGCCCGCGCCGCCGAAGAGCCCGATCTTTGAGCCCTTGGAGAACGTGCAGATGAGGTCGATGACCTTGATTCCCGTCTCGAGAATCTCGGTCTCCGTCGACTGCTCCGAGATGCTGGGCGGTGCGCGGTGGATGGGCAGCCTGCTCGTGGTCTTCAACGGTCCCTTGCCGTCGATGGGTTCACCGATGACGTTGAACATGCGTCCCAACGTTTCCTCGCCGACCGGAACCTGGATCGGCGCACCGGTGGCGCGAACCTCGTCACCACGGCGGAGGCCCTCCGTGGTGTCCATGGCGATTGTTCGCACGACACCGTTGCCGACGTTCTGCTGCACCTCCAGCACGAGGCGCCTGTCGTTGCCGCGGTCGATCTCGAGCGCGTCGAGAATGTCGGGGAGGCGCTCATCGGTGAACTCGACGTCAACAACCGGGCCGATGACCTGCACCACGTGGCCGGTGGCGACCGCCTTCTTGTCTGCAACTGCCATGGTTTCGAGCTCCTTCAGCCTTCGAGCGCAGTCGCCCCTGCGACTATCTCCATCAATTCTGTCGTGATCGTTGCCTGGCGCACCTTGTTCGCGGTGAGCGTGAGGTCCTGGATGAAATCAGCGGCGTTGTCGGAGGCATTGCGCATCGCCAGCATGCGCGCTGCCTGCTCCGATGCTGCATTCTCCAGCACCGCAGCGTAGACCTGCCCCTCGACGTACCGGGGCAGCAGAGCGTCGAGCACGTCCTTCGGCTCGGGTTCGTATTCGAAATCGGCAGCCGCGGGCGGAGCATCCTTGGGCGGCTCCACGGGGATGAGACGCAGAAGGGTCGCCTGCTGGCGGCCGACGCTGATGAACTTGGCGAACACCAAGTCCACCTGATCCGCGTCGCCCTTCTCGTACTGCTCGAGCGCCACCCTCGTCGCCGGCAGCACATCGCCCATCCGCGGCTTTTCGCCGATCTCGCTCACGTCGGCGATGAGGTCCTTGCGCAGCCGGCGCATGATGTCGCGGCCCTTGCGGCCGATGGTCACCACCGCGGTGGGCACGTTCGACTCATTCATCTCGCGCAGCGCGAGCCGCACATTGTTGCTGTTCAGCGCGCCGCACAAACCACGATCGGCCGTGACCAGGATGAT
>DATMRA010000171.1:0-5981 GCA_035566535.1 Candidatus Acidiferrales bacterium | reverse complement strand
AGCGCATCGCCTGCGTGGGCGCCGGTCCGGCATCGCTGACCGTGGCCAACGACCTGCTGCCGCTCGGATATGAGGTCGTGATGTTCGAGCAGCTCGACAAGCCCGGCGGGCTCATGCGCACCAACATCCCGTCATTCCGCTTGCCGGCCCAGGTTCTCGACGACGAAATCGACGTGATCATGAGCATGGGGGTCGACGTCCGCTACAACAGCCCCATCACCAGCCTTCGCTCGCTTCTCGACGAGGGCTACGACGCTGTGTTCGTCGGCAGCGGCGCCCCTCGGGGGAAGGAGCTGGACCTTCCAGGAAGGCGTGAGACGGACCGTATTCACATCGGTATCGACTGGCTGAGCTCGATCGCGTTCGGCCACGTCGATTCCATAGGCCGGCGTGTGCTCATCATCGGTGTGGGCAACACGGCCATGGACTGCTGCCGTTCGTCGCTCCGGCTCGGTGGCAGCGATATCACAGTGATCGCCCGCCGCCCGCGGCCCTTCTTCAAGGCCTCGCCATGGGAGCTGGAGGACGCCGAGGAGGAGGGCGTCGAGATCCTCGTGAACCATTCGCCCACGCGCTTCATCGTGGAGGACGGGCAGCTGGTGGGCATGGAGTTCGAGCGTCTGCAGTGGGACGAGGGCGCGCGCCGGTCGACGGTGATCGACACGGTGAGTCTGCCGTGTGACGACGTCATCCTCGCCATCGGGCAGGAGAACGCGTTTCCGTGGATCGAGGGCGACCTGGGTTTGGCGATGGGGGACTGGAACGTGCCCATCGTGGACGAGACCACGATGCAATCGTCGTTGCCGGGCGTGTTCTTTGGCGGTGACTCGGCGTGGGGACCGAAGAACATCATCTGGGCGGTCGAGCACGCGCACCAGGCCGCGATCTCGATCCACAACCACTGCCAGCAAAAACCGTTGACAGATCGGCCGCCGCAGCACATGAACCTGGTGAGTCAGAAGATGGGGCTCACGGAGTGGAGCTACCACAACGACTACAACCCGTCACCGCGGCAGCAGATGACGCACGTTGAGCTCACCCGGCGCTTCGAGAATCTCGACATCGAGGTCGAGCTGGGTTTCTCCGCAGAGCAGACGGCGCGGGAGGTGCAGCGGTGCCTCAACTGCGACATCCAGACCGTGTTCGCCGCTCCACTCTGCATCGAATGTGACGCGTGCATCGATGTCTGCCCGGTGCAATGCCTGACCATTACCGAGAACGGCGACGAGCGTGACCTCCGCACGCGCCTGTCAGCGCCGGCCGAAAACCCCGAGCAGGCCCTGTTCGTGTCTGAAGCGCTTCCTCAGACGCGGCGCGTGATGGTCAAGGACGAGGACCTGTGCGTGCATTGCGGGCTGTGTGCGGAGCGCTGCCCAACGGCGGCGTGGGACATGCAAAAGTTCGACCTGGCCATTCCCCTGGCGCTGTCGATGTCGCCGGTGCAGGTGGCCTGACATGGTCCTCGAGGCTGCGCCGGAGACGGCCTCGCTGGTCAACGACTTCGCCGTCAAGCTGGCCAACGTCAACGGCACCGGCTCGTCCAGCGCGAACAACCTTCTCATGCGGGCGATGTTCCGCATGGGCGTGCCGGTTTCGGGGAAGAACCTCTTCCCGTCGAACATTCAAGGCCTTCCCACCTGGTACGAGATACGGGTCAACAAGACGGGACTTGTTGCCCGGGCGCGCGAGTACGACGTGATGGTGGCCATGAATGCCCAGACGTACGCGCGCGACATCCGTGAGGTTCGCCGCGACGGCTACGTGCTGTACGACTCCTCGTGGCCTCTCGATCCGAGCCTGGTGCGGACCGACGTGACCTATCTGGGCGTGCCCCTGGCCCAGATGGTGAACGAGAGCTTTCGCGGTGCGCGCGAACGTATTCTGCTGAAGAACATCGCCTATGCCGGCGCTGTGGTGGCGGTGCTCGGCATCGACATGGAGGTCATCGCCGACCTCCTTACCGAGCGCTTTGCCGGCAAAGAGAAGCTGCGCGACGCGAACCAGCGTGCGCTGCAGCTCGGCTACGGGTACGCGCGCGAGCACTTCGAATGCCCGCTGCCCTGCCGGGTTGAACGTATGGCCGCGGCCGCCGACGCCATGTTGATCGACGGCAACACCGCAGCGGCGCTCGGCTGTCTGTATGCCGGCGCCACGGTGGCTGCGTGGTATCCCATCACGCCGTCGACCTCGCTCATGGACGCGTTCACCAAGTTCTGCGAGCGGTACCGGCGCGACCCGGTCACCGGACGCAACAACTACCTCGTGATCCAGGCGGAGGACGAGCTGGCCTCGATCGGCATGGTGCTGGGAGCGTCGTGGGCGGGTGCTCGCGCTTTCACCTCCACGTCCGGTCCGGGAATCTCGCTGATGAACGAGCTGCTCGGATTGGCCTACTACGCCGAGATTCCGGCAGTGGTGATGGACGTGCAGCGCGCCGGCCCGTCGACCGGCATGCCGACGCGTACACAGCAGAGCGACATTCTCGCCTGTGCGTATGCGTCGCATGGGGACACCAAACACATCCTTCTGTTCCCCGGCAACCCGACCGAATGCTTCCACATGGCGGTGAATGCGTTCGACCTTGCCGAGCGTTTCCAGACGCCCGTGATCATGCTCTCGGACCTGGACATCGGCATGAACGATTGGGTTACCCCGACGCTCACGTGGGACGACACATACGTTCCCGACCGCGGGCGCGTACTCGACGCGGATGACCTCGCCAAGATCGCGACCTTCCATCGCTATGACGACGAGGACGCCGACTCCGTGACGCCACGCACGCTCCCCGGCGTCAGCTCGAAGGGTGCCTATTTCACGCGTGGCTCAGGGCACACGCGTGAGGGTGCCTACACAGAGACTCCGGACGAGTATCAGGCGGTGGTCGACCGTCTCGCGCGCAAACATGCCGCGGCGGCAGGACGGGTGCCGGAGCCCGTCGTCGAGCTCCGTGATGCGGCACGTATCGGGGTCGTGACGGTCGGTGGTTGTGATCTCGCCGTACGCGAGGCGCTGCAGGAGCTGTCCGAACGCGGCATCGTGGCCGACTACATGCGCGTTCGGGGGTTTCCGTTCGGCGCCGCGGTGCAGCAGTTCCTGGACGACCACGACCTGCTGTTCGTGGTCGAGCAGAACCGCGACGCCCAGCTGCGCTCGCTGCTGGTCCTGGAGACAACGGTGCCCAAGGACAAGATGCGATCCGTTCTGGTGTACGGTGGATTTCCACTCAGCGCCGATGACGTCGTCGACAGCATCTCGGCGCAGCTGGGGGATTGACGTGCCCTCCATCGTCAAACCTCCGGTTACACACCCCGGCCTCCTGCACAATCGGCTTGGGCTCACGACCCGCGACTACGAAGGGGCCATGTCGACGTTGTGCGCCGGCTGTGGGCACGACTCAGTCACGGCGGCGCTCGTGCACGCGTTGTGGGATCTCGCGATCCCTCCGCACATGATCGCGAAGATGAGCGGGATCGGCTGCTCGGGTAAGACGCCGGCGTACTTCGCTCGCGGCGCTCACGGGTTCAACTCCGCGCATGGACGCATGGCTCCCATCGCAACCGGTGCCAACGCCGCCAACCGCGACCTCGTCTTCGTAGGAATCTCGGGCGACGGAGACTCGCTCTCAATCGGCCTCGGTCATCTGGGTCATCTGATCCGGCGTAACGTGCGCATGCTCTACGTGCTCGAGAACAATGGTGTGTACGGGCTCACCAAAGGGCAGTTCTCGGCGTCCGCGGACGTCGGCTCAACCGCCAAGGGGGGCGCGGCGAATCAGCTCTCGCCAATCGACCCGATCTCCTTCGGCTTGAGCGCCGGAGCGACGTTCCTGGCTCGAGGATTCTCGGGCGACAAGCAGCAGCTGGTGCCACTGCTCAAGGCGGGTCTTACACATGGCGGCCTTGCCATCGTCGACGTGATCTCGCCCTGCGTGACATTCAACGATCACGAGGGGTCGACCAAGAGCTACCTGTTCACGCGACAGCACGAGGTCAAGGTGACCGAGACCGACTTCGTGCCGCCGGAGGCCGCGATCGAAGCATCCATCCCGGACGACGGTGTGGTCAGCGTGCCCATGCATGACGGCGCCCCGATCAACTTCAGAGCAGTCCCCTCCGGATACGACCCCACCGACCGCGAGGCGGTTATCGTGTACCTTCAGGAAGCATCTGCACGCGGTGAGGTCGTCACCGGATTGCTGTACATCGACGAGACGCGAGCCGACCTGCACGCCGCGGGCAGCACGTCTTTGCAGTCTCTGGTTCACGTGCCGTACGAGAAGCTGTGTCCGGGTGCAGCCGAACTGGCCCGGATTGGCGCCCGGTGAGCCGCTTATAATTGGCGCGCCGGTGGGGGGTGGAGTCGGGGGCCGCCGAGCGCGGCGCACAACCTGTGGAGCGGATGGTGAGAGAGGACCGGGCTTTGGCGACGGACGATTCGCCTGCGCTCCCGGCCCCGAGCCAGCGCATTGCTGACCACCCGGCTGCAGCGACGGTCGATGGAACGGTCGACATCACCGCGTCGGCGCTTCGTTTTGTATACCCGTTCACCTTCGACGGCAGCACGTTGTCGGCCCGGGCGACGGTTATCGAGCAGGCCGCATGGCAAGGTGCTCGCCAGTCGCTGAAGATCTGGCAGCCGGAGGAGTTCCCGTCAGCCGATCTGCTGTCGCATGTCGCAGCGTTCCTGCGTCCACCGGCTGACTCGATTCGCACTGCTGCGCTGTGGCGCATGGATGAGGCGGCGCTTCGGTCACCGGCCGGGCTGGGTGGCGGCGCCGACCACTCCGGCGCAGCCTGGACGCTCGTCACCCGGCACAGCGACATTCCCTTCGTTCTCCACGAGGTGTCGCTGGCGCTGTTCCGCCACGGCGTTGGGTTTCTGACAATCGCGGCACGACCCACGTCGCCAAGCCCGGACGCGTGGTTCGATTTCCTGCATCACTTTCGATTCATATCCGGCCAGCGCGCCGCGGCTGTTCGAGCTGAACGCGCGCTGGCGCCGGCCGAGCGAGGTGCTGCACCGGCTGGGACGGCGTATTTCCCGGCCGTCGCCGGGCCGGACCGCGACGGCCGGCCGCATACCATTGGAGAGATCGTCGACGGTCTTCTGCGCGCCGGCACCACCGAAGACGAGAGAAACCCGTGGTGGGAGCAGGTCTTCGTCCCGGGCATGCTCCTTCCCTACGCGTCGCTGTTCGTCGACGGATGCGAACAGGGGCGCGCGGAAGAGATGCTGTTCAGACTTCGAAATTTCTTCCACGCCAACCAGGATGTGCATCCGGCGGTGCAGACGCCCGATGACCCGCAGGCGCTTCCGTACTCCGACGGCCAGTGGTTCTTCTTCTCGCTCAACGGGGGCGGATTCCTTGCGCGCAATGCGCCCGCGACTCCATTCTTCCGGCAGACGCTGCCGGCGCACATCGCGACCCAATACTTCTTGCTCTTCCTGCTCGCTCTGCAGCAGCGCTTCGTGCTCATGTTGCTCTCCCAGGAGGTTTCGCGACGGTGGGTGGCAGCGGGGGCTGACATCTCCGACGCTGATCGCGTCGCTGCGTTTGCGCGCATCCGAGACGCACTGCTCGCCTTCACCGCACAGGGATATTTCGCGCAGACGATGCAGGAGGAGCACCACCATCGCTGTTACGAGCGATGGCAGCAGACGTTTCAGCTGGCGCGTCTCTACGATGAGGTGGGCGCGGAAGTTCGCGAGATGTTCGCCGATCTCGACCTGCGCCAGCGGCACGCTGCCGCCCGCCTCGCGGAGCAGCAGGAAAAGCAGTCCAAGATGATGGAGCGTCGGCTCAACCTCATCGGCTTTCTCGTCGGTGTGCCGGTCTGGCTGTTCGTGCTGATCAACTCCTCCGTCAACCTCGGTGCCGTGCGAAGCGCGCTGTTTCGTGCCGGGCCGAGCGGGATCCAGTGGTACGACCTCCTGATCAGCGCGGGGCTGGGAGCCATCGGGATGGGCCTTGCGTTGATCCT
>DATMRA010000170.1:0-2146 GCA_035566535.1 Candidatus Acidiferrales bacterium | reverse complement strand
GGCGACGGCGTGGTCACGGGATGGGGCACGATCGACGGACGCCAGGTGTTCGTCTTCAGCCACGACGCATCGGTGTTTGGTGGCTCGCTCGGTGAGGTGTTCGCTGAGAAGGTCACCAAGATCATGGACCTGGCGCAGAGCACCGGTTGTCCCTGCATCGGTATCAACGACTCCGGTGGCGCGCGCATCCAGGAGGGCGTGGTGTCACTCGCCGGCTACGCCGAGATCTTCTACCGCAACGTCGAGTCGAGCGGCGTCATCCCCCAGCTCTCGCTGATCGTCGGCCCATGTACCGGCGGCGCCGTGTATTCACCGGCGATGACCGATTTCATCTTCATGGTGCAGCACATCGGGTACATGTTCATCACCGGGCCTGACGTGATCAAGGTGACAACCGGTGAGCAGGTCACCTTCGAGGAGCTCGGGGGATCCGACGTGCACAACCAGCGAAGCGGGGTCGCCCACTTCAATGCGGAAACCGAGGATGAGGCCTTCGCCCAGATCCGCGATCTGCTCTCCTATTTGCCCGCCAACAACCGGGAGCAACCACCGTACCGTCCCACGCTCGACGATCCGCAACGAGCCGATGTCGAGCTGCAGTCGATCATCCCGGACAATCCCAATCAACCGTACGACATGCGCGGCGTCGTCTCGCGGGTGCTCGACGAGGGGAAGTTCCTGGAGGTGATGCCGTACCACGCGCAGAACATCATCTGCGGGTTCGGCAGACTCGGCGGACACGCTGTCGGTTTGGTGGGCAACCAGCCGCGCGTTCTCGCCGGGGCGCTCGACATCGATGCGTCGAACAAGGCCGCGCGCTTCGTGCGCTTCTGCGACTCCTTCAACGTCCCTCTCGTGACGTTCGTCGACGTTCCGGGCTTTCTTCCCGGCACGGAGCAGGAGTACCGGGGCATCATCCGCCACGGCGCCAAGCTGCTGTATGCGTACTGCGAGGCGACTGTTCCCAAGCTGACGGTGATCACGCGCAAGGCATACGGGGGCGCGTACGACGTCATGTGTTCAAAGCACATTCACGCCGACTACAACGTGGCGTGGCCCACCGCCGAAATCGCCGTGATGGGCCCGCAGGGAGCCGTCAGCGTCATCTTCAAGCGTGAGATTGCTCAAGCGGACGACCCCAAAGAGCGCGCCCAGGAGCTGATCGAGGACTATCGCGAGCAGTTCGCCAATCCATATTTCGCGGCCGAGCGCGGCTACATCGACGACGTCATCGAGCCGCGCCAGACCCGAGCAGCCCTCATCAACGCTCTGCACATGGCGCGCAACAAGACGGTGACGCGCCCGTTGCGCAAGCACGGCAACATCCCTCTGTAGGAGGGACGATCAGGGCCGTCGCAGCAGCTTGCGCGCGGCTGCGCGCGTGACGCGCGGCCGCCGCGGCGTTTCGACGAATGGCGTGCCGGGGACGGGCGTTCGACCCTGAGCGCGATGCACCGCCGGGACCACGACGCGCACGAGCACGACCTGCAGCGCTGAAGCGATGGGCACGGCGAGCAGCGCGCCGATGAGGCCCTGCAGCGCTCCCCCGATGAGCAGAGCCAGGATGACCGCGAGAGACGGAAGGGCCACGACGCGACCCATGACCACGGGCAACAGGAAGTTGGCCTCGATCATGGCCAGGACGAGGATCACCGCGAGCACCAGCAGGCCGTACCCCGGCCCCATCGTGAATCCGAGAAGCACTGGCGGCAGTGCTCCGATCGCCTGGCCAACCAAGGGCACCGCGCCCGCGAGGCCGGCAAAGATGCCCAGGAGGATCGGACTGGGCAGGCCCAGCGCGAGTGCTGCAAGCCCGGTCGCGACGCCGATCACGACAGCGAAGATGGCCACACCACGCAGGTAGCCGCCCATGCGCGAGCCGATCTCGCGGAACACGTCAGTCGCCAGCAGCTGCTGGTGCGGTGGAACCAGGTCGACGACAAAGTTCTTCAGCCGCTCGCTGCTCACCAGCCAGAGAAAGCCCAGGACGAGGACGAGAAAGAAGTTGACCACCAGCCCAAAGATGGTGGTGCCGATGGCCACGAGCACCTGCTGCGCAGCTCCCAGGAAACTGCCCACCTGCTGGCTGATGTTGACGTTGAAATGAAACTGGCTCTCGAGGTTGTTGAAGAACTTGAGGAAGTCC
>DATMRA010000169.1:0-3043 GCA_035566535.1 Candidatus Acidiferrales bacterium | reverse complement strand
CGCGGTATGGCCGAGCACCTCCACCTCTCCGCCGACACCGTGAAACACCACATCCAGCACATCTACGACAAGACCGGTCTCTCCACGCGGGCGGGCGCGACCTTGTTTGCGGTGGAGAACAGCCTCCTCTAAGAAAGATGGCCCGAACGGGCGATGTGTGTGCCTCGGGCTGATGCGCACGCTTCGTCAGTCGCCGGGAGGACCGGCGGAATCGGCACTACCGAGGAGGCCATCCATGACAACGGCAGACAACACGGCAATCTACCGCCGCTGGTTCGAAGAGGGCTGGGGTAGGGGGAAGGTCGACCTCGTCGACGAGCTCTACTCGCACGACTACGTGACTCACGCGCTGGGGCCAGACTTTCCGCCAACGCGCGAGGGATTGAAGATGTTCACCGGTGCATTTCGGGAAGGGTTCCCTGATCTGAGCTGTGCGGTCGAAGATGTGATCGCCGATGGGAACCGCGTGGCGGGCCGGCTCACGTTGCGCGGCACGCATCGTGGGACCCTGCTCGGCATCCCCGCGACCGGCAAGCAAGTCATGGTGACCGCCACGGTCATCGCACGCTTCGATGGGGCCGGAAAGTGGGCCGAGGACTGGGCGAACTGGGACCAGTTCGGCATGTTGCAACAGCTCGGCGTCATTCCGGCCCCGGCTGCCGTCTAGGTCAACGACGTCGAGCGCGCCCGAGGATGTGCGGCGAGCTCGGCACGGTGAGGGGCGCGTCGGGAAAGCGAAATCGATCGAGATGATCGATGTCGAACCCGGCGCGCTCAATTGCAGCGGCGGTATCGCGGCCGACGTGGCAGCCGCCTCCGAGAAAAGGCCAGCAGGTCGCATCGATGACGCGCTGCGTACGTCTGAGAGCGGTGGTCTCCGCCCGCACGTGTTCGAAGAACCGCAGTTCGCCACCGGGCTTCAACACGCGTCGGGCCTCGCCCAGGGCACGCGCTTGGTCAGGGACTGAGCAGAGCACCAGAGAGAAGACGACCGCATCCGCGCTCGCGTCGTCGGCGGGCAACCGTTCCGCAACGCCTGCCACGACCTCGACCGGCACCGGCGCCGCGATTCCGTTGCGCCTCGCAATTTCGCGCAAGTGCCCTTCAGGTTCGACTGCCAGGACAGCAGTGACCGCCGGCGGGTAGTACGCGAAGTTGAGGCCGTTGCCGGCACCGACCTCGATGACCCTGCCCGCCAGACCGGAGAGGAGCCGGCGCCGATGCTCGGCAGCTCCCTCACGATCCAGCCGAGGACTCATCCACGCCCAGACGCGAGCGAAGATGGGATGGCTCACGCGGCGCTCGGGCATTGCATTTCCTTTGGTGTGTTGGACCGATGGCTACGCGCTCGGACGCCGCGCGATCAGGTGAAAGACGTGCCAGCGCTTGGGCGAGCCGTCGGCGGTGTGTCCATCTTCGTCGACTTCGGTCAGCTCGATGATCTCCCAGCCGCTGAACATTCGCTCGACGTCCGCGCGGCTGCTGAAGTTCTGCTCGGTACCTGGCACGTTCCACTCATCGCGCTTCCCGAAGAATGTGGCCGCCATCACGCCATTCGGACGCACAGAGGTGCGCAAACGCTGGACGGTTGCGTCGAATTGCGCGGGCGGGATGAACGGCAACGAGAATTGCGCGTTGACGAGGTCATACGCTGCGGGCGCGAAATCCTGGATCGCCGAAACGACGACGTGCAGGTTCCGCTGCCCGGGCAGGCGGCGAAGCGCGGCGGTGGCTGACGGTGAAGAGTCGACCGCGGTCACGCGCCACCCGCGGTGCAGCAGGTGCGCGGTGTCACGACCGGCCCCGGCTCCGACGTCGAGCGCGTCGCCCGGCTGATCGAACATCTCTTCCGCCTGCACGAGGCGTGGCCATGGCGGTTGCCCCTGGGTGTTTTCGACGAAGGTGCGCCATCGTGCTTCAGACGTCGTCAGTCGCGACATGCCGTTGCCTCCACTCGTCGCCAGATCGAAGCGTAACCCGCCCGCTCACAGGTCGCTAGTCTCGCGGGATGGACGCTGAGCAGCCGGCGCCGGCCCCCGTATCGCTGTGGGCTCCACTGAGGCGCGGCGTCTTCCGCGCGCTGTGGCTGGCGGTGCTGGTCAGCAACATCGGCCTCTGGATGCAGACGGTGGGCGCGCAGTGGCTCTTGATCCAACAGCCAAACGCCGCGGTCCTGGTAGCGCTCGTGCAGACGGCGGACACGCTTCCCGACGCGCTCTTCGGCATCGTCGGCGGTGTTCTCGCCGACATCCTCGACCGCCGGCGCCTGCTGATCGCCGTGCAAGCGTTCATGGTGGTCACCGGCACGCTGCTCACGATCTTGACGATCGTTGGACAGATGCCGCCCGCGCTGCTGCTCATCTTCACGTTTCTGCTCGGCTCCGGCTCGGTGCTCACGTTGCCTGCGTATCAATCGCTGATCCCGGATCTCGTGCCCCGCGCGCAGCTCCTTGCCGCCGCCACGCTCAGCTCGGTGAGCATCAACGTGGCGCGGGCCGTGGGACCGGCGCTCGCCGGTCTGCTCATCGCGCGGAGCGGCGTGCCTGCTGTGTTCGCCGTCGATACGGTCACGTTTTTGGTCTTCGGCATCGTGGTTGCGTTGTGGCATCCACCCGTGAGCGCGCGAACCACAAGGCCGGAACCCTTCATCGCCGCGCTGCGCGCCGGCGGCCGATACGTGCGCTATTCGCCGGTGGTGCGGCGCGTGTTGCTGCGCAGCGCACTGTTCATCGTCCCCGGCACCGCGCTGTGGGCGCTGTTGCCGCTGGTGGCGACCCAACGTCTGGGCCAGGGAGCCGGCGGGTATGGTCTGTTGCTCGGCGCGCTCGGCGTTGGCGCCATCGCTGGTTCCTTTGCCTTGGGACGCGTGCGTGCTCGGCTGTCGATCAACGCTCTGCTGGTCGTCGCGAGTGTCGTCTATGCGGCGGTGCTGGTGGTCCTCGTGCTCGTGACCAGCGCGGCGGTGGCGCTCATCGCGCTACTTCTGGCGGGCGTCGCGTGGGTCGCGGTGCTGTCGAGCGTCAACGCGATTCTGCAGCTGTTC
>DATMRA010000168.1:0-7297 GCA_035566535.1 Candidatus Acidiferrales bacterium | reverse complement strand
TGCGCTTGCCGTTCTTGTGGGTCGGAATGACCGGCAGGCGATCGGCGATGTCTCCGCGCAGGTCGGACGCCACTCGCTTCAACCGGCAGATCGCGACCGGTGTTCCGTCGAGCCGAGAACGGCGGCAGGCAGGCTCGCATGGCCGGTCGCACGTCCGCCCGAGGATCGCCGGGAAGACGTTCGACTCCCGGTTGACCATGTAGGAGTCGGTGTACCGACCCTGGGCGATCAGCCGGATGTATTCAGGAACGTTGGTGTGCGCCGGACACGCCCACTGGCAGTCCACGACCCGGTGAAAGTAGGTCGGGTCTGCCGTGTCGGTGGGTTTCAGGGTTATGACTCCATCCCGCCACGTCGGCCTGTGACCTCGAAAGCGATTCAATTGTGCCACTCTCCCCGGCGGATTGGCGCGCGACGCCGTGTGCCGGACGGGACAATCGCGCACGAGGTCGTGCATGGATAGCGTTGACGTCGCAGTGGTCGGATTGGGCGCCATGGGTGCATTGACGCTGTGGCGACTGGCCTCTCGGGGTGTGTCCGCCGCTGGGTACGACTCATTTGATCCGCCCCACGACCGAGGTTCGTCCCACGGCGACTCGCGCATCATCAGGACCGCCTATGCCGAGGGCTCATTCCACGTCCCTCTGGTGCAGGAGGCGTGGGGGCTGTGGCGTGAGCTGGAGGCCGCCGGCGCGAAACCGTTGCTGACCCCAACCGGCGCCCTGATGATCGGGCCGGCGGGAGCGGAGCTTGTCCACGGGACTCTGGCCAGCGCCGTCGAGCACGGCCTGGTCCACGAGCGCCTCGAGCCCGGCGAGGTCGCGCTGCGCTGGCCGCAGCACGTTCTGGGCGAGGGGGACGTGGCGATCTACGAACCGCAGGCGGGGGTGCTCCGCCCTGAGGCGTGTATCGCGGCGGCGCTCGACCAAGCCACGCTGCGCGGCGCTGCGGTACACCCCAATACGCGCGTCGCCGCGGTGGAGGCGGAGCGTCAGGGCGTCCGGGTCCGCCTCGAAGATGGCAGCAGCATCGAGGCCGGCGCCTGCGTGCTTGCGGCCGGCCCGTGGATGCCGGGGCTGGCGCCGCAGCTGGTCACCTCGCTGCGCGTGGAGCGGCAGGTGAACGCCTGGTTTGCCCTTGACGCGCCTGCTGCGTTCGCTCCTGACCGATTTCCCGTGTTCATCCGGGAACTCGCCGACGGCCGGCTCCGCTTTGGGATTCCCTCGCTCGACGGAGCGACCATCAAGCTCGCGGTGCACCACGAGGGACGCCCGGCGGACCCGGATGACCTCGAGCGCAACGTGACCGCGGCCGACCTCGCCCCCATTCGGGAGTTCGCCGAGACTGCGCTGAAGGGCGTACGGCCGGACATCGTCCGGACGATCGTCTGCATGTACGCCAACACGCCGGACGAGCTCTTCATCCTCGGTGCCCTCCCGGGCAGCCCCGGCGTGGTCGTGATCGGGGGATGCAGCGGGCACAGTTTCAAGTTCGCGCCGATCTTGGGCGACGTTGTCGCCGATCTCGTCCTTGAAGGGAAAACGCACCGCGAGGTCGCCCACTTCTCGCCTGCCAGACTCACGTCTCTTGCGGGAGGGCTCGCGACCTAATAGCATGCGCCCGCAATAAACGCGGCTATCGAGGTCTTTCGGTGCAAGGGTTGGGCGGCCCCCACCGAATGCGGCGGCGCGTCGTCGCGTTCGGAGTCATGTACCTGGTCGCCGGCGTCGCAGCCGGCGCTCTCCTCTCTTTCATCATCCGCAGCGCTCACACCGCGACCTCAGGCGGCGGATCGGCTAACAACGCGGCAGTCACGGCGGTAGCTCCGTTCGCGAAGCAGGCAGCCCCGCCGTTCACACTGCTCGATCAGAACGGCGCGCCGGTGTCACTGGCATCTGCGAAGGGGCACGTGGTGCTGCTCACATTCATGGACCCGCAGTGCACGCTGCTCTGTCCGGTCATGGGGCGCGACATCGGGGCTCTGGAGAAAAAGCTGCCGGCCTCGATCCAACCCGAGCTGCTGATCGTGAGTGTGGCGGCTGGACGAACCCAGACCGACGTCCAGAACTTCCTGGCGACTGAGTCACCCGGCTGGAGACCGGGCTGGCACTGGCTGCTCGGTCCGAATGAAGCAGCGCTCAAGCTCACCTGGGCTCACTGGCACATTGCGGTGATCCCGGGGGCCGGCGACATCAACCACGACGCCGTGTTGAACGTCATCGACCCGGGTGGCAATCTCCGCGCGGTGTATCCGGCCCCGCTTCCCATCGACGACGTCGTCCACGCCATCACCACCATCGCTCATGCGTAGAGGTTGACCATGCGATTGAGAGTGGCTTTCCTGGGACTCGCGCTCATAATCGTTGGAGCCGGCATTGCGCTGTTCCTCACGCTCTACCTCATAAAGACTCCTCCCGTGGTGACGGCGTCGACCACCAGCAACTCGGTGGACGGATTACCCGTTGTCAACGTCACGCTGACAACGGTGGCCGCGGCCGGCACGGGACCCCATCCCAACTGGGTCGCCTACCTCAATGACAACGGCGATCCCAGCACGTACATCCACGCGCCGGCCAATTCCGTGATCCACATGACCATCCATCAGCAGGACGGCGCGAGCGGGCTCCGCAACGAGTACTTCGGCCTCGTTCGCGGGACGATCGGCGATTCGATGAAGGTGAACGACAAGACCATGCAGGCGATCGACCCCACCACCGCCGCGCACACATTCACGATCCCCGACCTGGGGGTGAGCGTGCCACTGCTCGGCGTGACGTCCGACCAGCAGGGCAACCCACCCGAAAACGTCGTGACGTTCGACTTCCGTGTCCCCGGACCAGGGTTGTACCGCTGGCAGTGCTTCGTGCCCTGCGCTGCGGGAACGCTCTACGGCAATGGCGGACCGATGCAGACGCTCGGCTACATGTCCGGCGAGCTGGTGGTGAGCTGACATGCCGCAACGACGCCGCACCCTGATCAACATCATCGCCGGTTCGTGGGTCGTCCTCGCCGCCGCCGGCGACATCGCACTCAATTCGCTGCCCCTTCCTCCCGGATCAGCGACCGACATCTCCGGCAGCGAGACACAGCTGATCCGAATCCTGGCGATGATGGCCTGGCCTATATTCCTCGCGGTCATCGCGGGCCTGGTATTCACGCTCTATGTGAATCGGGTTGCACCCGCTGCCGGTGACCCGGACGCGCAGTCGCTGCGTGGCAACAGCCGGGTGCAGACGACATGGATAGCCGCATCGACAACGATCGTGCTGGGCCTCGCCATCTTCGGCACCATCACCCTGGCCAACGACACCACCATCCCCACCGTCGCCCAGGCAGAGCCGAACACGCCGCTCGAGGTTCAGGTGATTGCCCAGCAGTGGTACTTCACCTATCGATACCCCAGCTTCGGAGGCTTCGAGAGCGCCCACCTCGTCATACCCGCCGATCGGGAGATCGAGTTCCACGTGACGTCGCTCGACGTGACCCATTCGTTCTGGTTCTTTGCGGCCGGCGTCAAGGCCGATGCCGTCCCAGTGCACGACAACGCCGTGGACATGCAACCGCTGAATATCGGGACGTACCGGATCGAGTGCTCCGAGTTGTGCGGCCTGTGGCACGGCTCGATGTCGGACGACAAAGCGCAGATCGTGAGTGCCACGGACTTCGACACGTGGGCGCAACAACAACAGCAGCTGGACGCGCCAATCCTGAAATTCCTGCCGCCTTATAGCCACACTTACGTCCCCGCGCCCGGGGCATACGGGAGCTGATGATGGTTGATGCAGTAGCCGTCTCCAATCCCCCCGCAGCTCCGCGCCAGCTGTCGCGAACGCTGCATCAATGGGGACTCTTGCTCGGCGTCATCGGCGCAGTGCTTGGCTTCCTCCTGGGTTATTTCCTCGGCGGCCTCGGCTTCGACGATACGAACTCCAACGGATCCAACATCCAGATATTGCTGGCGTATTCGCTGAGCGCGGTGGGTTTCCTCGCGGGTATGGGCTTCTTCAACCGGCTCATCGGCTCACTGGTGGGACAGCGCCCTCCGACGCTCGCGGACGAGGCCTATCTGCACGGCGAAGGCGCCGGGCTCAGCCGTTACTTTCGCCTGACTGTTGACCACAAGGTCATCGGCATGCAGTACGTGGTGATGATCCTGTTCTTCCTATTCGCCGGCGGTCTGGGCGCGATGCTGATCCGCGGTGAGCTTCTGTCGCCGCAGCCGAGCTACGTCACCGCCGAGTCGTACCTGACCCTCGTCGGTCTGCACAGCGTGATCATGATCTTCATGGCGTCGGCGGCCATCATCGGGCCGCTGGGCAACTACTTCGTGCCCATCATGATCGGTGCCCGCAACATGGCGTTTCCACGTCTCGAGGCGCTGACGTTCTGGTTGCTGCCACCGGCAGGACTGATCCTGCTGTCGAGCGTCTTCCTCGGTGGTTTTCCGACCGGTTGGACGGGTTACGCCCCTCTCGCCGACCAAGCGGTGCTCGGAATGGACGCGTATCTGGTCGCGTTCGGACTCATCGGGCTGTCGATCATGCTCTCCGGCTTGAACATGATCACAACGGTGATCACGATGCGCGCGCCCGGTCTGCGGTTCACCAAGCTGCCCATGTTCGTGTGGGGCGTGTTCATCACGTCATGGCTCGGCCTGCTGGCGGCGCCGGTCCTCGCGTCCGTCATCCTCATGGAGGTCTTCGACCGCACCTTCCACGCGACACTCTTCGTGCCGGCGGGGGGCGGGACGCCGTACCTCTGGGAGAACCTCTTCTGGTTCTTCGGACATCCCGAGGTCTACATCTTCATCATCCCGGCCTTCGGGTTGATCATGGAGATGCTACCCGTGTTCACGCGCCGCCCTCTGTGGGGTTATCGAGTAGCGGTTGGCGGCATGCTCGGCGTGGGTGTGCTGAGCTTCTTCGTGTGGCAGCATCACCTGTTCGTCAGTGGCATCGCGCCTGCGCTGCGTCCCTTCTACATGTTCTCCACCGAGGCGATATCTGTCCCCACCGGGATCATCTTCCTGGTCGCGCTCGGCACGCTGTGGCGCGCTCGCACGCGCTTCACGGTTCCCATGCTGTTCGTCGGCGCGTTCCTCTTCAACTTTCTCATCGGCGGCCTCACCGGCGTCTTCCTCTCAGACGTGCCGGCGGACTTCTCGCTGCACGCGAGTTACTTTGTGCAGGCGCACTTCCACTACACCATCATGGGCGGCGAGGTGTTCGCCCTCGTGGGCGGCCTGACGTACTACCTGCCAAAGATGACCGGACGGCAGCTCAACGCGCGGGCTGGGCGCAGGCAGTTCTGGGTCATGTTCATTGCATTCAACAGCACGTTCCTCTGTCTGCTGGCGGTGGGCATGCTGGGAATGACCCGCCGCGTGATCAGCTATCAGCCAGAGCTGCAGGGGCTGAATATCGCGGCCTCCATCTCGGCTTTCGTCCTGGGTGCGTCGATGCTCTTCTGGCTCGGCATGATCGTCTGGAGCCTGATTCTGCGGCCGGCACTTGCCACGCAGAAGAATCCATGGGAGTCGCTGGGTATCGAATGGCAGATCCCGACACCGGTCCCGACATACAACTTCGACACGGTGCCGGTGACCTGGTCACTCCCCTATGAGTACGACACGGGCCAACCGGCCGCGATTCCAGGACGAACCCAGCCTGCGCTTGCCGGAGGGACACCGACATGACCGCGTTGCCACAGTCGCCGGCCATTCACGAGCCGGATCCGGTGGTACGCAGCCATTCGCTGATCCTTGGCTCGCGACTGATGCTGGGAGCGAACCTCACCGCTCAGCTGAGCTTCCTGTTCGCGTACCTCTATCTGCGGGCCAACAACAACAACGGCATGTGGCATCCGGATGGCGTGGGCCCGCCGCCGATTGGTCTCGCTGTGACCGTCCTTGTCTTGCAGGTGGCGGCGTTCGCAATCGTCTGGGCCGCCTCCTCCGCGCTGAACCGCCAACCTGTGGCATCGGGGTTCGTCAGGATGCTCGAACTCGGCCTGATTGTCGGAGTCGCCTGTCTCGCGTTTCGCCTGTTCCAGATCACGCACCTCGGCTGGACTCCCGACCAGGGAACGTACGTCGACGTCTCCATTCTGTGGTTCTTCTTTCTGGCCGCGGAGGTGTTCATCGGCGTCCTGTGGTTGGTCAAGCTGCTGAGCGGTCAGGTGCGGCGTACCGTCCCGGTGACCGTGGCCGATTTGCGATCGGCCGCTGAGTACTGGGCGTTCGTCACGGTGGTGTCGCTCGGGGTGTTCCTGCTCGTCCAGTACGTCACCTGAGGCACGCGTCCGGCAATGTGGTCCGCGCTCTCACAGTGGAGCTTCGACCCCGTGCCGGTGTGCGGCTGCGCGCTCGCGGCGACGCTGTACTGGCTTGGCGCCAGACGATGGAGCCGGCGCGCGGCCGTTTTCTATTCCGGCCTGCTCGTGCTCTTTCTCGCGCTGGCGTCGCCGCTCGACGCGCTGGACCTGCGCCTGCAGTGGGTGCACATGGTCCAGCACATCCTGCTGCTCGTGGTCGCCCCGCCGCTGATCCTGCTCGGTGATCCGTTCAATACGGCCTGGGCAGGACTGCAGCGGCTGAGCCGCGGGATTGGGGACCCGCCGGCAGGGGTTTCGCGCATGGTGGCGGCGCTTCGCAGTAGCGGTGGCGGTGCCGCACTCGTGCTAGCGCTGTTCAGCGTCGACCTGCTCGTCTGGCACATCCCCGCTCTCTATAACGCGACGCTGCAGATCGACGCCGTACACAACCTCGAGCACACCCTGTTTCTCGCCACGGGGCTCCTCTACTGGGACCTCGTCGTGCATGCGGAGGCCGCCCCCGGCCGCCTGACCCTTGGTGCGCGGGCGGCTTTCCTCCTCGGCGGCATGGTCGTGAGTTGGGTTCTGGCGATCGTCATCGGCTACGCGAGCCAACCCCTCTACGCGTACCCGACGCCCGCACACGGACCGAGCCTGCTGCAGGACCAGCAGATCGCCGCGGGTGTGATGTGGGTCCCGGGCAGCATCCCGTTCGTGGCCGCGCTCTTCTATCTTCTCTACGCGTGGTTCGAGGCGGACGAGCGGGAATCGATCCCGGGGGGAGCGTCGCTGCCGGCCGACGTCCGGTGAGGTCCATCGCGCTTGCCAGCGTTGCTGTGGCCGTGATGATCAGCGGCTGCGGCGGCGCGAGCCAAGCAACGACGTCGCCTCACTCCTTCTCCCCCACCACCGCCGTCGCTGGCAAGACCCTGAGCGGGACCACCGTGAGCCTGGCTGCTATGCATGGGCACCCTGTGGTGATGGT
>DATMRA010000167.1:0-11559 GCA_035566535.1 Candidatus Acidiferrales bacterium | reverse complement strand
TCGCGCGTGCGAGCGGCGTGCCATCCGGCATCCGAGACGCACCGCCTCCTCGTCAGTGGGCGACCCATTGACGGGGACGATGATCCGGCGGGGTACGAATCCCTGCATGGCGGCGGAATCCTAGCTCTAGAATGCCCGGCGGTGAAGGTCATCATCGTCGGCTGTGGTCGCGTGGGTTCCACGATGGCCCGTGCGCTTGCCAGCGACGGTCATGAGGTCACGATCATCGACGAGAAGGTGTCTGCCTTCGATCGCCTTGGCAGTGACTTCCGCGGCAACATGGTCGTGGGGACGGGCATCGACGAGAGCATCCTCCGTCGCGCGGGCATTGAACAGGCCGACTGCTTCGCGTCGGTCACCAACGGCGACAACCGCAACATCATGGCGGCCCAGGTCGCCAAGGTCATCTTCAAGGTGCCCCGCGTGATCACCCGGATCTACGACCCGATCCGGGAGGAGGTGTATCGCGAGCTGGGCATGGAGACGGTCTGCTCGACGCGCCTCATCGCGGACCTGATGCTCGACTTCGTCATTACGGGCGTGAATGGCGCCTACAACGAGCCCGCACCGGTCGCCGCTGCCTCGGCGAAGGCCGAATAGTGGCTCTCGCAGAGCGCCCCTACGTCCTGATCATCGGCGGCGGCAAGGTCGGCTTCTATCTCGCGAAGCATCTGATCGAGCGCGACTACGAGGTCACACTCGTGGAGAAGGACCCTGAGCGAGCTGAGCGCATCGAGCATGAACTTGGCTCGGTTATCGTGATGATCGGCGACGGCGACGAGATGGCCTTCCTGGCCACGACGGGCATCGAGCGAGCCGGAGTGGTGGTCGCCTGCACCGGGGACGACGAGGACAACCTGATCGCCTGCCAGCTGGCCAAGCGGAAGTTCAACGTGCCGCGGACGATCGCGCGCGTGAACAACCCGGTCAACGTCCACGTCTTCACCGCACTCGGCATCGACGCTCCGATCTCCGCCACCGAGCTGTTGATGGGACTGATCGAAGCCGAGCTGGGGGGCTCAGAGATGGTTCGAGGCGTTGCCGTGAAGGCGTCAGGCGCGGCGCTTGTCGATGTGGCGCTGCCCGACCTTTCGCGACTGACGGGCCGCAAGATTTCGGACGTCAAGCTGCCGGAGGGGGCCCTGATCGTGTGCGTCGTCCGCAACGGTCAGCCGGTGATACCCGACCCCGAAGAGATCGTCCAGGCTCAGGACGAACTGATCGTCTACTCCAAGCGTTTGGACGTTGAAGACGTCCGCAGGTCCCTGGCCTCTTAGGCGGCGTTCATTTCCGCCTGATACGGCGTCAGCGGCTCCGCAGGCTCGGTCACGTACTACGGGTACGCTCCCTCGCCGTGCTCGCCACTTCCTTGTCTCAGACGGCCTGAACGCCGCCTGGGGTCCCAGCGGCTCTGGGCTAAGCCGCCTTACCGATCTTGAAGATTTTCGTGCCGCAGTTGGGGCACGTTCCAGTGGTTGCAGGCTTGCCGTTCTTCATCGTGATCGCCTGTGGGCTCTGGATGTCGACTTGTTTCTTGCACTTGAGGCAGTAGCCGGTGGCCATGTCCTCTCCTTGGTTGGGGGTTGGTAGATCCGGTGGGCAGGCGCCCTCCAGCTAGGTTGGCCGAATTCTACGCGGCCTTGCCTCGAATTGGGCTGAATTCAGATTTTGCCGCCCTCAGGATCAAACCGGAGCCGGAGTCGTGGCCAGGTGTTTCCGGAAGAATGAGAGGGTCCGGTCCCAGGCGAGCTGGGACGCCTCGGGGTTGTATACCTCCGGCCGGTCGTCGTTGAAAAAGGCGTGATCTGTCCCCGGATACCAGACGAACTCGACGTCCACACCGGCCGCCTGGAGTTGCTGTTCGAGCGCATCGACCTGCTCTCGGGTATAGGCATGGTCATGCTCGGCGAAATGGCCGAGGACCGCTCCCCGGATCTTCGTGACGTCAGGTCTGGCGGCCTCGGTGACGCCGAAGTAGGGGTAAAACGGGACGACCGCCGCAAACAGGTCGCTGAGGGTGGCTGCGTACACAGCCAGGGCGCCACCCATGCAGAAGCCGACGATCCCCACCCGATCCCCGGCGGTCCGCTCGCTCGAGGCGAGCCACCGTGCGGCCCCGACCATGTCGCGGCCCGCCTCGTCGAGGTTCATCTCCATCAGCAGCTTGCCGGCCTCGTCTGGCTCCTTTGCCTCTTTCCCGTGGAAGAGGTCCGGAGCCAGCGCGACCAGGCCTTCGCGAGCGAGCCGCTCACACACGTTCTTGACGTGGCCAACCAGGCCCCAGTACTCCTGCACGACGACCACGCCGGGGCCCCGGCCGCTCTGCGGCGTTGCCAGATAACCGGAGCAGGTGTGCCCGTTGCTGGGGAACTCAACCATCTCACCCATCTGGTTCATCTCCTGATCGAAGCTGACGCCACCGTAGGCAGCATAGATCGGTGGAACAGCCTCACCGGCGCGAGCTCAGACAGCGGCCGCAGCGTGCTCCTTGGAGTGAGCATCGATGAGCTTCTGCGCGACGTGCGCGGGCACCTCTTCGTAATGCGACACCGCCATGGAGTAGCGGCCCCGCCCCTGCGTCATGGCCCGGAGCTCGATGGGGAATGTGTACATCTCCGACTGGGGAACCTGCGCGTTCACCTCGGCCTTGCCGTCACCCATCGGGTTCATGCCGCCGACGCGTCCGCGCTTGGAGTTGAGCAACCCCATGATGTCGCCCGTGTTGCGCTCGGGAACCACCACGTGCACATCCATCACCGGCTCGAGCAGAACAGGATTTGCCTTCTGCACGGCCTCGCGCATCGCCATGGCGCCGGCGATTTGAAACGCGATGTCCTTGCCATCAACCGCGTGCGTCGACCCGTCGACGAGCCGCACCCTCACGTCGACGATGGGGTTGCCACTCACCGCGCCCTGTTCGATGGTCTGCCTCACTCCCTTCTCCACCGACGGGCGGAACTGTTGCGGGATGGCCCCGCCGAAGATCTTGTCCTGCCATTCATACCCGCCGCCGCGCGGAAGTGGCTCGATCTCGATGGTCGCGTCGCCGTACAAGCCCGCACCGCCTGACTGCTTCTTGTACTTGTGGGCCACGCGGGCCGTTCCGGTGATGGTTTCGCGATACGGAATGCGCGGCGGATTCAGCGTCGCTTCAACACCGTACTTGCGCTTCATACGCTCGAGGGCGACATCGAGATGCACATCCCCGAGCCCATGGACCAGAACCTCGTTGGTCACAGGATCGCGATCAACTGAGAATGCGATGTCCTCGTCATGCAGACGCGCCAGCGCGCTCATGATCTTGTCCTCGTCGCCCTTGCTCTTGGCGACAATCGCGGCCGCGTACGAGGCAGGCGGCGCGGCGATCGGAGGTAGCGTCACGGGCGCGTCCTTGGCGCAGAGCACGTCCCCGGTGACGGTATGGGTGAGTTTGGTGACAACCCCGATGTCGCCGGCTCCAACCTCCGACACGGTGACGATCGCCTTCCCCATCGGCTGACCGAGCTGGGCAAAGCGCTCGTCCTGGCCAAGCCGCACGGTGAACGGATGGCTGTCTCCGGTGAAGGTTCCGCGCAGGACTTTGAAGAAGCTCACCTTGCCGAACGTGTCGACTGTCGTCTTGAAGACACGAGCGCAGAGTTTCCCGGCGGGATCGCACTCAATGTCGACGTCGTTTCCCTTTGCGTCGGTGCCTCGGTGCACTCGCTCGCGCGGAGAGGGAAGGTAACGGACAATTGCGTCCAGAACGAGCGATGCTCCCTTCTCCTGCGCTGCCGCGCTGCACACGATCGGTATGAGCGTTCCCTTCGCGATGGCTGCATGCAACGCGGTGCGGACCTCGTCGTCGGTGAGCTCGGTTCCCTCCAGGTATTTCTCGAGAAGTGCGTCGTCGGTTTCAGCGGCGGCATCGACCAACGCTGAATGCGCTCGCTCGACCTCGGCGCGCATCTCCTCGGGGAAACCTGTCTCGCCGGCACGCCCTCGATTGTCGAACTCGTATGCGCGATCGTCGACAAGGTCCACGTACCCGCGGAAACCATCCGCGGCGCCGATCGGGACGGCGACGGCGATGCATGCGCGGCCGAAGACCGAGCGCACAGCGTCCACGGTCGCCTCGTACGCCGCGTTCTCTTTGTCCATCTTGTTGACGACAACGAGCGACGGAAGCCCCGCCGCCGTCACCAGCTCCCACGCGAGCTCGGCGCCGACCGGCACCGTTCCGGTGGCCGACAGCACGAGCATTGCCGCGTCAGCCCCGGCCAGAGCCTGCACCACCTCACCCGCGAAGTCCTGGAAACCGGGCGCATCGATGAGGTTGATCCGGGTGCCATCCCAATCGCCGTGGGCGACGGCTGACGCGATGCTGATTGATCGTCGCTGTTCTTCCGGCTCGTGGTCGAGGATCGACGTGCCCTGGTCTGTCGAACCCAGCCGCTGTGTGGCTCCGGCTGTGTGCAGGAGCGCCTCGCAGAGAGTCGTCTTGCCGTCGTGGCTGTGGCCCACGACGGCCACCGATCGGATGCGATCAGGGGACATCGGCATTGCAGCGGCTCCTGGACAAGTCGACGGGCGCCCATGGTAGCGGCTTGCTCGGCCCCCTCCCGGCCGGCCGCATCCCTCGGGCTACGCGCGACGTGCGACGACCAGCGCAGACGCGGACAGCTGGGTCGCTCGGCCCCGCGACCACCCCTCGAAGATGGAGACGACGTCGAACCCGCCGCGACGGAAAAGGGCGGGGATGTCGTCGTACGGGCAGAGCCAGGCACTTGTCTGCTGCGCCTCAACACGGCCGTCGTCGAACACGGCCATCTCGCGGAGCACATAGAGGTTCCGCTGCGGGTCATAGGTCGTGTCGCCGAGCAGCAGGTGGCGCCGATCTCCGAGTATCGAGCGCGGCACCACCTCCCACCAGTCAACGCGCCCGGGTGGTTGCTCCGGTCGCAGGCGCATCTCCACGACGAGCAGGGCACCTGGCGCGAGCGCGCGGGCAAGCCTGCGGAGGACGCCCGCCTGTGACCGACGTGGAAACGCCTCAAGAACGTAATAGATCAGGACCGCGGCATCGAACGCCGGCCCTGGGAGCTCCAGGGAACGCAGGTCAGCGCGCACAAATCGAACCGGAAGCCTGCGCGGCTCCGCGCGACTCGCGGCCCGCGCATGGCGGAGTGCCGCAGGGCTGATATCGACGCCCGTGACGTCGTAGCCCGCGCGCGCCAGCCGGAGCGCGTAGAGGCCAGGGCCGCACGCCGCGTCGAGCACGCGCGCCGGCGCTCGGGGAAGAAGCTGCAGCAGCCGGCGCACCTGACCGTCCACGACATGCTGCCGGCGGCTTGCGCCGTCGTGGCTCTGATCGAGGTGTTCGCGCAACAACCGCCGGCTGTAATCCGGCCGGCTCCAGTCGAGCTCGTAGCGCGAATCGAACGCGACCGGCGACTCCGGGATGGTGGACGGCCGCAGGCCGCGCGGACCGGCCGAGCCCGCGTTCCCATGGTGGGCGCTCACCAACCGAACGGTAGCGTTATCCCGCGCGCCTGCGAGACTGCGGAGATGGACCCAACCATCGTCGCGGCGGCCGTGGCCTTCGCGGTGAGCTATGTGGTCGGCGCGCTTCCCGTGGCGTGGCTCGTGGTGCGGCGCCGCCACCGCATCGACATGCGTCAGCGCGGCGTGGGAGGTACCAGCGCCCTAAACGCCGTGGCGGTCGGCGGCGTCCGGACCGCGCTGCTCGCCGGCCTTCTTGAGGTGCTCAAAGGTGCGGCCGTGGGCCTGGCCGCGCGCATCTACTCGCCGACGGGCTGGTTCATCGCCACAGCCATCGCCGGCTGCGTCGCCGGAGACGCCTTTCCGGTTGGATTTCGGCGCAGCGGCCGCGGGATCCTTCCGCTGGTCTCCGGCCTGGCCGTCGCCCTGCCAACGGCCGGTCTCGTCACCGCCCTTACCGCGATCCCCGCCGCAGTGTTCACCTCCATGCGGGGCCGCATCTACGACGCGGTGGTCACCATCGCGATTCCCGCCGGTTTGCTTCTGGGAACCAGGGAATGGCAGAGCCTGGCTCCGGCCGCCGTGATCGTCGGGATCCTCTTGAGCCGGGCCGCGCTTCAGCGGCGGCGCCGCGAGGCCTCGCTGATCCGTGGACCCGCCTGGCGAATGGTGATCGACGCTGACGTTCCTAACGCGGAACCGACGCCCAAAACGGGCTCGTCCATTCAGAATCCCCAGCCATGGGACAGCTGATCACCAACTGGGTCACCGGCGGCGGCATCGCCGCGGTGCTCATTCTCATGGCGGTGGAGAGCTGCGGCATCCCCTTTCCGAGCGAGGTGATCATGCCCGTGGCCGGATATTTCGCCGCCACCGGGCGACTCAACCTGGTCGCTGTGATCATCGCGGGAACGGTGGGCAACCTCATCGGCTCGCTGGCGGCGTACTGGCTCGCGCGCCGTTTCGGGCGCCCGCTGCTGCTGGGGCCGGGGCGGCGGGTTGGCATCTCGCCGCGACACCTCGACCTCGCAGACCATTGGTTTGAGCGCTACGGCCTGCCAGCGGTCTTCTTCGGGCGCCTCCTCCCGGTGATTCGCACGTACATTTCGTTCCCGGCCGGACTTGCGCGCATCCAGCCCGTATGGTTCGCGGTGCTGACGTTTGCCGGCGCTCTTCCCTGGTGCATCGCGCTCGCCGAGGTCGGCTACCAGATCGGTGCCAACTACGACAGGGTGGCCGGCCCGATCGGCAAGGCAGCAATCGTCATCGCTGTGCTGGTTGTTCTCGGGCTCGTGGCCTGGTATATCCGCGGCCGCCGGGCCCGCCGCAGCGGCACCACTCAGAGCGCCTGATACTTCGTTAGCCGCCTAGGGGCGGCTCAGGCCGCCTGAGACCCTGAGCACGAGCGGCGCCGCTCAGGCAGTCTGAGACAAGGCAGCGGCGAGTAAGGCGAGGGAGCGTACGTGGGGTACGTGACCGAGCCGACGGAGACGCTAACGCAGTATCAGGCGGCCTGAGTGGTGCCGCGTCAACTCATGTCGGGCCAAGGGGTGCCGGTGCCATCGCTCCCACCCCCCTCACCCTCTTCACCCTCGGCGCGCTGGCGGTAGCGTTCCGCAACCATCTTGTAGGCCACGGTTTTGGGCAGGCCGAGCTTGACCAGGCTTTTCACCTCGTCGCTCATAACCTTGTCGCGGGCAGTCTCGATGGCAGACACGATGTCATCGATTCCGATCGTGCTTACACGCTTGGCCATTGCTCCGTTCAGTGTACCAGCGCCCGCTTCGTCCAAACTCCAGGCAGGCGATCCGCCGCCATCGGCATACTTGAATCGTGGCGTATCTCCCCAATTCAGACGCTGACCGCGCCCAGATGCTCCAAGCCGTCGGATTGACGGCTGCAGACGACCTGTTCACCTCGATACCCGCCGAGCTGCGCAACCCTTCAATCGACCTCCCAGCGCCCCTCGCGGAGCAGGACCTGGTCGCCGAGCTGGAAGGTTTGGCGGCGCGCAATCGCTCTCTTTCGCAGTTCGACAACTTTCTCGGCGCCGGCGTCTACCGCCGGTTCAGCCCGGCGATCGTGCGGGCGAGCATCTCGCGGCCTGAGTTCTACACCGCATACACCCCGTACCAAGCGGAGGCGTCCCAGGGCACCCTGCAGACGATCTTCGAATTTCAATCGATGATCTGCGCCCTCACCGGGCTCGACGTGGCCAATGCGTCGCTCTACGACGGCGCAACGGCTGCCGCCGAAGCGATGGTAATGGCAGTTCAGGCGACAGACCGCGAGCGGATCGCTGTTGCCGGCACCGTGCACCCGGAGACACTCCGCGTCCTGAAGACGTTCGCCGAAGGGCGGCGCATTGCTGTCGACGTCATCCCGGCCCGTAACGGGCTGATCACGACAGCCGATGTGGAGCACCAGCTGACGGCGGAGCATGCGGCGCTGCTCATGCAGCAACCGTCCTTCCTCGGCACCGTGGACGACCTTGGAGAGCTCGTCGCGCTGGCGCACGTGAGGGGCGCGCTGGCGCTCTGTTCCGCCGATCTCTTCGCCTGCGCCGCGCTGACGCCGCCTGGAGAGATGGGTTTCGACATCGCCATCGGCGACGGGCAGCCACTGGGTATCCCAGCGTCGTTCGGGGGACCACATGTCGGGTTCCTCGCAGCGCGAAGCGCGCTGGTGCGGCGCATGCCCGGGCGCCTTGTAGGCATGACCGTGGATCACCGTGGCCGGCGTGCGTACACACTCACGCTGCAAGCGCGTGAACAGCACATACGGCGCGAGCACGCGACCTCGAACATATGCACCAACCACGCGCTCATGGCGCTCGCCGCCACTGTGTACATGGCCCAGATGGGCGCGGGCGGAATGGTGACGGTCACACGCGTGAGCGCCCAGCGGGCCCACTACCTCGCATCGCAGCTGACGTCGCTGGACGGTTTCGAGCTTGCGCACCCGGCGGCTCCATTCCTCTGGGAGTTCGTGCTGCGCTGCCCGGTCGACGCCGAGAGCGTTGCGAAATCGCTGCGCGAGCGTGGTGTCATCGCGGGCCTCCCGCTTGGCCGGTTCGACGAGTCGCGTCGCAATGACCTCCTTGTGTGCTGCACTGAGATGACGCCGCCGGCGGCCATCGAGCGCTACGTCGAGGCACTTCGAGAGACCGTCGCGCCGGCGCAACGCACGCCGGTGGCGGTGCACGCATGAGCGACGTGATGGTCGACCGCATCGAACCCGGGTGGGCCGGCGCGGAGCCTCTTGTCTTCGAGCTCAGTAACGACTACACCGGCGGTCCGCGCGTCACAGCGGCGGGCGTACCCGAAGTCGACATCGCCGCGCTTGTGCCACCAGGCCTGGTACGGAAATCGCCGGCTCCGCTGCCGGCGGTGCCGGAAGCCGTGCTCGCGCGCCATATCGGGCGCCTGGCGAGGCGTAACCATCACCTGCACCACGGCCCCTATCCCTTGGGCTCGTGCACCATGAAGTACAACCCTGTCGTCGACGAGCAGCTCGCGTGGCTCGACGGCTTCGCCAACCTGCATCCCTATCAGGATGAGTCAGAGACACAGGGCGCTCTGCAGCTCATGTGGGAGTTGGAGCGCCTGCTTGCCGCGCTCACCGGTATGCAGCGCATGTCGCTGCAACCCGCGGCCGGCGCGCATGGTGAGTGGACGGGACTGCGGATGATTCAGGCCTTTCACGCCAACCGTGGCGACACGGCACGAACCACGGTGCTGATCCCGGACTCCGCCCATGGCACCAACCCCGCCTCGGCAGCCGCCTGCGGCCTCGACGTCGTGACGGTGAAGAGCAACCACGACGGGACGGTTGACGTCGACGATTTCGTAGCGCACCTCGACGAGAGCGTGGCCGCCATCATGCTCACCAACCCGAACACGCTGGGTGTCTTCGAGAAGGACATCCTCGAGATCGCGCGCCTCGCCCATGAGCGAGGCGCCTTGCTCTACTACGACGGGGCCAACCTGAACGCTCTCGTGGGCGTGGCCCGGCCGGGCGACATGGGGTTCGACGTCGTCCATCTCAACCTGCACAAGACCTTCTCGACACCACACGGCGGGGGCGGTCCGGGTGCTGGCCCGGTCGGTGTTGCCAGCCGTCTGGTCGATTACCTCCCGACGCCGACGGTCGAGCGCGACGGCGACCGGTTCTTCCTCGATGACGATCGCCCGCGGAGCATCGGCAAGGTCCGGTCGTTCTACGGCAACTTCGGGATGCTGGTGCGGGCGTACGCATACATCCGCGCGTACGGATCCTCGCTCCCACAGGTGGCCCGCGATGCGGTGCTGAACGCGCGCTATCTGCAATCACGCGTCGCCGACCTCTTCCCCATGGCCGTTCAGTCGCCGTGCATGCACGAGTTCGTCTGCACCACGAAGGGCGGGCGCGTTGAAGGGTTGCGCGCGGTCGACGTGGCCAAGCGCCTGCTCGATTACGGGGTGTACGCACCCACCGTGTACTTCCCGACCACCGTGCCGGAGGCGCTCATGTTCGAGCCGACGGAAACCGAGTCGAAGCGCAGCATCGATGACCTCGCCGCGGTCTGCGCGGCGATCGTCGATGAAGCCGATCGCGACCTCGCGTTCGTTCAGGCGGCACCGCACGAAACGCCCGTTGAGCGGGTCGACGAGGTGCGCGCGGCACGCCAGCCGGTGCTGCGCTGGAGTCCTCCCGCGTGAGCGACGAGACGCTTCAGGAGCTGCGCGGACTTGTCCGCGAGCGCGCGTTCAGCTACGGAGACTTCGTGCTGACCAGCGGCCGGCGCAGCGACTACTACGTCGACGGCAAACAGGTGACGCTCGACGGGCGCGGCCTGTACCTGGTGGCAACCCTGGTCCTGGAGCGATGCCGTGAGCTGAGCGTCGAGGCCGTGGGCGGGCTCACGCTCGGCGCCGACCCCATCGCGGCGGCGGCGGCGGCGCTCAGTGGATCCGGGGACCGTCCGCTGACCGCGTTCATCGTGCGCAAGGAAGTGAAAACACACGGCACCGCTCGGGCGATCGAAGGGCCACCACTGCGTGAGGGGATGAGGGTCATGCTGGTGGACGACACGCTCACCACCGGCGGGACGTTTCTCCAGGCACAGGAACGCGTGCGGGAGACCGGGGCCGTGACTGTCGAAGCCTTCTGCGTGGTCGATCGCGAAGAGGGCGGCGCCGATGCGCTCGCAGCAGCCGGCATCCCACTCCGTGCGCTCTTCAGACGCAGCGAATTCCCGGCTCCCGATGCCGCTCTTTCACAGACGACCGGAAGCAACTGAGCCGCCGGCATTCACTGTCGGCGTCGACGGCCACCGGGTCGTCGTCGGAGGACGTGAGTCCGGGTGTGTGCTGCTCGCCGAGCTCGATGACTACCTCGACGCCGTCGGCCGCTATGGTCGCGTCCTGGACGATGGTCGCGACTCTATCGCGCTGCAGAACGCAAAGATGGACTACGTCGAGATGGCCGACGCGGCGGTGATGATCGTGACGCTCGCGGTCGAGGAGCTCACTGAGCAGCGGGTGCTCGACGCTGCTGACATCCCGGTGAAGCCTGCGCTCGGTGCGCTGGATCGCGATCTGCCGACATACGAGTACATCCAGTCGACGTATGCGCGAGCGACGCAACGCGTCGCGTGGATACGAGCGGTTGATGCTGTGCTGCGACGCTACGACATCGCCATCGTCAAACCTGCGGCAGAGGGCTGATTCCGGATCAGCGCCCTCCGAGGATCCCGCGCAAAACCGCACCGCCGGCCGCCCCTGCAACGCCTGCTTCAGCGGCCTGCCCTGGCGAGAACTCACCCAATGCCTGCGCGAGCTTCTGCAGCGGGAGCGACTGCAACCAGATGCGTCCGGGGCCGACCATCTCCGCGAGGAAGATGCCGTCGCCGCCGAAAATCTTGTTCTTGATGCCCTTGACCGTTGTGATCTGGAACTGGACTGTGTCCTGAAAGAGGCCGACATGGCCGGGATGCACACGCATCACCTCTCCGGGCTGGAGGTCGTAGACCACGATCTCGCCGCTCAATTCGCACCACGCGCGGCCCTGCCCGCTGATCTTCTGCAAGCGGAACCC
>DATMRA010000166.1:0-5319 GCA_035566535.1 Candidatus Acidiferrales bacterium | reverse complement strand
CCTTCGGCCTGATGCTGCTGCTCGTCCTCACGGGCTTCGTCTGGCGCCGGCCGCAACTGCACGACACGCTGTTCGTGGCGGGCAGCGCTGTGCTCGCGCTGCGCGCGTGGCTCTTCATCCCGATGTTCGTCGCCGCCGCCACACCGGTGCTGGCGTGGCAGTGGAGCGAACCGTGGGTCCGGCTGCGCACGTGGCTCAAGACGACCTCGCTCGGGCGCCCCCGCGAGTGGGCGGGCGAGGGGTTGTTGATGCTGGCCGGGCTCGCGCTGGTGGGCGGCATCGGCGTGTCCGCATACACGTTGCGCGGCCAGACCACCGCGACACGAGTCAACTATCCCGTTGCCGCGGCCGATTGGTTGGCCGCACACCCCACCGTGGGCACCAGGATGTTCAACGAATACGCGTGGGGCGGGTACCTGGCATATCGCTTCTACCCAACACAGACGCGACGGGTTTTCATCTATGGCGAGTCGGAGCTGATGGGTGACACGTTGCTCGCGCAGTACGCCGACGTGAACAACCTGCGCTCCGACTGGAGCAAGATCCTCGACGACTACAGGGTTGACTACGTTGTCTTCCCCACCGACACACCTCTGGTCTCCGCACTCGACATCTCGTCCGCGTGGCACCGCGTGTATTCGGATTCGATGGCCGTGATCTTTGTGCGCAGCGGCACGACGCCAACCGGATGACGGCGCCACTCGGGGCCCTGCTGCTCACGTTCGGCTCGGCGGTGGCCGCTGACGACGTCCCGCAATATCTCGCGTCGGTGCGCGCCGGCCGGCCCGTGCCCGAGGACGTCGTTGCCGAGTTTCAGCGTCGCTATGCCGTCATCGGCCGCTCTCCGCTGATCGATATCACGCGCGAGCAGGCGCACGCCCTGCAGCAGCTTCTGGACCAAGAGGATGGCCCTGGTTCCTGGCGTGTCGAAGTCGGGATGCTGCACTCGGAACCGCGTGTTGCCGGCGGCGTCGATGCCCTGGTCGAGGCCGGCGCACGCGACGTTGTCGCCGTCCTGCTCGCGCCGCAGTATTCGCCGATCATTCTCGCGGGCTACGAGCGCGCCATCGCCGCCGCGCGCGACCGGTATCCGAACGTGCGCTTCCGGATCGCGGGTGCGTGGCACATGACGTCCGAGTGGATCGACAGCCTTGCCGAGCGCGTCACAGCAACCATCGACGGGCTACCCGACGCCTCGCGCAGCGCGGTTCCGGTCATCTTCACCGCTCACAGCCTGCCCCGCGCGGTGGTCGACCGCGATCCCGGATACATCGACCAGCTGAAGGAAACCGCGCGCGCGGTGGCAGCGCGCGCCGCTCTTCCCGCCGATCGATGGCTGTTTGCGTACCAGAGCGCAGGCCACACGCCGGAAGAGTGGCTCACTCCCGACGTGAAGGATCTGCTCCCCGCGCTCCACGCCGACGGGCACGACGCGGTGATCATAGCGCCCGTACAGTTCCTCGCCGACCACCTCGAGATCCTGTACGACATCGACGTCGCCGCGCGGGAGGAAGCCGAAGCGCTGAACATGACGATGCACCGCATCGATATGCCGAACACGTCGCCGGCACTGATTCGCGCTCTCGCCGCTATCGCGCGCCGCGAGCTCAGGGCGGTCCGGAGCGCCTGAGGCCACCGCACGACGCGGGATTCCAGGTACGCCGTCGGACCCCCGCTGGGGGCCCGCGGCTCGGCACTCGGCTCACCCTCCGCTCCGAGCTTGGTCCGGCTCGCCTCCGTGACGTCCTGTCATCCCACGCCGTGCGGTGGCCCAAACGCTCGAACCTAGCTTCGGGAAGTCAATGTCCCATGAAAAATGCCGTTGTGCGTGAACGTCGGTGAGGTGCCGAGCGCGATTGGGCTGCGTGTGAGTTCAGACGATGGCATGAACTGCAGGAAGCGCGGATCGAGGCGGCTGCGATCGACGATGGATTTCTCCAGGACGCAGGAGTTGTACTGCCGCGCCGTGTCCTCGAGCGTGTTGGCGTTGAGCACCACCTCTTCGCCCCACTCGCGAGACCAGCGGGCGACACCGGGAATGCGGCTCGCCTCGGGCGTGAGGCACTCGGTCGCGATCACGTTCTCGCTGCTGGCCGAGATGCCCGATTCCGTGTTCAGCACGAGCGTGTGGTTGCCGATCGTATGTCCCGGCGTGGCCAGCAGCGCGACCCCGGGCCCGAGCAGCACGCTGCCCTCGATCGAGAGAATCGAGTCCGGGCGCAGATCTGTGTACGCCTGCGGCTGATACCACGGGAGTTGGAGCGGGTGCAGGTTGCTCAGGGATTCGAGCTCGGAGCGCTGCACGATCAGCTTGGCGTTGGGTAGCAAGGGCTCGACCGGGGCGCGCACGGAGATATCCGGAGCGGGCACTGTCGTCCCGACCCAGCGGCGGACATCCTGCGTGTGCAGATGGTCGAAGGTGATCCAGTCGACGTCAGCCGGGTCGAACCCGAGCCGGCGCAGGTGCGTGAGCACATCTCCGCGGGGCTGGGCGAGCATTCGCTCGAGCAGGTCCGGAGTTCGCTCGCTCAGGCGTGCGAAGTACGGCGTTCGCCGTGCCAGCTCCACATCGGTCGGCTCGAAGAGCAGCAGACGCGGGCGGCCGTCGGGTTCGCGCCAGCGGATGACCATGAGTCGATGCGTCAACGTGAGGAACGGCGACGGCGACAGCGCGGCGCGGAACAGCCCGAAGCGCGTGGGATACGGCAGCGTCGACAGGTCGAACGTGCCGATCCAATCCGGCATGCCCGTGCCCCCGAACCACCGACGGAATTCCTCAGCGGCGGAGCGGACCAGTTCGAGTTGGCGGCCGGGCTGGGGCTCGGCGTCGGCCGTGTTGAAGTGCTCGATACGTGTGAATGTGGTCGTCGGAGAATCGGCAAGTATCGTCATGCGAAGAGCCCTCTGCCAGATCCGCTGATGCGAGGGAGGAGTCTACTCGGGGCGTGCGTAACCGCCGCCCGTATACTCCCGACGACCGTGACCGGAATACGCGCGTGAGACGGTGGGGCTATTTCGTTCACCGTCATCGGTGGTGGGTGCTCTCGCTGTCGGTGCTGTCCTTCGTCGCGTCCATCGCCGGGCTCGCCAACGGCGGCCAGCCGAAGAACCGCAGCGATTACAACGTTGAATCCGTCAAGGCGGCGAATCTCGAGTCACAGCAGCTGCCTTCCACAGCGCTCGGATCATCGTTCGTCCTGCTCTTCACGAACTCATCGCTGCTCGATTCGGATCCTCGCTTCGAATCCGCTGTCAACAGCGCGCTGGCCCGCCTCAGAAGTGACCCGCGTGTGATAGGCGTCGAAACGCCATACCAGGGCGGACCGACCGCAGCGGAGCTGGTCTCCACCGACAGGCACAGCGTCGCCGTGAACGTCGGGCTGAAGGGCGACTTCTCCAGCTCCCGCCGGGACTTCGGCCAGTTCCGGTCGGAGGTGCAGTCGACGACGCTGTCGATCGCCACCTCCGGCGACGTGCCACTCGCGTACGACTTCGATCATCTGCTCGCGACCGACCTGAGCCGGTCAGAGGCCATATCGCTGCCGCTGGCACTGATCCTGCTCGTGATCGTGTTCGGCACCGGGATCGCCGCACTCCTGTGCCTGGGCGTCGGCGTGTTCGCGGTGCTCGGTGGCGTGGGCGCAACGCTCACCCTGGCGCACAGCACGAGTGTGTCGACGTACGCGGTCAACGTGGTCACGCTCGTCGGGCTCGGTATCGCAATCGACTACTCCCTCTTCATCGTGAGCCGGTTCCGCGAGGAGCTCGCCCACGGCCGTGACGTGCCCACAGCGCTGAGCATCACGATGGCCACCGCCGGGCGGGCGATCGCGTTCAGCGGCGTCACGGTCGCCATCGGCCTCGCGGGGCTCCTCTTCTACACGGGCACGCCGCTGGTGTCGATGGGATACGCCGGCGCCACGGTGGTTGCCATCTCCGTCGTGTACGCGCTGACCTTCCTTCCCGCCCTGCTGGCGGTTCTCGGACCGCGCGTCAACCGCCTGCGCGTCCCCATCCTCCGCGCCAAACCGGTGGGCCAGGGCGCGTGGCACCGCCTGGCCATGTGGGTGATGCGCCGCCCAGTGCTCGTTCTGGTGCCAACTGTCGGCGTCCTGCTCCTGGCAGGTTCCCCGTTCTTCTCAATCAAGCTCGCCAACAGCGACGTGCAGCAGCTGCCCGTCACCGCGGAGTCGCGCATTGGCGCGGAGCTGCTGCAGAACCAGTTCCCCAGCGCAGGCCAGAACACTGTCGAGGTGGTGATGCATTTCGCCGGCGGCAGCCCCACGGATCCCGCGAATGTGACCGCGGCGTATGCATTGAGCCGGCGGCTCGCGACCCTCCAAGGCGCTGTCGGCATCCGCAGTTACGTAAACCTGGACCAGACGACGAGCCTCGCCGCGTATCAGGCGCTGTATCAGCAGCCCAGGGCGTTGCTTCCGGCCGGCGCGCGTCAGGAGCTCACGCGTCTCACGGGCTCCAGCATTGCGGTGCTGGACGTGCAGACCCCGTATCTCACCACCAGTGACGCAGCGCATCAGCTGGTGCATGCGATCCGCGCAGCGGACTCGGCTCCGGGAGCCACGGTGCTCGTTACCGGCAACACCGCGTTCGACATCGACTTCGTCGACTACATGCTGCAGCACACACCGATCGCCGTCGGGTTCGTGGTGGTGAGCACCTTCCTGGTCCTCCTCGTCCTGCTCCGTTCGGTGGTACTGCCGCTGAAAGCCGTGCTCATGAACGCGCTGTCCCTCAGCGCCGCGTTCGGTGCTCTCGTCTGGGTGTTCCAGCAGGGTCACCTCTCCGGCTTCCTCGGCTTCACGCCCGGAGCGCTCGATCCCACCATCCCCGTGCTGCTGTTCTGCATCGTGTTCGGTCTCTCCATGGACTACGAGGTCTTCCTGCTCACCCGTATGCAGGAGACGTACCGGCGCAACGGCGACAACCGCGAAGCGGTCGCGATGGGCCTGGAACGCAGCGGACGCCTGGTGACCGGCGCCGCCGCGATCATGGCGTGCGTCTTCCTCGCATTTGCGCTGGCCAGCGTGGTGACCATCAAGTCCATCGGTGTCGGCATGGCCGTCGCGGTCATCGTCGACGCGACGCTCGTCCGCGCCCTCGTCGTGCCGGCGCTGATGCGACTGCTGGGCTGGGTCAACTGGTGGGCGCCGGCGTGGCTTCGCCGCAAACCCACGCCTGACGAGATCGCCGAAGCGGCCTAACTCGAAAGGCCGCATTAAGGTCCGGCAAATTCGATGCGCGAACCTGCTTTCAGGCTGCCATGATGGGAGCGTGGAAGCGGAGGCACCGCGGCCGATC
>DATMRA010000165.1:0-3634 GCA_035566535.1 Candidatus Acidiferrales bacterium | reverse complement strand
TCGTACATCGGGATCTCCTTAACGGTTGGGCATCCGACGAGCGCGCGGCCTGCGAGGGGGCGATCCACGGCTGATCCACCGTCTACCCCGACCCGATGGCCGCAGATGGCCAGCGCTACGCCAGCCCGGACGCGTCCATCTCCGAGGCCCGCGCCAGGGCTTGGGTGTCGATGTACTCCCGGATGTTCGTCAGTTTGCCATTTCGAACGGTGATGGCGAAGACCCAGTCGTCCGTGAACGGCTTATTGGTGGCTGCTAATGCACCAGAACCTCCACGGCACACCCCGATTGCAGATCGTTGGAAAATAATGAAATTGATGGTGGCCAGGGGCGGAATCGAACCACCGACACGCGGATTTTCAGTCCGCTGCTCTACCAACTGAGCTACCTGGCCGCCGAGGACGGAAGGGCGCGTATTAGACCGGCCTGCGGCAAGGTCGTCAAGCAATCACGCGGCTAACCTCTTGATTATCCGGGCGCCGCGAGCGCTCCCCAGGTAAACGTCGGCTTGCCGCCGGCAACCATCGCACAGCCTCACTCACCCATGCGAGATAGCCGGGCGCCTGCCGGCAGACACGTTCGCTGCTCTCCTGCCGATGCATTTCATGTGTAACCCCGTAACACAACAATGCCTGCTCGGCGCAGCCGTCTCGTGGCGCGGCCGATGGAACTGGCACAACCGCTTACTGGGGGAGGAACCCGATGCGTCACTCTTATCTATTGTTCGCCGCCGCGTCCGCCGCTGTGCTCCTCCTGAGCGGCTGCGCTCGCGATGAGGCGGCCGAGCCGCACGCCGGGCCCGCGCTGCCACAGGTCACGGTGGCGGCGGCCATCTCGCGCAAAGTCACGGAGTTCGACGAATTCACCGGGCGCTTCGAAGCGGTGGAGCGCGTCGAGGTCCGGCCGCGCGTCTCCGGTTACATCTCTTCGGTCAACTTCAAGGACGGGAGCGAGGTCAGGAAGGGCGATGTGCTGTTCGTCATCGACCCGCGGCCTTACGTTGCGGAGCGCGACAAGGCTCGCGCGCAGCTGGCGCAGTCGCGCTCGCAGCTGATACTCGCACGATCCGAACGCGACCGGGCGACGAAGCTTCTCGCGCAGCATGCCATCTCCCAGGAGGAGTTCGACACCCGTACGTCCGGGCTCGAGCAGGGGCAGGCGAATGTGGAGGCCGCGCAGGCCGCGCTCGATGCCGCGGCGCTGAACCTCGACTTTACGCGCGTGACGGCGCCGATCGCGGGGCGCATCAGCCGCGCGCTGATCACCAGCGGAAACTTCGTCACGAATGGCCAGACGCTGCTCACCACCCTGGTCTCCCTCGATCCCATCTACGTGACCTTCGATGGTGATGAGCGCGTGTATCTGAAGTACACCAAGCGTGCCCGCGACGTCGCCGAGAGCGGCTCGCGCGAGGCGCCCAGTCCCGCGAAGGTGGGACTCGCGGATGAGAACGGCTATCCGCACCAGGGCGTAATGGTGTTCGTCGACAACGCAGTCGATCCGGCCACGGGCACCATCCGCAGTCGCGCGCTGCTCGACAATCACGAGCGGATCTTCACGCCGGGCCTGTTCGCGCGCATCAGGCTCCTGGGCAGCGCTGAGCACAGCGCGGTGCTGGTAAACGACAGCGCGATCGGCACCGACCAGACCGTGCGCTACGTGCTGGTCGTGGGCGAGGGCAACAAGGTCGAGTTCCGCCCGGTGAAGCTCGGTCCGATCATCGACGGCTTGCGCGTGGTGCAGGAAGGGCTCTCCTCCGGGGAGACCATCGTCGTCAATGGCCTGCAGCGCGTTCGCCCCGGTGCGCAGGTGGCGCCACAGCGCGTCGCCATGGGTGAGCACCACCCGGCAGACGGGCAGCCGCTGCTCGCCGCGAACACCCGCAGCTCGAGCCCGCCGCGCACGCAATCCACCGACCACGGGACCGCGCAGTGAAACTCTCCGATTTCTTCATCGAGCGCCCGATTTTTGCCGGCGTCATCTCGGCATTCATCACCATCGCGGGCCTCATCGCGCTCTTCAAGCTTCCCATCAGCGAGTATCCGGAGGTCGTGCCGCCGTCGGTCGTCGTGCACGCTTCCTACCCCGGCGCCAATCCCAAGGTCATCGCCGACACGGTGGCGGCGCCGCTGGAGCAGGCGATCGTGGGCGTGGAAGACATGCTCTACATGTCCTCGACCTCGACGATGGACGGCTCGTTGACGCTCACGGTGACGTTCCGCATCGGCGCCGACATCGACCGCGCCCAGGTGCAGGTGCAGAATCGCGTCGCGCAGGCCCTGCCGCGCCTGCCTGTAGAAGTGCGCAATCTCGGTGTCAACACCGTCAAGGCCTCTTCCAACCTCACTCTGGTCGTCAACCTGACCTCCCCCAACGGGCGCTACGACTCGCTCTATCTGCGCAATTACGCAGTACTCAACATCAAGGATGTGCTGGCACGCCTGCCGGGGATGGGTGACGTGCAGGTCTTCGGCGGTGGTGACTATTCGATGCGTGTGTGGCTCGATCCGCAGAAGCTCGCAGCGCGCAACCTGACCGCCGGCGATGTCGTCGCCGCGATCCGCGAGCAGAACGTGCAGGTGGCCGCCGGCCAGCTGGGCGCTCCGCCCTCGAACGAAGCAGAATTTCAGCTCGCGCTCAACGCCGCGGGACGCCTGACGGATGAGCAGCAGTTCCGCGACGTCATCATCAAGACCGGGCAGGATGGACAGGTGCTGCGGCTCGGCGACGTTGCGCGCGTCGAGCTTGGTGCGCAGGCCTACGGCACGCGCAGCTTCCTCGACAACAAGCCCTCGCTCGCAATCCCGGTATTCCAGTCGCCCGGCGCGAATGCGCTCGAGCTTTCTACCAACGTCCGCAAGACGATGGAGGAGCTGAAGAAGAATTTTCCCGAGGGCATGGATTACGGCATCCTCTACGATCCAACGCAGTTCGTGCGCCAGTCGATCGATGCGGTCGTGCACACGCTCCTGGAAGCCGTGGCGCTGGTCGTCCTGGTCGTCATCCTGTTCCTGCAAACCTGGCGCGCTTCGCTCATTCCGCTGATTGCAGTGCCCATCTCGGTGATCGGCACCTTCGCGGTGTTGCTGGCGTTCGGCTTCTCCATCAACACGCTGTCGCTCTTCGGGCTGGTGCTCGCCATCGGCATCGTAGTGGACGATGCCATCGTCGTCGTGGAGAACGTCGAGCGTCACATCGCCGCGGGCCTCTCACCGCGCGACGCTACCAAGGCGGCGATGGCCGAAGTGAGCCGTCCGATCATCGCCATCACCCTCGTTCTGTGCGCGGTGTTCGGGCCGGTGGCGTTCGTGAGCGGGCTGACCGGGGAATTCTACCGCCAGTTCGCTCTCACCATCGCCATCTCGACGGTGATCTCCGCGTTCAACTCGCTCACCCTCTCGCCAGCACTCGCGGCAGTGCTGCTCAAGCCCCACGGCGCGCAGCCCGATGCACTCTCGCGGCTGATGAACCGGCTCCTCGGCGGCTTCTTCGGGCGTTTCAATCGCGGTTTCGCCCGCAGCGGCGACAACTATTCGCGCGCGCTCAGCCTCACCATGAGGCACGGCGGCATTGCGCTGGCCATCTACGCGGGGTTGATCGTGCTCACCTGGTTCGGTTTCCGCGCCGTGCCGGG
>DATMRA010000164.1:0-2477 GCA_035566535.1 Candidatus Acidiferrales bacterium | reverse complement strand
AGGAGGTCATGAGGGATGCGGCCGCCATCGAACCATCGATCCGCGACCTGATCCATCAAGACAACGAGAGCCGGTACAGGGCCCAGCTGGCTCTCGTCGACATCATCGTCGCGGGAAACGCCGGCCACTCCGGTTCGCGTGGTCCGTCGGCCGTTGATACGTTCTTCACGCTGGTGAACAGCGATACCTACCGGCTGTTTGTCGGCCACCTCGGGTGGACACCCCAAGAATGGCGGGAGTGGCTCTTTCAGCTGCTCAGCCGCGAGCTCGTCGGGCGTGGCGCTGCAGCCAGACAAACACCAAGTTAGGGTCGCCGGAGGTTCGCAGCCTCTCAGCGGGCGTTGAGCACGGGCGCGGCAAGCCGGCGCACACGCTCCGCCCCCGCGATCACATCGATTTCGACGATGCGGCCCTGCACCACCGTGAAACCCATGATCACGAATGGTCGCCCGCGCGCAGTGACGACCACACCCGCGGCCCCGTTGATCAGCGCGGGATGCAGCTCCGTGGATGGCAGAGCGGCACCCATCAGCGAGGAGCGTGCCACTGCCTCCGCGCCGCGGATCACCGCCGGAGCCGGCGGCCGCTTCACGCCAAAGTCGGAGCGCAGCACGACCTCGGGATCGAGCAGAGAGACGAGCGTGTCGAAGTCGCCTCCGCGCGCGGCGCTGTAGAACGCGTCGATGACCTGGCGCTGGCGCGATATGTCGGAGTCCGGCACCCGCACGTCGGCGCCGCGCACACGACGCCGCGCCCGGCTGGCGAGCTGCCGGGTCGCAGCGGGCGTCTTGCCAACCACGTCGGCGACCTCGTCAAACGGCAGCTCGAAGACGTCATGGAGTACGAAGGCGAGCCGCTCCGCTGGGCTGAGCGCGTCGAGCACGACGAGGAGCGCGAGACCCACAGAGTCCGCGAGCAGGACCTGCTCCTCTGGCTGGCCCCCGCTGTCAGGGCTGACGATCGGGTCGGGCAGGTGCCCGGGGAACAGCTCTTCGCGCCGCGAGTTACGCGCGCGCAATGCGTTGAGACAGACGCGCGCGACGATGGTGGTCAGCCAGCCGCGCATGTTCTCGACGTCGTCGGCGCCGGCGTTGCTGAAGCGCAACCAGGTGTCCTGCACCGCGTCATCCGCCTCGCTGACTGAGCCCAGCATCCGGTAGGCCACCGCACGCAGGTGGCCGCGATGCTCCTCGAACCGTTCTGCGAGCCAGCGCTGGTCATCCATCGTGGTCACATTCCTCGTGCCTGCTGTGTCACTCAAGTAGACACCTCATACCCAGGAGGTGTGACACATCAAGGAGGTACAGACGATGCGCGTATTCCTCGCCGGGGCAAGTGGTGCAATCGGCACCAGGCTCCTTCCACAACTGATCGAGATGGGGCACGACGTGATCGGCACCGTTAATTCCCCAGACAAGGCGCCGCGTATACGGGCCGCAGGCGCCGAGGCGGTTCGCCTTGACCTGCTCGACGCCTCGGCTGTACGTGCTGCGGTGCTCGACTCCCGGCCTGACGCGATCGTCCATCAGGCCACCGCGCTCTCGAGCGCGAAATGGGGCCGAGGCGGCCTCGACCGCGCGTTCCAGATGACCAACCGGCTGCGGACCGAGGGCACCGACAATTTGCTCGCGGCGGCTCGTGAAGCGGGTGTCCCCAAGTTCGTCGCCCAGAGCTTCGCGCCGTACCGGTACGTGCGCGAGGGAGGGCCCGTCAAGACCGAGGACGACCCCCTCGACCCACGCGTGCCGGCGACCGCGCGTGAGACCTTCGCAGCGATGAGCCATCTCGAGCTCGCCGTGACGGAAGCGGGTGGTATCGCGCTTCGCTATGGCGGCTTCTACGGCGCGGCCAACGACGGCTGGGCCATGCTGGTACGCAAGCGCGTGTACCCGATCGTCGGCAAGGGAACCGGCGTGATGTCGGTCATCCACCTCGACGACGCGGCCGCGGCAACCGTGCTGGCGCTCGAACATCATGGGCCCGCGATCTACAACGTGGTCGACGACGAACCGGCTCCGGTGCGCGAATGGCTGCCTGTGCTCGCCGAAGCTCTCGGTGCCAGGCCGCCACGCCACTTGCCCACATGGCTGGCACGTCTGCTCGCCGGAGAAGCGGCGGTCATGATGGGCACCGAGGCTCGCGGCGCGTCCAATGCGAAGGCCAAGCGCGAGCTCGGTTGGGCGCTGCGTTATCCCAGCTGGCGCGAGGGTTTCTTCGCAGTGTACGGACGCGGCTCAGGCGTGAAGTCAGCCTCGCCAGCACCCGCTGCGTCTGTTGGTATTCGGACTTGACGCTTGGGTAATCGCCATCGTTGACCAAAGCTCGGGGAGACACGACGCGAACCTGCGACGCCTGGTGCCCGAGATCGGTCATAGTCGACCCATGACGGACGCAGTCGGCCCGAATCCGCAAGGCGAGCCGAGGACGCCGCCACCTCCTGGGCCACCGCCGCCGGGGCCGCCGGGGCCGCCGGGGCC
>DATMRA010000163.1:0-2065 GCA_035566535.1 Candidatus Acidiferrales bacterium | reverse complement strand
TGGACGACGGCCTGGTGCTTGCCCACCGGACGACCACGCGAGAACTCGCCGGACAATAGATCCGATCTATTCGCACTGGCACGTCGTACACGCGCAGGCGGCGGTGGGCGGCACCGGAGGCGACCGTCACGCAGCCGGGGTGGTCCCCCCGGCGAGTGCCGAGCGGCGGGACGGCGAAGGCGTCCCGACCGCGTGTCGCCGGAGTGTGCCGTCTGGCCGCCGCCTGACGCGTGTATCGCTACGTGCGGCTAGGACGGCGAAGGCGTCCCGACCGCGTGTCGCCGGAGGTGCCGTGCGTGCCGGCGCGCGAGCGCGCCTATGTACGGCGTGGTTCCCACCTGAAGCGGCGGATGGCGATGAGCAGGCCGAACGCGCCCCAGGCGGCGATGATCAGCAGATCGTTGCCGGAGAAGCCCGACGACGAAAGGTGCGCCGGGTCGAAGGCGTTGAACATAGCGTTGATGAAGTGTTTCACCGGGAAGTATTCCGCGATCTTGGTCACCGCCGACGCCGGGTCGATCGGAAAGAAGGTCCCGGAGATGAAGACCAGTGGGAGCAGCACCGCGTTGACGATCGCCGGCGCGGCTTCGGCGTTGGGAATCGCAACGGTCATGGCCAACCCGAGTGCGCAGAAGGACATCGCGCCGACGGCGAGGGTGAGCACCAGTGGACCGATGTGATTGGGAACGTGAACGCCGTACACGAGGATTCCAAAGCTGTCGGTGAGCGCGACGAGCAGCAGACTGACGATCACCGACGAGCCGACCACGCCGAACAGGAACGCCCACGACGGCAGAGGCGTGCCCCGCAAGCGCTTCAGAATCCCGTCATCACGACGGATGGAGATCGACGCCGCGATGTTCGTGAAGCACGCCCCGATGACGCCAAACGCCGTCAGCGCTGGGATGTAGTAGTCGTTGTAATTGATATTCGCGACCCCGTTCACCCTCGTCGTGGTGTCCTTGAAAATCGTGGCGAACACCACCAGGAAGATGATCGGGAACAGGAACGCGAAGAACGCGCTCACGGGATTGCGCCAGAACGACTTCTGCTCGTACTCGACCTGGCGCAGCGCGATGGTCGCGTCATTCATGGGCGGTGAGCTCCAGGTACACGTCTTCAAGCGACGGCCGGACCACCTCCAGGTCGGGCAGCTCGAGGTCACGAGCCAGAGCCCAGGACGTGAGTTCGTTGACCGCCCGTGTGGGGGTCGAGGTTTCGATCACCGCCACCCCTTCTCGCAGCGATGGCTTCAAGGGCAGCGACGCATGCTCGACGCCCGGCGGAACGCGAAAACGGATATGCGTGCGTCCCGCAGTGCGAGCGCGCAGCACCTGCGGCGAGCCTTCCGCGACGACCTTGCCCTCCGCGATCACGCAGATGCGGTCGGCCAGATTCTCCGCTTCATCCATGTAGTGCGTGGTCAGCAGGATCGTCTTGCCCAACGCACGTAGGTTGCGCACCACCTCCCACGCGTTGCGCCGCGCGGACGGGTCGAATCCGGTTGTGGGCTCGTCGAGAAAGAGCAGCTCAGGATCTCCCACCAGGCCGAGCGCGACGTCGAGCCGGCGCTGCTGGCCTCCCGAAAGCCGCCGCACGCGTTCGTTCGCCTTCTCGTTGAGTCCCACCAGCTCGAGCACCTCTGCCGTCGAACGCGGCCGGGGGTAATAGCCACGGTAGAGGTTGATCAACTCCGAAACCGAGAGCAGCGGCGGCACAGCCGCCTCCTGCAGAACCAGCCCGACCCGTTCTCGCAGCGCCCGGCCGCCTCGGCGCGGGTCCATGCCCAGCACGGTGACGTCGCCTGAGTCACGGGTCCGGTAGCCCTCGAGGATCTCGACGATCGTCGTCTTGCCGGCGCCATTTGGACCGAGAAGGCCGAATACCTCGCCGGGCTCAACCGCGAAGCTGACGCCGCGGACTGCCACCACAGAGCCGTAGGACTTGTGAAGATCGGTGACGGCGATGGCGGGAATCAGAGTCTCCTGTCCGACGATGGTCACAAAGTCGTTGCGTCATGGTGCCAGAGACAGCCAAGCCTCCCGCTGACAATGGCGCAGCGACA
>DATMRA010000162.1:0-12433 GCA_035566535.1 Candidatus Acidiferrales bacterium | reverse complement strand
GACGCCATCGAGAGCGTTCCGCACCGACGTGGGATCGAGCATGTCACCCACTGCAAGCTCAACCCCTGATTCCAGGAGATGCGCCGTCTGTGATGTCGGCCGGACCAGCGCGCGGACGGGCTTCCCGCGGGCGATCAGGCTGTCGACGACCTGGCTCCCGAGCTTGCCCGTGCCGCCAACGACCAAGACAAGTGCAGCAGGCATTCGCGACCTCCGGGTTAGGTATCCCTTGACCCAGTCGATGCTAGCCGCACGTGCGCGACTGATGGCGAGCAGACGAGCTCAACACACTCGTAGCCATCAGGGCCGCCGTCGAGGTGGTCGAAGAGCCGCTCACCCCGGCCGAGCAGGATGGGCACGACCGCCACATGCAGTTCGTCGATCAGGCCGGCCTTGAGGTACTGCTGGATCGTCGCGGCACCACCACCGATCCTGACGTCCTCGCCTCGGGCCGCGTTGAACGCGCGCTCGAGAACCGCTTCGATTCCGTCGTCGACGAAGTGGAACGTGGTCCCGCCCTGCATCGTGATGGACGGCCGCGGGTGGTGCGTGAGGACGAACACGGGGTGGTGGAACGGCGGGTTGTCACCCCACCAACCGGTCCACTCCTCGTTTCCCCACTCTCCGCGGATGGGTCCGAACATGTTGCGCCCCATGATGGTGGCGCCGATGCCGACCGTGCCCTGTGCGAGGAACGAATCGTCGAGACCCTCGCTCCCGGCGTCGATGCCCAGCATCTGGTTCCCGGTGCGGGTTGCGAAAATCCACTCGTGCAGCCGGGTGGCGCCGATTCCGAGCGGGTTCTCCAGGCTCTGGTCGGGCCCGGCCATGTACCCGTCAAGCGACGTTGCGATGTTGTGCGCGCGAAGCTTTGGCATTGGTGACTCCTCTGATGGCGCGTGAGCCGGAATCTCATCGGTAAAGGCGCATTCTCTGCGGCATGAGAATCGCAACCTGGAACGTCAACTCGCTGGCTGCCCGGATGCCCCGCGTCCTCGACTGGCTGGCAACGGCCCGCCCGGACATCCTATGCCTCCAGGAGACCAAGATGTCCGACGAGCAGTTCCCGCGCGAGGAGCTGGCGGCGCTGGGGTACGCCGCGGCGACGTACGGAATCCGCCAGTGGAATGGTGTCGCCGTCCTGTCGTTGCTCGGAGTCGACGACGTGCGCCGGGGATTCACTGGTGAGCCTGGTTTTCCAGAGCCCGAGGCCCGCGCGATCGCCGTGACATGCGGCGGCGTACGAGTCTGGTCGGTGTATGTGCCCAACGGACGTACCGTTGACAGTCCACATTTCGCGTACAAGCTGGCGTGGTTGCGCGCCCTGCGCGATGCCCTCGCCGCCGATTCGGCGGCGGCGTCGCCGATTGCGATCTGCGGTGACTTCAACGTGGCCCCGGCTGACGAGGACGTGTGGGACCCGGAAGCATTCGTCGGATCCACCCACGTCACCGCGGCGGAACGCGCGGCCGTGGCAGCGCTGCTCGAGCTCGGGCTCGTGGACGTTCGGCCGCGTGCGCTGAAGGGACAGCCATTCACGTATTGGGACTACCGCGCGGGCATGTTCCACAAGGGCGAGGGCATGCGCATCGATCTCGTCCTGCTCAACAGTGATGTCGCGGCACACGTCACCGATGCGTACATTGATCGGGATACCCGCAAGGGCAAGCTTCCCTCGGACCACGCCGCGGTGGTTGTCGACGTCGACATCCCGCCCGTCTGAAACCGCGCGTCAGATCGCGATGGTGATCTTCACGCCGAGCAATATCAAGGGCCAGAGCAGCACGGCGAGGATTGCCGAGAGGATCGCGCCGATGGTCCCGATATGGTCGAAGAAGTTGTGCGTCGCCGCAACGATGACCCCGATGATGATCCAGAGCACGGGCAGCGAGATCGGCGGGCGGAGCATGGCTTCAGTGTGACAGGCAGTACTCACATCGTCTGTCGCCGTGACAGACAATTGTCAGACAGGGCGTATGATCAGCCGGTGGTAGAGATCCGCCCGACGACGCGCGGGCACGGGACGCGCCCATAGGCATGGACCGTCTCCGCATCGCGTTCGTCTCGTCGGCCGTCCCCCGGCGGTGCGGCATCGCAACCTTCACCTCGGATCTGGTGGCGGCGGTTCGCGCCACGGATGCTGGCGCCACCTGCCGGATCGCGGCCATCGAAGAACCGACGGTGCTGCGCGCCTACGGCTCAGAGGTGCGCTGGCGGATTCGCCAGGGTGACCCGGAGAGTTTTCGCGCCGCGGCCCGGGCGATCAACGCATCGAACGCTGACGCAGTCAATGTCCAGCACGAGTTCGGCCTCTACGGCACATGGACAAAGCCCGCCTTCCTCGCCGGCAGATGGACCGACAGCGTGTATGACGACAACCTTCGGCCCTTCCTCGAGGAACTGCGCAAGCCGGTGGTCACAACGATGCATGCAGTCCTTCCGCGGCCGTCGGATTCGATTCGCGAGACGGTCCGCGGTATCGCTGAGCTCAGTGACGAGGTGATCGTCATGGCGTCAACGGCCGTTGGGCTCCTTGCATCCGACTATGGATTGACGACCCCACCGCGAGTGATTCCCCACGGGATGCCGGCAATCGAGCCCCATGGACGCCACCACCTCAAAGAGAAGCTGGGCGTGGAAGGCCGCACCATCATCTCGACGTTCGGCCTGGTCGACCCGCGCAAGGGTCTGCAGTACATGATCGAGGCGATGCCCGATGTGGTTGCGCGCTTCCCCGCCGCGCTGTACCTCATCGCCGGCCAGACGCATCCAGACCTGCTGCGCGTGCAAGGCGAGGATTACCGGAACTCTCTCGTCGCGCAGATGCGCTCGCTGAACATGAGCGACCACGTGGCGTTCATCGACCAATACATGAGCCAGCGCGACATCATCGAACTGCTGCTCGCCACCGACGTCTACGTCACGCCGTACCTCGATCCCAACCAGATCACCAGCGGCACGCTCGCATACGCCATGGGCGCGGGAAAAGCGGTGGTGTCGACGCGGTACATGCACGCAGCCGAAGCCCTCAGCGAGGGGCGTGGCGTGCTCGTTGAATTCCACGACGCCGGTGGCCTTGCGGCTGCGGTGACCGCCATCCTGGCTGATCCAGCTGCAAAAGCATCGCTGGAACGGGCCGCATTCGCCTACGCGCGCGACTCGACATGGCCGCGATCGGCACAGGCGTTCCTCGACATCGTGACGACGATCACGGAAACCTCGCGTCGCAATGGCGAGAAGCCGCACCCGGTGCGAGCGCCCGACCTGGGACGCCGCCTGGAAGAGAATCCAATCCTCACGGCGGCCGACGTCAGTCCCTCGCTCCCCGGCATGGAGGTGGTCTCCGTGTTCAACGCAGCAGCAGCGAAGGTTGACGATGAGGTGATCCTGCTTCTGCGGGTGGGTGAGCGGCCCCACATGGGCGCCGCACCGCCGCCGGGTGCGCTCACGCTGGATATGAGTGGGCCTGAACCACAGATTCAGCCGCTCGAACCCGGCTACGCTGCCGAGGACGTCATCGGCATGGCCTTCCTCGACAGCGACACCAAACCTCCGCGTGTTGTCGAGGTGTTCCTCCCGCGCAACCTCAGTGGCCTGGACCTCAGCGACCCTCGAACCATTCGCTACCGCAATCTGACAGGTGGCTTCACCGCGGCGGCCGATGACGTCAGCGACTTCCTCACGCAGATGTCACACCTTCGCGTAGCCCGCAGCCGCGACGGCATCCACTTCACCGTAGAGGCCTCTCCCGCGGTAGCACCGGCAAATCGCTTCGAGGAGTTCGGCTGCGAGGATCCGCGTGCGACGCTGATCGACGGAACGTGGCACATCACATACGTGTCGGCGAGCCGTCTGGGCATCACCACGAGCCGGGTCACGACGACGGACTTCAGGCAATTCGAGCGCCACGGCATCATGTTTCTGCCCGACCACAAGGACGTTGTGTTGTTCCCGGAGCGTGTCGGCGGTCGTTACGTGGCACTCACCCGTCCAATGCCACAGTCCTTCGGCCGGGTGCTCGGTGTCTGGATTGCTTTTTCCGACGACCTCGTGCACTGGGGAGACCATCGCCCGATCGCACTTCCCCGTCCGCGCATGTGGGATGAGCTGCGTACCGGAGCGAGCACGGTTCCGTTCCGCGTCGCCGACGGCTGGCTGGAGATCTATCACGGCGTCGATCGCAACACCCGGTACGCGCTCGGCGGCATCTTGCTCGACGGCGATGACCCGAGCCGCGTGCTCGCGCGGTCAGCGGAGCCCATCCTCGCACCAAGTACTCCGTACGAGCGCACGGGACTCTTCAACGACACGGTGTTCGCCTGCGGCCACGTGACGCTGGATCCGGCTGGAGAGAACATTCGCGTCTACTATGGCGCAGCCGACAGCTGCATGGCGGCAGCCGACTTCTCTGTTCGAGACATTCTTGACCAAATGCAACGGTGCTGAGACAGATTGCTCGGCTGGGGCGTGCCGTACCCTCCGCCGGAAAGCATGCGCTCGCAGTCGCGGTGTACGCAGATGCGGCAAATGAACCCAAACGCGCCCAGGAAGCCGGCTACGAAGGCGTGGCGTGCGTGGACGACGCCGCGCGGGCGCTCGAGCTCTACTGCGATCTCTGGGAGGCGACCGGGTTGCCCTGGGCGCTGCGCTGGTGCGAAGGCCTGCTGGACTTCATCCTTGCCATGCAGGACAGCGATGGCCGCTGGCTGAACTTCATCGTTGATTGGGAGGGCACCCCCAACCGGGACGGACGGACCTCGGTAGCCGGTGGTGCCTTCTGGCAGGCGCGCGCAATGCTGGCTCTGGCCCGGGCGTCGACGATTCTCAGCGATGAGCGCATCGACGCCGCACTGCGACGTGGTCTCGAGCACATCGTGGTGGCGGTCGACGTGCCGAGCGACGTGCGGGCGCTCCACATCCAAACCGCACTAACGCTCCTCGACGGCAAGGCCACCTGGCCTCTCGCGGATCTGCTGGACGGCTGGGGCGACGAGGTCATGAGCTGCCGGCAGGGCGATGTGCTGATGAATTCACCCTACGAACAAGGACAACCACACCTGTGGGGTCACATCCAGGAGGGTGTGCTTGCGGATGCCGGCAAGCGTCAGGGGCGTCCCGACTTCATCGCCGGCGCCCGTCGCAGCGCCGACCTGGTGTTCTGCAGTGTGGTCACGCAGCGCTTCGATCTCCGGCGCACGCAGCCGTACGACGTCGCCTCGACCGTGTACTCACTCACCAGGCTCGCGGACGTCACGGGCGTGTCCGAGTACGCCGCTCTCGCCGCTGCAGCACGGGCCTGGTTCGACGGCCGCAATGCCGCTGGTCAACCTGTGTACGACCGCGCGGCGGGGCGCGTCGGCGACGGCGTGGACGGCCGGCATGTGAGCACGCAATCCGGGGCCGAGGCAAACATCGTCGCGGCTCAGACGCTGTTCGGGGACGCAACCGAATTGGCTCGCCGGCTCAGCAGCGCGGAGGCGCTCCCGGTTGCTGTTCACGTCGGCAACCGCATATAGCGATACGTCGTCACCACGCGGAAACCGAACCGCGTGTACAGACGGACGGCCGCGATGTTGTCCGGATCCACCTCAAGGCCGACCTGGGTGACGCCGCGCGCGTTGAGCCGCTCGAGCGTCGCCCGCAACATCGCCCCGCCATGACCCCGGCCGCGCACCGCACCGTCGATGACAAAGCCATAGATCATGGATCGCTGCGGTAAGTGGATGACGCGTGTGGTGCCGACCAGCTGTCCACCCGCAAAGGCCACCAGCGGTTCGTCGTCCGCCGACAGTGCCGAACGGGCCAGGCGCTCTTCGATCGCCGGCGCCGCTTCAGCGAAGCCAGACGAGAGGATGCGGGCAACAGCCGGCCGCTCGCCGGGGTCCATTCGTCGCAGCGTCACCGTCGGACCAGGAAGCGGCGCGTCACGATTCAGCGCCAGCAGCATGCGATGTTCGGATTGGCTCAGGGTCGCGCCCCGGCGTTGCATCCACGCACGTGCAATCGGCGCGGCGTCTTCGCAGATGACCAGGATGCTCGCGCGGCCGCCGGCCGCGGCTGCGTCTATCGCTTCGCCCAGCATCCGGCTGGCGATGCCGGATCGCCGGTGCGCCGGATGGACCATTCCGCACACTTCCGCCTCGGCGCCGGCGTCGATGCCGCAATAGCCCACCAATTGCGCACCCTCGTATGCCAGGACCGTGTTGACTGCGGTGCTGGTATCAGCCCGCGCGAGCTCCACCTTCAAGTCGATCGGTTGCGCGGCTTCACAGTCGTCCTTCAGCGCAACGACGGCTTGATGCTGCGCAGGCGTGAGTCCAGCCTGCGCGTGGATGCCTAATGCTGCCATTGGGAAAGGGTGTCACAGACTGATGGTCCCGCCCGGAAGGCGAGGCAAGCGGTGACAATGGTCCCGATGCGGTCCAAGGTCGCCCGGATGGTCGCGCTCCCAATCGTTGCGCTCATCTTCGGCGGCGCCGGCGGCGCCGGCAACGCCGTCTCAGCTGCCACGACGCTGTGGCCGATGTACCACTTCGACGCCGGCCGAAGCGGGAACGACACGGGCGAACCTTCGTATCGCAACCTCACCAGCGCGTGGAACTCCGCGCCGCTCGACGGAGCGATCTTTGCCGAGCCTCTCATCGACGGCAACAGCGTCATCGTCGCCACCGAGAACAACTCCCTGTACGCATTCAACGTTGCCGACGGGACGCTGCAGTGGGGCCCAGTGAGCTTGGGCGCGCCCCGTACCAGCAATTTCCCCTGCGGTGATATCAACCCGCTCGGTATCACGGGCACACCGGTGATCGACGGCGGCTGGCTGTACGTGCTCGCGGAAGTCGAGAATCCTGCGGGCACGTACCGGTTCCACCTGGCAGAGGTGAATCCCGCCAACGGCGCGATCGCATACAACCGAGACGTCACGCCGGTGGGCATGGACACGAACGTGCAGCAGGAGCGGAGCGGCCTCACGGTGTCAGCCGGCAATGTCGTGATCGTCTGGGGCGGTCTGGCGGGCGACTGCGGCCCGTACCACGGCTACGTCGAGACCGTCGCCGAGGCAACCGGCGTCCCCCGGGCGCAATGGAATGACACCCAGAATGGCGCGGAGGGTGGCATGTGGGCACCGTCGGGTCCGGCGGTCGACGCGACGGGCAACATCTACATCTCGACCGGCAACGGCTCGTCGTCGAACATCAACAACTACGATTTCGGCAACAGCGTCCTCAAGTTCTCACCGTCGCTCGGATTGCAATCATGGTTTGCGCCGGGCGCGCCGGTGAACTGGGCGTCGCTAGCTGCCAGTGACACGGACCTCGGTTCCGTCGGTCCATCCCTGCTGCCCAACGGACTCTTGTTCGCGATCGGCAAGGGCGGCCGGGGCTACTTGCTCAATCAATCCGGCTTGCCCGACAACTCGAATCCGGGCGGCGGTGAGAATTTCAGCGCCCAGGTCTGCAATGCGACGAGCGATGCCGCTTTCGGCGGCCTGGCGGTGGTCGGTTCCCAGGTATTCGTTCCCTGCGCTGACGGTGTTGCTGCGGTGAACATCGACTCATCGACCGCGTTTCACCGCGTCTGGTACACGCTTTCGGGCGGATCGGCACCGATATTCGCCGGCGGTCTCCTCTGGACGGTGAGGATGTTCGGCGGCACCACGGTCTACGGAATGGATACCAACGGCGCCGTGGTGGCACAGCTTTCGCTGCCTGCGACCACGCAGCACTTCACAACGCCCGCGGCGGGACAGGAGCGCCTCTTCGTTGGGGATGGGAACCGTCTCGCGGCGTTCGCGGTGCCATCGTCGCCCCCGCCGCTCACGGGTGGCTATCTTCTCGACGGATGGGGAGGGGTTCATGGGTACGGCGGTGCTGGGCCCGTGAACACGTCGGCGTACTGGCCCGGCTGGGATATCGGTCGCGCCATGGTGATGCGCCCCAACCGCACCAGCGGGTATGTGCTCGACGGATGGGGTGGCGTCCATCCCTTCGGCGATGCCCCCTTCGTCGGTGTGTCGGCCTTCTGGCGAGGGTGGGACATTGCGCGTGGCATCGCGCTCAACCCGTGTGACAACACGGGCAACAGCGGGTATGTGCTTGACGGGTGGGGCGGCGTCCATCCCTTCGGCGGTGCACCTTTCGTTGCCGGCGCGGCGTATTGGCGAGGGTGGGACATTGCCCGGGGTATCGCGCTGAATCCATGCTCCGGCGGGGTGGTGAGCGGCTACAGCCTCGACGGCTGGGGTGGTGTCCATCCGTTCTGGCAACAGAGCACGCCCGCAATCGCGGGACCGTCGAACTTTGCGTACTGGCTCGGATGGGACATCGCTCGCGCAATCGTTGTCACGGGCTCGGGTGCGGGTTACACGCTCGACGGCTGGGGAGGAGTCCACGCATTCGGGAGCGCAGTTGGGAACGTCTCGATCACCGGGTACTCGCCTTCCCTCTACGCGCGAGCGATCACCTATGCACCGTCCCTTGGTGGCGGCTACACCCTCGACGCGTACGGTGGCCTCCACCCGTGGTGGATCAGCAGTAGCGCACCAATCTCCAATCCGGCCAACCCCAGCGGCTGGTCGTGGCGGATCGCCAGAGGGGTCGCTCAGTAAGCGCGGTACGCTACGAGGCGGCCGACTGTCCGGTGCGTTCGAGCACGTCGAATCGCTCGGCGACCACGCGCATGACCCTGGCGTCGACTCCGAGCTGGAAATGCGATGCCCGGACCTCGACCAGCTCGGCGTCGGGATCGCAGCACGCGCGCCAGTCAACCACGCCGTCACTCTTGCTGTAGATCGAGGTGTACGGGATGTGCGAGGGGTAGGGAGAGGTCAGCAGCGCGCGCATCGTGTCGGCGCACTCGCCATTGACGCAGTCGCTACTCAGCAATTGCCGAACCCCGGCGGCATTGAGACGGTTGAGCAGGCGGATCTGGAGTTCCACCATGCGGCTCACGGCCATCGGGTTGACGTTGTTGCTGCCCAGCGTGATCAGCGCCGACACCAGGTCAGGCCGCCGGATCGTGACCAGCTTGGCGAGCGTGCCACCGCGGCTCCAGCCAACGATGGCGGCCCGCCGGCCGTAGTGGGCGAGGGAGGCCTCGAGGCGTTGCTCCAACCGGTCGACCAGCTCGCTGGTGCATCCAATGTTCATACCGATCCGGGCAGGAACCACGGGGTGGCCGCGGCGGCGCAGCATCTGTGCCAGCGGACGCATGGTCCAGTCGTTAGCCCAGAGGCCGGGCACGACGAGCACCGGCGTATGGGTTGGCATGCCCGCCATTATCGGACGCTGCAACGTCGTCAGCGGCCGTTAAAACGCGCTTGTCGCTTCTCCAGAAACGCGGCGACACCCTCGTAGAAGTCGGCGCTGGATGCCGCCTCGGTCTGCAGCTGCTCTTCGACACGCAGCTGGGCGTCGAGGTCGTTGACCAACGACCGGTTCAGGGCGCGCTTGATTAGCCCGATGGAGCGAGGCCCACGGGCCAGCCGGAGGGCGAGGTCTCGCGCCGCGGAGCCGAGCTCCGCATCCGGGACGACGCGGTTCACCAGCCCGATGTCGAGTGCACGTGCGGAGTCCACGGAATCGCCCAGCATCATCAGCTCAGCCGCGCGTGCCGGCCCGATGATCCGCGGCAGGAAGTACGTGCTGCTCGCATCCGGGATGAGCCCGATGCGGACAAAGGCCTGCACGAACGATGCCGATTCGGCGGCGATGCGCAGATCCGCCGCCAGCGCCAACGAGAATCCTGCCCCGGCAGCGACGCCGTTAACGGCGGCGACGACCGGCTTCTCCAGTTCGCGCATCGCGTGAATCGCCGGAACGTAATGCTCGCGCAGGTGCGTCCCGATATCCAGGTCGCCATCCGCCGCCGCCGTCTTCAGGTCCTGCCCACTGCAGAAGGCCCGGCCCGCGCCGGTGACGATCACGGCGCGAACCTCGTCGTCCGTGGCGGCTTCCCGCAGCGACTCCGCGAGGATGTCGAGCAAGCCATCAGTGATGGCGTTGAGGACGTTGGGCCGGTTGAGTGTCAGCGTCAGCACGCTGTCATCGCGTGCTTCGAGAACTGGAGGATTGGCCACTTCGGTGGACATGTGCGCCGACTCTAGTCGCTCGGTGTCACAGCGCGATTCGACCCGCCGCCGCCCTGTTCGCCCAACTCGCGCAGCGTCGCGAACGTGAAGATGCCCGTGTTGTGGCCGTCGGCCCACACGACATTCAGGCCGTAGGCCCCGACCAGCGACATGTCAGCCAGCTCATCCTCCCCGGCCTTGAGCAGCGGCTGCACGGCAAACCTCCCGGCAAACCCTGCCTCGCCTTTGCACGCAGCACACGGACAGGCCCGGCGCAGCACGTCAAATGGGATGCGATGCGTGACGTCATCTGCCCACTCGACGAGCAGCGCCCGATTGGCCTCGTCATAGTCAAAACGAACCGGCCGCAACGCTGCCGGCGGAGTGCTCACCTAGCGAGCATAAGCACCAGCCGGTGCCCAGCCCTACCGGAACCGGTGAGGTGCGATGTGGCTAGCGAAGCACCGACTGGAGCTTCATTGCGAGCCCCATGTCGCCCTTGATTTTGATCTTGCCGCTCATGAAGGCCATGGTCCCGTCGAGCTTGCCGAGTGCAAGGTCGACGAAATCCTCGGACTTCATCGTGATGGTGATGTTGGGGTTCTCCGGCGCACCCTGGCCGACGTCGGCGGTGCCGTCCTTGAGAGCGATGTGGTACTGGCCGCCGTCGTCACCCGAGAGATCGAACGCGTACACGGCGTTCACTCCCTTGGACTTCGAGGGGTCGGCCTGGAGCCGGGTGTCGATCTCGCTGAAGACCTCTGTTGGCGTGGGCAACTCACGTTCCTCCTCTGATGTAAGCGGTCACGTCCGCTACGACGCCGTCGAGTTTACCGACTTGGGCCCGATGGGCCGGATCCGCCATCCCAGGATGATCCCAGCATCACGCGGCTGCCGAGTGATCCGGCGCTCGAGCTGACCGGCGGTATTCGGGAATGGGCGGGATGGTGGCGAGAGCGCCGTCGTGCTCTCGGACCAGCTGCCAGCCGCCCTCGTGAATCAACCAGTGATGGCGATGGCAGAGCAGCACGAGGTTGGAAAGATCCGTCGCGCCGCCATGCGCCCAGTGGTGCAGGTGGTGTGCCGCAGTCCAGGAAGCTGGGCGATCGCAGCGTGGCCACGCGCAGCCCCGATCGCGGACCTGCAGGGCCCGCCGCGTCGCACCCGATGGCAGCCGCCGAGCGCGCCCCACGTCCAGCACCGCGGAGTCGGGTCCGAGCACCACGCGGGCGATGCTTGCGTCGCAGGCAAGGCGCTGCACCGTCGGAGCCGGGATCGGCCCTGCGAAGCCGAGTTCGCCCGCCGAGGCGCCCACCAGCCCTTGCAGCGTTTCCAACGATGCGGTGACTTGCAGGTGGGCGCCCTGACCGGGACGTCCGGTGGCGCACGCGTTCCCGAGGTGATGTCCCGCCAGTTCGACCAGCGCATCCGCCAGGCGCCGGTCGCGATGCCGGTCGTCGACAGCGCCGCTCCGTCGAGCCAGTGGTTCGAGGGCGGTGCGCAGCGTTGCGCCGCCAACCGCATCCAGGAAGCCCCGCAGCACGACGGCCCCGCCCTGGCAGGGCAGCAGCTCGAGCGACCGCGCCTCCACCGCGTCCACCTGTCGCCGAAGGAACTCCCGGGCGTCCGCCGCGTGGCGGGCATGCGCGCAGTCGTGACGGAAGCGGCTGACCGAGTGCTCCAGCGCGCGTGCGAGCAACGGCGTCTCATCAAACTCCCCAGCCGTCGCCGAGTCGCGGATGGCGCCGGCGCAACCGGCGAGCAAGGCGAGGTGGGCGAACCCGATCCTGCCTTCGGTGACTGCGTCCACCGAGGCGGGGAGAGCATCTGCCTGTTCGCCAACCGAAACGGCGTCCGTGGCCGCGCGTCCCGACATCCGGCACTCGTGACGGATCCAGGCGACCGGACTCACGGAACCCTGCCGTTCGTACTCCTCAGTGGCAGCGAAGCCGGCGGCGATCGCGGAGAACTCGAGTTCGATGAGGTCGGCGAGGTGCCGGATCCGGATCAGCTGCTGGCCGAGTTGCTCCGGCGTCCAGCCAGTTCGCGAGCGGTTCCGAAGCCCGTCGACAGCCGCCTCGAGCGTCGCCAGCGGGTCTTCTGTGCTCGCGCCATTACACATTCCTGTATTGTATCGAACACATGTTCGGCTTCGCAACCTCCGGGCGCGATTCCGGCACTGCAGAGGTCGGCTCCACCGTGGCTGAGAGCCTGCTGAGAACGGGCCCAAGGTCCGCGCCGCACCGCTTCCTCTAAGGATCGGCGCCGAAAATGGGCCGGCATGAGCGCGGCAACTCGGCGTCTGAGCCGGCGCAAAGCCCTGGGTCTGGCAGCGGGAAGCGTCGCCGGAGCTGCCGGGGTGGG
>DATMRA010000161.1:0-9503 GCA_035566535.1 Candidatus Acidiferrales bacterium | reverse complement strand
GAAATGCCGTTGGCTGACATCAGGGTGAGGCCGTCCTTCGGCCCGAGGGCGAGCGGCGCAATCCCCGCCATTCGCAGCGCGTCGGCTCCAGCCATGGGTTCTCCGCGGTAGGTCGCGATCCCCTCGCCGATCGCTACCAGTCCGATCGCCGCCATCTGACCCAGATCGCCATCGCCGACGGAGCTGATAGACGGCACGAGCGGCGTCACACCGCCGTTGAGCATCGCGACGAGCGTCTCCGGCATCGCCGGACTGGCACCGGAACCACCTTGGGCGATGCCGCTGACACGCGCGAGGATGGCTGCGCGGACGATGTCGGCGCTGAGTGGTGGACCGATTCCCCCCTCGTGGGAACGAAGCATGCGTAGCGAGAACTGCGTCATTTCGTCGCCCGAGATCCTGCGGTCCTTGTCGTGACCAACGCCGCGGTTGAGTCCATATGTCGGTTCGTCTGCCGCCAGCTTCTCTTCAATGACCTGCCGGCTGCGTCGAATCCGATCACGTGCCGCCGCGGAAAGCTCCACCGGCGCCCCGTCCGCAACCGCGACCACGTCCTCGATCCGCAGTGGTGCATCGCCGATGGTCACCATGGGCAGGACGATACCGCGCCGTCACGAAGGCACCACCTCCGCCGACGATGATGCGGAGGTGCCGATCAGCCGCCGAGCCATGACCTCACGCCGGCTTCGCGGCGCCCTCGCCATCCTCGCATTCGGCGCCACAGCCTGCGGCACGGCCACCCAGGCCACGGACCAGTCGGGGCTTGTCGAGGGCCACCAGCTGGCTCGTTCGCACACTCCCCTATCGCTGTTCACGCCGCAACCGTCGGCGAGCCCGACGCTCGCAGCACCCGCCGCCCCACCGCCGGCGAGCACTGCGGTCCCTCCGGCCACGCTCCCTCCTGACCCCATCACGGTGTTCCATCCCGGAGGCGGTTCGAACCTAGGTGGATGCGCAGTCTTCCCGTCGAACAACCCGTGGAACCAGGACGTGTCCAGCCTGCCGCTGGACCCGAACTCCAACACGTACATCACGCGCATCGACGCATTCCGCCAATTCGTGCACCCCGACTTCGGCTCGGATCCCTCCTACGGCATCCCCTACGTCGTGGTTCCCGGCTCGCAACCGTTCGTGCCGATCACGTTCAACGCATACGGCAATGAGAGCGACCCCGGTCCGTACCCCGTCCCACTCAACGCACCGGTTGAAGCGGGGAGCGATCGACATGTGCTTGTCGCGGACTCCGGCAACTGCCATCTGTACGAGATGTTCGGCGCGCAACAACAGGGCAGCGGGTGGACATGCGCATCCGGCGCCGTGTTCGATCTCAGCAGCAACGCGCTGCGACCGGACACGTGGACGTCGGCAGACGCGGCCGGCCTGCCGATCCTCCCAGGGCTCGTCCGCTACGACGAAGTCGCGTCGGGCGTCATCAACCACGCGCTGCGTTTCACTGTCGACGAGAGCCAGAACGGATTCATCCATCCGGCCACGCACCAGGCCGGCGTCAACAATCCGGCTGACCCGCCCATGGGTTTGCGCCTCCGCCTCAAAGCGTCATTCGACCTGTCGCCGTTTCACGGCGAGTCGCTGGTCATCCTCACCGCGCTCAAGAAGTACGGCATGCTGCTTGCCGACAACGGCAGCAGCTGGTACATCAGCGGCTCAACCGACACGCGCTGGAACGACAACGACCTCAATCAACTGAAGACCGTGCCGGGCAGCGCGTTCGAGGCGGTGCAGACAGGATCGATTCAGCGCGGGTAGCCGACTTGCGATCATGGCTGCGCGCTGAAACGCGCCGGTGATCCCTCGAGTTGCTTTGCCACGGAGAGCAATCGCGCTTCCGAGCCGGGCGCTCCCACCAGTTGCACGCCAATCGGCATGCCCAGCCGGCTGAGCGTCACCGGCATCGCGACGGAGGGGCACCCGGCGAGATTCCACGGTGGGTTGAAACCCATCCAGTTGCCGGCGCTGAACATCGTGTGCATCCAGCTCTGGCCCCACCAGCGGCCGACCTCGGGCGGAGGGCCCGCGAGCACCGGCACAACGAGCAGGTCACGCACGCTGATCCAACTCGTGAGCCGACGGGCGGCTTGCGAGTCCCGTGCCTGACGATCGAGCCGGCGCCGGCGCACCCAGCGCCCGCCAGCGATGAGCCCCCGCGTGCGCGGCTCCACCTTGGTGACGTCCAACCCGAGCGTGTCCGCGTCTTCTGCGATTCCGGCCAGCCAAGAGCGCAGAAACGCTGTTGGAACAGGCGGATACGGTGGATCGGCTGCGGTGACCTCGTGGCCGGCATTGCGCAGCGTGTCGGCCACCGTCTGCACTGCGACACGGGTCTCCTCGTCCACCCGTGCACCCAGCAACGGATGTCGCCAGGACACGCTGACCTGCAACGTCTCTGCCGGCGGCTGCGGGTCGCGGTACTTAACCGTGCCCGCCATGACATCGAGCATGAGCGCCGCATCGTCGACGCAGCGGGCAAGTGGTCCGACCACACTGAGCCCATACCAGTGGGACGCGGCGCCACCCGGCAGCGGCACCAAGCCTGGCGTTGTCTTCACGCCGACGATGCCGCAGCAGGCTGCGGGAATGCGTACCGATCCGCCGCCGTCGCTGCCGATGGCCAGTGTCGCCATCCGCGCCGCCACCGCAGCCGCACTCCCGCCGCTTGAACCACCAGGTGTGCGCGTCACGTCGTATGGGTTACGTGTATTGCAGATGGCGCTCTCGGTCACCGGCCAGATCGCCAGTTCGGGCATGTGCGACTTGGCAATGACGATCGCGCCGGCAGCACGCAGCCGGCCGACCAAGAGATCGTCCACACCAGCCGGCGTGCGCGACGTCGCGGCCGAGCCGTGCAGGGTCGGCAGGCCGGCGACGTCGACGTTCTCCTTCACCACCACCGGCACACCCGCAAGCGGCAGCGCGGCGAGGTCGTCGCGGTGCTGCAGTGCATCCGCCTCGCGAAGCGCTTCCGCGTGACGCACTGCGGACAACGCGCCGAGGCGTGGATTCATCTCTGCGATCCGTTGCAGATGCGCTTCGACCACGCTTGCCGCTCGCACGGCACCATCGCGCACACTTGCGGCGAGGGTGGTCGCGCTCCGCTCGAACAGATTCTCCTCAGCGGGGATGGAGCGGACGGTGGTCGTGATCAGCTCCTCGAGGCTGTGGCGATCTCCACCACGTCGATCTTGCCGTCGGCGTACATCGCACGCAGCAATTTCTTGTCCTGCTTGCCGACGCTGGTCTTGGGCAACTCGACAACGAACGCCCAGCGCTCGGGAAGCCACCAGCGCGCCACCTTATCTTGCAGAAACGCGCGCAGCTCGTCGGGAGTTACAGCCTCACCGTCTTTGAGCACCACCGCAGCCAGCGGCCGCTCCTGCCATTTTTCGTCGGGCACACCGACCACCGCTGCATCCGCCACCGACGGATGGCCGACGAGCAGGTTCTCCAGCTCGACGGACGAGATCCATTCGCCGCCCGACTTGATCACGTCTTTGGAGCGGTCGGTGATCTGCACGTAGCCCTTGGCGTCGATGTTGCCCACGTCGCCGGTGCGCAGCCAGCCGTCGTGGAACTTTTCGGGCGCATCCGCTTTGTAGTAGGACCCGGTGATCCACGGCCCGCGCACCTCGATCTCGCCGACGGCCACCCCGTCGTGCGCCACCTCTGCGCCACTGTCGTCGACGATCCTCAACTCCACGCCGGGCACTGCTCGACCGGTCTTCGAGCGATACACCATCTCCCTATCCGGAGGCGTGCCCTTGGGCGGCAGCGCGATCGTGCCGATGGGGCTGGTCTCGGTCATTCCCCAGGCCTGGATGAGCTCGATCCCCAGCTTCTCGCGGAACGCCGTGATGAGCGCCGCCGGAACCGCCGAACCGCCGCCAATCGCTCGTTTGAGCGACGAGACGTCGCTGCCGTTGGCCTGAACATACGCGAGCATGCCGGTGAAGATCGTGGGCACGCCGCCGGTGAAGGTGGGGCGCTCGGTCTCGATGAACTTGCACACAAACTCCGGCTGCAGGAACCGGCTCGGCAGGAGCAGATCACTGCCAACCATCCATGTGGCGAATGGGACGCCCCACGCAAGGACGTGAAACATAGGGACGATGCTCAGCACGCGCTCCTTGTCATCGAGCCGGAACGATGCCCAGACGGCGAAGGAGTGGAGATATATCGAACGATGGCTGTACACGACGCCCTTGGGGTCGCCGGTCGTGCCGGTCGTGTAGCACATGGCCGCCGCGCTGCGCTCGTCGATGTCGGGCCACTCGAATGAGTCGGACGCCGCGTTCAGCAATTGCTCATAGCTGTGCGTCGCTCCGAGTGCGGACGTGTCGCCGTCGCCGACGACGATGATGTGTTCGACAGTTGTCAGATGCGGACGCACCGCGGCCAGCAAGGGCGCGAGCGACGCGTCCACGATGATCACGCGATCCTCAGCGTGATTGATGATATGCGCCAGTTGCGCCGGTGGCAGGCGGAGGTTCAGCGTGTGCAGCACCGCGCCCATGCACGGGATGGCGAAGTACGCCTCGAGGTGCTCCTGGTGATTCCAACAGAGCGTGCCGACGCGGTCGTCGGCTTTCACGCCGAGGTCTTTCAGGGCGGCCGCCAGGCGGGGAACGCGTGCCGCCACATCAGGGAACTTCGTGTGTCTCGAGTGCTCGCCCTCGAAGGTCACCACCTCGCTGTCGGGGAACATGGTCCCGCCGCGCCGCAGCAGCGACGTGATCGTCAGCGGTACGTCCTGCATCGTGGAGTTCATGTCACACCGTCAATGAACCGCGAGTGCGCGGTTGATGTCCTGTCCGGGGGTCGACGCCCCAGTGTCCCAACTCGGCGCGCCGCCGAATCCGTGGACGCCGCCCCAGCCGTCGAGCGTCCAGCCCTGAGAGATCTGTCCTGGCTGCACGACAACAGACCGAGCGATGTCCCAACCTCGCCAATACGTGAAGGTGGCCGGCGCAGGTGGCGCGTGCCCCGAATCGATCCCATACGGATGGATGCCACCCCATCCATCCAGGACATATCCGTCGGCTCCATCAGGTCCAAGGGTAATGGAGCGCGCGATGTCCCATCCCGACCAGTAGCCGAACACCGTGGGATTCCCCGGAATCGGGGCTCCTGAAGCTGCGTAGGGATGGATGCCACCCCAGCCGTCGAGGATATACCCCCCCGTTCCCGCGCTATTGATCACGACTCCGCGGGCTATGTCCCAGCCATTCCAGAACGGCCCCACGGTGATTGACGGCGGCGGCGCGCTATTGCCGACGCCAAACGGATGCATGCCGCCCCATCCATCGAGCACGTACCCACCGGAGGCGCCGCCCAGGCCATCAGGCACCAGCACGATGCCGCGAGCGATATCCCAGCCGCGCCAGTACATGCCGCCATGCGTGCCGAGCGCGGCACCGAATGGATGGATTCCGCCCCACCCGTCGAGCACATAGCCGCCCGTGCCGTTGGGCAGCAACACGACCGCGCGACCGATCTTGAAGTTCCACTGCGCGGGCAGTGAACCGGACGCTGGGACGGAGTGCAGCGCCCCGTACGCGTCCATCACATAGAGCTGCGTGAACGGCAGATACGTGAACCGATCTGCGGCGCTGGTGGCGCTCGTGCCCCCGGGATTGGTCGCCGTGATGTCGACGGTTCCCGGAGAGGCTGTTGGCACCCACACGGTGAGCTGCGTCGGGCTATTGACGGTGAAGCAGGGCTTCACCGTCGGAGTCGCCGGATTGCTGCAAATCGTACTGAAGGACGTCGAACCTACCCGCACGCTCTGCACGGTGTACGCGGTTGGGACGGTGCCCGAGAAGTTCGATCCTGCAACGGTGACCTTGGTGCTCGCCGAGAAGAGACCGTTGCTCGGCGAGACGCTGGAGATCACGGGAGGCGCCGGCGCAGTCTGGCTCTCATTCAACGTGGGGCATGGCAGGTTCACCGCAGGGTTCGCCGCAGGGCTGCTGATCATCGTGCCGGGAAAGAAGCCCGACTGCGTGCCGTACTGTGCGTCACCCCCGAAACTGTTCATCGTCACGCCCGCGCTGGTGTTGCCGAAGTTCCAGACGCATGCGCCCACAACAGACGGGCTCACTCCGGAAAGCCCCTGCGTGTTCTCGAGCGACCAGAAGGGGTAAAAAGCGTTCGGACCCGGCGGAGGCACGACGCATCCGCTGAAAGTACTGAAATTGCAGTGTTCCTCCGACGCGGGCGCGTTGGTTTCGAACTGTGTGCTCGTATAGGTGTTGCCTGACGCATCAAAGGGCCCTAAGAACTTCAGGCTGGTCGGGTGGTTTGCTGTGCCATCAGCCCAATCGGCGATGTAGGAGCTGCCGTCGAAATCGAGGTCACCGTTCTGATCCACATTGGCGATGCAGCCGGTCACCGGCCAGGTCCACGTCTGGTTAACACCATTCACCGTGACGGTGCGCGAGCCGGCTTGGAAGCACGGATAGTCAGACGCTTCGCAGTGGTTGGTCACTTGGCTGCAAGGAACGTTGCCTTCCGTGTTCCCGCTACAGACGAACGTGTTTGTATTGCAGAACTCGGAGGTCGCGGCACCTCCCTGGGTCTCGAAGGTCCCGGAGCACGTCTGAAAGGCGCTGTTGTCTGCGAATGTGTCGCCGGATGGCGAGAACGTCGCAGTGAACGGCCGTTGATTGGACAGACCGGCCGAGCACGGCTCGAAATGGCCTGTCTCGTTGCTTATGAGAACGCCAAACTCGAGCGCCGTCCAGGGCACGAGGTTGCCCTGCGCGGCGGTGTTGTATTCCGCATGAAAGTCGTAGGGGTTGCCGTTGCAGGTGTTCGGGTCCGTCTGCATGAAGCCGTTCGATGCGCTGGCGATCATGAAGCCTGCCGTGCCGGTGGTCAGGTCATCGACCTTGGTCTCGATCCCGTGCGCTGTGTCGAAGATAGTCACGCGAACGGAGTCACTCTGGCTCATCTTCAAGGTGTCGGTGTTGGCACTGAACGTCGAATACGCGTTCAGCTGCGGGCTGGGCGGCCCCGTCGGCACACCGTCCAACGTGAGGAATGCGTAGTTGACAGGTTCAGCGCAATTCGGGTTCGCACTGCAGGTGCTGGCACTGCACGTGGCCTCGAAGCTGTCGATGTTGATCGCAGCGCAGTACTTGGTGGGGTCGCAGCTGATGCCGTCGAATGAGGGTCCATAGCCCGGTGGATAGAACTGCAATTCCATAACGGCCGATCCGCCGCCGGTATTTCCGGGATTACCCGGGTTAGGGGCGTTGGCGTCGCTGTCGGGGGTGCAGTTGTGGAACCCACCCGCACCGTCACTCCTGGTACCTGCGGCAGTGGGCCAGGAATTGCTATCGCAGAGCGGGAGTCCGAACCAGAACGCGGGCGTGAGCTCGCCCTGGTTGCTGGTGGTGGTGCCGGTGGGCGATGTGGTGGGCTGCGCGGTTGGGTCGTTGGGCAGTTGCATGAAATAGGTCTGGGTGTTTCCGCTCCCCGACGCACTGGAGATGAACTTCACCGATGGCTCGTCGTGGCCGACGTAGTGGCCGTTGTCGTAGAACCGTCCGGTGCTCCGGGAGCGCGAGTAGTAGCTGCCGTTGTCGATCGCCCTGGGGTCGGCGCACAGGGCCTTGAGCCCGGGCTTCACGGGTTTGTAGAGCTTGCTGTAGCCGTTGCAGTCCAAGCTGTTGGTCGGATTCGGCGTCACTGACGCCAGCTTGTGGGTGGTGGCCAGATGCGCCGCTGACGTGTAGATGCCGGCGCCGCTACTCGTCGGCACCCCGATGGCCGCGTACACCACGGCGGCGCCACCAGCCATCGCCAGCAGGAGCTTCGATCTCGCCGTCTTCATCGCTGGCCCTCTGACCGGCTGGACTGAGAGCGCGGAGCATAGGCCACAAACGGCCAGATTTGGCACCGGTTCGCGGGAGCGTTCGGCTAGGCTCCCCGAAATGGCCTCGATCACCGTTCCGCCCATGACGGGCGCCCAACGGTTCCTCGCGGCGGCTCGCCACGAACCGGCAGATCGCACGCCTGTCTGGTTCATGCGCCAGGCCGGCCGATCCCTGGCGGGGTACCGGGAGCTGCGGGAGCGCTACGACATCCTCACCCTGACGCGCACCCCTGAGCTATGCGCCCGGATCACGCTCATGCCCGTCGAGGAGCTGGGCGTCGATGCCGCGGTTCTCTACGCGGACATCATGCTGCCGCTGGTCGGGATGGGTGTCCCCTTCTCCATCGACCCCGGGATCGGGCCCATCATCCACACGCCCATCCGCACCGAGGACGACATCGCAGCGCTGCGCATCACGCCTCCTGAGGAGTCCACCCCCGACCTGTTCGAGGCCATCCGGATCGTTCGCCACGAGCTCGACGGACGCACCGGTGTGATCGGGTTCGCCGGGGGCCCGTTCACGGTCGCGTCATACATGCTCGAAGGGCGGCCCACCAAGGACTTCATGCACACGAAGGGCCTCATCTACGGCGACAGCATCCTCTGGCACCGTCTGATGGAAAAGCTCACCGAGGTCACGATCGCGTACCTGCGCGCTCAGATCGACGCCGGCGTGCAGGTGGTGCAGCTCTTCGACTCGTGGATCGGCACCCTCAGCCGCGACGCGTACGCCGAGCACGTGCTGCCGTACAGCACGCGCATATTCGCCGCGTTGAAGGATACGGGGATCCCGACCATCCATTTCGGGACGACCACGTCTCATCTTCTGGAGACGATGGCGGCAGCCGGGAGCGACATCATCAGCGTCGACTGGCGCACTCCGCTCGACGAGGCGTGGCAGCGGATCGGCTTCTCACTGGGTATCCAGGGCAACCTGGAGCCCGCCGCGCTGCTCGGGCCGTTCGAGGTCGTCGCTGCTGAAGCGCGACGTGTGTTGCTCCGAGCGGGCGGGCGGCCCGGTCACATCTTCAACCTGGGACACGGCGTGCTGGCCGCGACACCGAGCGATCAACTGCGCGGGCTCGTCCAGCTCGTGCATACGGAGACAGCCAGGCAGTGACCGCGGCTGCGGACCCGCAGCCCGGTTTGCATGCGGGCGGCGACGGCCGCGCGGGTATGCGGAGCGCTGCTCTGCAAGCGGCGGTGCGCAACCCATGGTGGACGCTGCCGTTCATCGGTCTGGCGGCGATGCTGCCGCTCATCGTTCGTCGGGTCGGTGATCCCGACTACTGGTGGCACTTCCGGACTGGCCAATGGATGGTCGACAACGGCGCGTTCGCGCGCCACGACCTCTACACGTACACGATTGCCGGCGCCCCCTGGACCGATCACGAATATCTCTCGCAACTCCTCTACTACGTGCTGACTCGCATTGGCGGATTGCTCGCCGTGAGCATCTTCTTCGGGGCGGCCGTCTGGGCCGGTTTCCTCGCGGTCTTCGCGCGCATCCGCCAGCGCACGTACGCGCCTGTCGTCGCCGGTGCGGCGCTGTTGCTCGGCGCCGGCGCCGGGTTTCCCGTGTGGGGTCCGCGGCCGCAAATGTTCGACT
>DATMRA010000160.1:0-2570 GCA_035566535.1 Candidatus Acidiferrales bacterium | reverse complement strand
TCTTCCGCCCCTATCGCGTCGCGGTGAGCGGGATTGTTGTCCTCGTGCTCGCCACCGCCGGGCTCGGCGTGGCGAACCCACTGCTGATCAAGGTTGTCTTCGACACGGCGCTGTTCCCGTGCGGCGGCCGGTGCCCGCCGGACCTGCCGAGGCTCTACGTGCTGGTTTCGGTGATGGTCGCAATCCCCGTGTTCACCGGAGCCGTGGGCATCCTGCAGACGTACCTCACCAACCGGGTCGGTCAGCGCGTCATGGAGGACTTGCGCAACCGGCTCTATACGCACCTGCAAGGCATGTCGCTGCGCTTCTTCACGGGCACCCGAACCGGCGAGATCCAGTCTCGGCTCACCAACGACGTCGGCAGCATCCAGTCGGTGGTGACGGATACAGCGTCGTCGCTGCTGTCCAACATCGTCATCCTGATCAGCACGATCGTCGCGATGCTCGTGCTGTCGTGGCAGTTGACCGCGCTGTCATTGTTCATCACACCGCTCTTCGTGCTGTACACGTACCGCGCCGGGCGGCAGCGCCGGCGCATCACGACGCAGGCGCAGGAGTCCAAAGCGGAGATGAGCGCCATCACCCAGGAGACGCTCTCCGTGTCGGGCATCCTGCTCAGCAAAGTGTTCGGCCGGCGCCACGAGGAGATCGCGCGCTTCCGTCAGGAGAACCGCCGTCTGGCCAACCTAGCCATCCGCCAGGAGATGGTGGGGCGCGTGCTCTTCGCCGTCATCGGCGCGTTCTTCAGCAGCGCACCAGCTCTGGTGTATCTCATCGCCGGCGTTGTGATCGGCCATACCAACAACTCGGGCATCACCGCCGGCACGATCGTGGCCTTCACCACGCTGCAGAGCCGCCTCTTCTTCCCCATCGGCAGCCTGCTGCAGGTCAGCGTCGAGATCCAGGCATCGCTGGCACTGTTCGAGCGCATCTTCGATTACCTGCGCATGCCCCATGACCTGACGGACAAGCCGGATGCAATCGTCCTCGATCCGGCGTCCGCGCGCGGCGACGTCAAGTTCGACCACGTGTCATTCCGCTACGACCGGGAAGCATTCGGCCCGATCCCGGCCGACCCAGGCGGCGACGGCTCGCCGGAGGGCACGGAACACCGGGCCTCAGCGGGGAGCAACGGCAGCGGCGACGCTGTCCCCAACGAGGCGCCGCGTCCGTGGGCGCTCGACGACGTCTCGTTCGAGGTCAAGCCCGGTCAGCTGGCCGCGATCGTCGGCCCCAGCGGCGCGGGCAAGACAACGATCTCCTATCTCATCCCGCGGCTGTATGACGTGACGCGCGGCCGCGTGCTCATCGACGACATCGACGTGCGCGACGTGCGTCTCGATTCGCTCGCCGGGGTCATCAGCATGGTCACGCAGGAGACGTATCTCTTCCACGCGTCGGTCCGGCGCAACCTGCTGTACGCGAAACCGGACGCGACCCAGGAGGAGCTCGAAGCGGCGGCGCGGGCGGCGTTCATCCACGATCGCATCGTCGACCTCGAGCAGGGATACGACACCCTGGTGGGCGAGCGCGGCTACCGCATGTCCGGCGGAGAGAAGCAGCGGCTGGCGATCGCGCGTGTGGTGCTCAAGGCGCCCCGGGTGCTGATCCTCGACGAAGCCACGTCTGCGCTCGACACCACGAGCGAACGCCTCGTGCAGGCGGCGCTGCAGCCATTGATGTCAGGGCGCACCACCATCGCCATCGCGCATCGCCTTTCGACCATCCTCGCTGCCGATGTGATCTTCGTGATCGATCGCGGCCGGCTCATCGAGCGGGGGACCCACCTGGAGCTCGTGGCCAAGGGCGGGCTGTACGCGCAGCTCTACGAGCAGCAGTTCCAGAGTGGCCGCGTCGAAGCGGAGTGCGAGGATGGCGTGGTGCTCGCCAGCGGCGAGGTGGTCCACGCCGGCCCCTAGCCGGAGAGTTGGGCGCGCCTCTTCTGAAAGAACGCGCTGAGGAGCGCGCCGCACTCGACCCCCAGCACCTCGGGCCGCACCTCGATGCGGTGGTTGTTGCGAGGGTTGCGCAGCACGTCGTAGGCGCTGCCGTCCGCGCCCTTCTTGGGATCGCGCGCGCCGTAGACGCACCGCCTGACGCGCGCCTGCACCATCGCGCCGGCGCACATGGGGCACGGCTCCAGCGTGACCACGAGCGTGACGCCGTCGAGCCGCCAGCCGCCCAGCCGGCGCGCCGCGCGGCGCAGCACGAGCATCTCCGCGTGCGCCGTGGCATCGCCGCTGCGCTCCATGCGATTTGACGCTGCCGCGAGCACCGTGCCGTCGCGAATCGCGAGCGCTCCCACGGGAACTTCGCCGCGGCTCCCGGCAGCGCGGGCCAGCTGCAATGCCGCGCGCATCACGCGTTCGTCTTCCAGAGTGTGGAAGCTCTCAGGCGTGTGCGACGGCGAGGGGGAGCTCAACCTTGAGGCCGGGCCGCTCCGTGACACGCATCGTGTCGTCGATGAACCGCACCCGCTCGAACGTGATGCAGTTGACCGGGCAGTGGTCTTCGCAGATGCGGCAGTTGGTGCAGCGGTCGTAGTTGATGTAGATCTCGCCTTCGACGCC
>DATMRA010000159.1:0-14401 GCA_035566535.1 Candidatus Acidiferrales bacterium | reverse complement strand
CTCGCGATCGTCCGCGATGTCATCGAGGCGCACGGCGGCCGGGTCTCGGCCGAGAGTTCGCCCGGCCAAGGCACCGCGATCCACGTCGATCTGCCCGCCGCCGCCAACCCCTAGACGACGTTCGCTCCGGGTCGACCAGTCTCGTCCGACTGCTCCGTTTGTTGCGGTTCGTGGGATCACTTGCCTAAGATGCCTTCACTTCCCGGGCCCTCATCGGCCACCGGGGCATTCGGCGGGGCGGATTGAGGAGGTCTGTGCTCATGTCGACCATGAGACTTCGATTGTTTGCGTCGGCGGTCGCCGTCGCGTCAGGAGGCTTGATCGCGTTCGCGCCCTCGGGTGTCGCCCAGGCCGCGGCCCCGACCGTGACGTACTACAGCGCGAAGGACCAGGGCGTGGTATCGCCCGTCCGGGCCACGGCCGCGCACAGCAGTTCGACCTCTGGTGCGGCCAGCACGCGGCCGCGTGGCGCGCGTTCGCTGCACACATCCGGAGCGCTCGGCGCGCGGGCCCAGGCCGCAGTCGCTGCCCCTGCAAGCTCCAAGGCGTCGCTGCTGGCCAACTTCAACGGCGTGAGCAGCCTCGACAGCCAGCTCACCAACTTCAACGCCAAGTTCGAGCCGCCCGACCAAGGGCTGTGCGAAGGCAACGGGTTCGTCCTCGAGCCCGTCAATTCGGCTTACAAGATCTATCACACCAACGGCAGCGCCATTGAAGGGCCGTTCAACGTCAATGACATCTTCAACGAGGGCGGGCAGGAGTTCACCAGCGATCCACGCTGCCACTTCGATCCAACCACGAACACGTGGTTCGCCGAGATCCTGTTTCTCAGCAGCGACGGCCTGCATTCGCACCAGGACATCGCGGTGAACACCACGGGTGATCCGACCAACATCTGGACCGAGTACAGGATCGACACCACCGATCCCCACGGGGTGGGCTGCCCATGCTTCGGCGACCAGCCCCGTATCGGCATCGATCAGTACAACGTGTACATCAGCACTGACGAGTTCGCCATCAGCAGCAATCAGTTCAACGGCGGCCAGCTGTACGCGTTCTCCAAGTCGGACCTCGTCGCAGGCAACATGCCGGTGCACTTCGTGCACTTCGCCAACCTCAGCCTCGGTGGCCAGCTCGCGCTCAGCATCGAGCCGGCGCTCAGCACCGGTACGCCGAATGCGGAGTACTTCCTCAACTCGTTCGACCCCAACGGCACATTCGACAATCGGATCGGCGTCTGGGCGATGACGGATCAACAGGATGTCGCGACCGGTGACGTGCCCATCCTCTCGGCCACGGTGATCAACTCCGAGACCTACGGTCTGCCGGTCCATGCCGCGCAGAAGGGGAGCACGAGCTTGCTCGATGGCGGCGACGACCGGATGCAGCAGGCGCAGTACATCGCCGGCAACGTCTGGGGCGAGCTCACCACCGGTATCACCATCCCGGGAGACGCTGCCCAGCGCGACGGCGCCGCGTGGTTCCAGGTGACGCCAACCCTGACCGGCAATCACATCGGCACCGTGACCATCGCCAACCAGGGCTACGTCGCAAAGAAGGGCAACTATCTGATCTATCCGGCGCTGCAGGCGGACGCGAGCGGCCGCGCCGCGATGGTCTTCACCGAGACCAGCGCAACCCGCTTCCCCAGCGCTGCATACGCGGTGATCAACACGGGTGGTACCCAGTTCGGAGCCCCGATCGTCGCTGCCAATGGCACTGGGCCGTATGACCCCAATGCGACCCGCTGGGGCGACTACTCGTGGGCCGTGCTGGATCCGGTCACGGACAAGTTCTGGCTGGCCACCGAGTACATGCCGCCGAAGTCGAGCCAGACCACGACCGGCCAGCGCAACTGGGGCACGCGGGTTCTCGAAGTCAGCGTGACCTGAGCGCCGCGCACGGCGCGCTGAGCGCTTCGGCGCTCAGCGCGTCAGCGTGACCTCGGTCGGTCGCGCGGGGGACCCATGCCGGTCTGCTACGGTCAATCGGATCTATCGGCAAGGCCGCAACGGAGGTTGCCATGCCCTACGCACGACCGGAAATCCTCGTTTCCACCGACGATGTCGCCGCGCGCCTCGGCGACCCCCAACTCCATCTGGTCGAGGTGGACGAGGACACCACCGCCTATGAAAAGGGACACGTCCCAGGCGCGGTTGCGATCAACTGGCGCGATGAGCTGCAGAGCAAGACGTCGCGCGACGTGGTCGAAAAGGCGGGATTCGAGGAGCTGCTCGGCTCGCGCGGCATCGACGAGAACACCGAGATCATCCTGTACGGCGGCAACAACAATTGGTTCGCCGCATATGCCTACTGGTATTTGAAGTACTACGGCCACGAGAACGTGAAACTCATGAACGGCGGGCGCAAGAAGTGGGAGCTGGAACAGCGTCCTTTGACCACTGACGCACCGGCAGTCACGTCCACGACATACCGGGCGAAGGATCCCGATGCGGCAATCCGAGCGACGCGCGATGAGGTGATCGCGCAGACCGGCCGCACCCCGATGATCGACGTTCGCTCACCGGAGGAGTACGCGGGAGCGCTGGCGGCGCCGGCGCACCTGCCTCAGGAGGCGGCGCAGCGGACTGGCCATGTCCCCGGCGCGGCAAACATCCCATGGTCACGAGCTGCCAACGAGGACGGGACCTTCCGTACCCCAGAGGAACTGCGCGCGCTCTACATCGAGCAGGCCGGGCTCAATCCCGACGGTCCGGCAATCGCCTACTGCCGCATCGGTGAGCGGTCGTCGCACACCTGGGTGGTGCTCCACGAGTTGCTCGGCCTCTCCCAGGCCAAGAACTGCGACGGCTCGTGGACCGAGTACGGCTCGCTCGTCGGAGTTCCCATCAAGAGCGGCTCCGAGCGGTGAGATTGCACGGCCGGGTGCTCCGTGCCGGCCTCCCGGTGGAGGGCGCCTACGTGCGACTCATCGGGCCATCGGGCGATTTCACCGCTGAGGTGCGCACCGATGAATCGGGCAGGTTCCTCTTCTATCCCTTTGCTGGAACGTGGGTGCTGCGCGGCGTTCTCCCCGGCGGCCACAGCCTCCAGCACACGGTCTCGCTGACCGAGGGGCAAACCATGGATATCCAGCTCGTCGACGAAGACGTTCCAGGCGCTTAGACGGCGCTGCGCTCCAACGCGGGCGCCGTAGTGTGCGCGTGCAGCCACGCGGCCAGTTCACGTGCAGGAAGCGGCCTCGAGAAATGAAACCCCTGCGCGCCGTCGCAGTGCAACGCGCGCAGGATTTCGGCGGTTTCGCCGCTCTCCACGCCCTCGGCAATGAGGTCGAGCCCCAGCGCGTGTCCCATCGCGACGGTCGAACCAACAATCGTGCGGGCGTCGTCATCGCGGCTGATGTCGGTCACGAACGAACGGTCGATCTTCAGCCTGTCGATGGGCATCTCCCGCAGCCGGCTGAACATGGAGAAGCCGGTTCCGAAGTCATCGATCGCGATGCGCACGCCCAGGGCGCGCAGCTCCTCGAGCCGCGCTATCGCGGTTTCCGCCTGGCTCACCGCAACTGTCTCCGTGAGCTCGAGTTCGAGCCGCCAGGGCTCCAGCATGCTCTCAGCCAGCGCCTCGCGCACTGTGTGCACCAGGTCGTCGCTCTCGAGGTCGCGGCCTGAGAGGTTCACCGCCACCCGCATGGGCGGGAGGCCCTCGTCGAACCAGCCCCGGAGCGCCATGCACGCAGTGCGCAGGACCCAGGTGTCGATGGTGGTGATGATCCCTGTCTGCTCCGCCGCCGGGATGAATATGTCCGGCGAGATGGCGCCCCGCTCGGGGTGCTGCCAGCGGCACAACGCCTCCACGGCGACAACACGCCCAGTCGCGAGCTCGATCTGGGGCTGATACACGACGCTGAGCTGATTCAGTGTCACCGCCTCGCTCAGCTCCCGCTGGAGGTTGATGCGGTCGAGCAGCGCGGTACGGAACACCGGGTCGAACAGAACGCACGCGCCGGCCGCGCGTCCTTTGGCCACTGACATCGCGATGTCGGCATCGCCGAGCAGGTCCTCGACCGTGCGGTTGCCGATGTTGGAGACAGCGACACCGACGCTGGCGCTGACCACCACCGTCTGTCGCTGCACCGTGATCGGCAGCCTGACGTCATTGAGCAGGCGATGCGCAACTGCAGTGGCGTCGTCGACGCCGCCGGTCTCCTCGAGCAGGACCGCGAACTCGTCACCCCCGAGGCGGGCAGCCGTGTCGGTTCCCTTGATACCGCTCGCCAGGCGGGCGGCCACGATCGCAATGACGCGGTCACCGAGCGCGTGCCCGAGCGTGTCATTCACCGTCTTGAAGCCATCCAGGTCGAAGACGAGCATCGCGGACACACGGCCCTTTCTTCGCGACGTGCGCGCCAGAGCGCGGCGGATTCGATTGCGGAGCAGCAGCTGGTTCGGCAGCCCGGTGAGAGGGTCGTGCAGCGCGTTGTGCTCGAGACGTCGCTGCAGGACGTGCTGCTCGGTGACATCACGCGCCAGCAGCAGCACCGCGTCACGTTCCTGGAAACTGACCGTGCTGCTGTCGATCTCGACATCGATCAACCGCCCGTCCTTCAGTTGGTGACGGCGGCCCGCGGCCTCCTCGACGTCGAGCGCATCGGCAGGCATGGCGAGAAACTCAGCCCGCGTGTACCCGTAGGCTGAGACGGCCGCGTCGTTCACCGCAAGAATTCGAAACGTCTCCGCGTCGTACAACCACATCGGTTGCGGGTTCCTCTCGAACAGATGTCGGAAGTTCTCTTCGCTTTCGCGAACCACGGCTTCGATCCGCCGGCGCTCTCCAATCTCGCGCAGGGTCGCTGCCTCAAGCTGAACTGAGAGGTGCTCCACCAGCATCGCGGCGGCGAGGCGATCGGCCTCCTGCAGAGGCTCGGATCCGATCACGACCAACCCGGTGGTGCTCATTGCGATTGCGAGCAGCGCCGGAGGCGGCGACCCGCCATTTCCCCACAGGAGCGGGACGGCGGGGCCGCGAAGCTCGACACCGGCGCGATGCAACTGCTCGCGCTGTTCTCGAGTCAACGATTCCGCGGTGGCTGTTTCTGCAATTTTCACCCGCACCGTCGGATCGGCGAAGAGTCGCTGCATGGCAGGCTCAGCCGCGCGGCACACCTCATCGACCGTGACCGCCGCGCCCAGCTGCATCATCGCGTCGCGAAGCGCACGATCGCGATGCGTGGCCTCTGCCAGGCGCCGCAGCGATTCTGAGAAGAGATGCATCACCGGGGACACGATGAAGAACCCTGACGCGAGAAAGATGTAAGGGATCGTCTGTGTTCCGACGCCCCAGTCCGGTGACGTGAAGACGACCGCGCCGGCAAAGGAGACGGAATACGCGCCTGTGGTGAACATGGCGCGGCGCACGCTCGCGGTCAACGCGCCGAGAGACAGGCGTGCGTAGATGAGCAGCAGGATGATGAGCGGGTTGCCGGCAGCGGTCCCTACCGCCAGTAGTGCCGCGGCCTCCAACACGTCCCATCCGAAATGGAAGCTGCGGCCGCGGTACTCCTCGAACCACTTGCACCCCAGCAATGGGAGGAGGAGAGCCACGGCCAGTGCGGTTGGCTGTCCGGCGGTCGCGGCTCCGACCAGCACGCCGGCAAGGACCGCGGCGCTGCCCAGGCAGAACAGGAGAAAGAGCCAGCGGATTTGGGCCAGCCGATCCGTGGGCCGGAGCCGGGCTATCCATCGCGTGATGGATCCGGGCTTGGACGTGAAATGGACCGCTGCGGACAGAGCGGATACTCCTTCGTACGGTTGGCTATTGAGCTCCTGCAATTCCCGTCAGGAGCAACACAACCTCCCCGGGACCACACGCTGCGTCCGCAACGGAGATCTTTTACCGGTCTTCAGCGGCCGTCGCCGAGCCGTTACACAAAGCGCACGATTCAGCGCAGATGAGCGGCGAATACGACGACCTGAAGACCAGCTACGACCGCATCGCGGCGAGCTATGCCGAGCACTTTGCCGGGGAGCTCGATCACAAGCCTCTCGACCGCGCGCTCCTACACCTCCTGGCCGAGGAGGCTCCCCACGGGTCGATCGTGGCCGATGTCGGCTGCGGCCCTGGTCATGTCGCACGGTTCCTACACGACCGCGGCGTGCAGACCGTGGGGATCGACATCTCGCCGGGAATGGTGGAAACCGCGCGGCGGCTCAACCCGGAGATGACATTCCGCGAGGGCTCGCTCCTCGACCTCGGCGTCGAGGACGCAACCTGGGGGGGGATCGTCGCGTTTTATTCCATCATCCATCTGCCCGCAGGTTCGTTACCCGATGCGATGCAGGAGTGCGCGCGGGCGTTGCGCGCTAATGGGTTGCTGTTGCTTGCATTCCACGTGGGCGACGAGGTGCTGCACCGCGACGAAATGTGGGGCGTGCCGGTGTCACTCGACTTCCATCTGTTGACGATGGAACGCGTGGCAGGCGCCTGCGCGGGCGCTGGTTTGACGGTGGAGATGACCTTGGAACGCCGGCCTTACACCGCGGTTGAAGGACCCACAACTCGCGGATATCTCCTGGCGAGCAAGCCGTAAGACCGGCCCCGCGAGAGCCCGGTGCCGGATCCATCCCCTGATCGCCGGGTAGCCCGCGCCGGCCGAGGGCTCTTGACTGCCGCCTTGGGGAGTTGGTTACTATGCGGAAATAGTTACTGCGGAATAAGCATCGAGGGAGGCAGTGGCGGAGCGGATCCTCGACCTCGAACCGGCAGACCAAGAACTTCGACCAGAGCTGCTCACCCGGCATACGGCGCTCATCGAAGGAGCCATTCGGCGGGCCGCCCTCCCGGCACGCACCCATCTGGGGCGAATGTCCGCCTACCACATGGGCTGGATCACCCCGGAGGGTGACCCGGCGATGGCCGACACGGGTAAGCGCGTCCGCCCCGCGCTGTGCCTCTGGGCGTGCGAGGCGGTCGGCGAACCACCCGAATGTGCGCTCCCCGCCGCGGTGGCCGTCGAATTGATCCACAACTTCACGCTCATCCACGACGACATCCAGGACGGCGACGAGCAGCGGCGGCACCGCCCCACGGTCTGGTCGATCTGGGGCATGGCGCAAGGCATCAACGCCGGCGACGGCATGCTGGCGCTGGCATTGCGGACGCTCCTCGCCGCTGGTCCGAACCCGGATCGCCGGATGCAGGCGGCCCACGCGCTCAGTGCCGCGGTGGTCGACGTCGTCGAAGGGCAATGCCTCGATCTCTGGCTCGAGGGATCGCCAGGTGCGTCGCAGGCGACCTACCTGAAGCTCGCGACGGCCAAGACCGGTGCCCTGCTCGGGGCCAGCCTGGCCGCTGGGGCGATCCTGGGAGGCGCCTCGCCGGACGTTGTGCGCAACTTCGACGCGGCCGGCCGGCTGCTCGGCTTGGCATTCCAAATTCGCGACGACTGGCTGGGCACGTGGGGGGATCCAGAGGTCACCGGCAAGGGACGGACGGGCGACCTCGCTCGGCGCAAGCTCACCTACCCGGTGGTCGCCGCCTACGAGGTTGCCGCGCCGCCGCGACGTCGCGAGCTGCGCCGGCTATTCACCGACAAGAAGCCTGGCGGGGAGTTCCGTTTGCGGGCACTGCTCGAGGATCTCGGCGGTCCGACATTGACGGCCGGCGTGCCGGTGGTTCTGGCGCGCGACGCCGTCGCGATGCTGGACAGCTGCGGCCTTCCCGGGCCGGCGCTCGAGGACTTCGCCGAGGTGGCCATTCATGTCGCCGAACGCGACCGGTAAAGCCACAGCGATCGCGGCGGCCGAGCCGCTGACCGTTTCGCGCAAGGCCGATCACATTCGCATCAATATCGAGGAGGACGTCTCCGCCAAGGGCGTCGACGCAGGCTTCGACGATCTCCGCTTCGTGCACTGCGCGCTCCCCGAAATCGATCTGCGCGACGTTCACCTCACGTCGACATTTCTCGGACACGAGCTGGGCGCACCGCTGCTGATCTCGTGCATGACCGGCGGCACCGAACAGGCGGCGCGGATCAACGAACGGCTCGCTGCCGCCGCGCAGCAGCGAGGCCTTGCTATGGGCCTCGGATCGTGCCGGGTGCTGCTTGAAGAACCCGATGTGCTGCCGACGTTCGACGTGCGGCCGGTGGCGCCCGACATTGTGCTGCTGGCAAACCTGGGTGCGGTGCAGCTGAACCGCGGCGTGACCGCCGCGGACTGCCGCCGCCTGATCCGGTTGCTGCGCGCCGACGCACTCGTGCTGCATCTCAATCCGCTCCAGGAGGCGTTGCAACCAGAAGGCGATACGTGCTTCGCCAACCTGCTCCCTCGCATCGCCGAGCTGTGCGCGCAATTGGACGCTCCGGTGATCGTCAAGGAAGTGGGCTGGGGCATCAGTGCCGACCTCGTGGCCGCGCTGCTCAACGCGGGCGTGTCCGCGGTGGACGTGGCAGGCGCGGGGGGAACCTCGTGGAGTGAGGTCGAGCGGCACCGCATGAGCGACCCCGTGCGTGCCAAGGTGGCCGCTTCCTTCTCCGGCTGGGGGATTCCCACAGCGCAGGCAATCGCGTCGGCACGCCGAATTGCTCCGCAGGCGACGCTCGTGGCGAGCGGCGGCGTGCGCAGCGGCGTCGACATCGCGAAAGCGATTGCGCTCGGCGCGAATCTGGCCGGAGTCGCGGGCCCGCTGCTGCGGAGTGCCGCGGTCGGCGAGCACGCGCTCGCAGACAGCATCGACGTCATGCTCGAGGAACTCCGTCTGTGCATGTTCTGCGTGGGCGCGGAATCAACCGAGCGCCTTCGCGGCACGAACCGTCTCGAGCGCGTCACCGTGGGCACGCGATGACGTCGCCCGCTGCGATGCGGCTGCGCGACGCGGACCGCCAGTGCGCCCAGCTGGTGCGTCACTACGAGAACTTCACGGTAGCGTCGCGCCTCGCACCGCGGCGCCTGCGCCGCGACCTCACGCGCGTGTACGGGTATGCGCGCACCACGGATGACATCGGCGACGAGAGCGGCGACGCACGCGTCGCCACCGACCGTCTCCTCGCGTGGCGCGAGCAGGTTGTAGCGCTGTTCGCGGGCCGGCCGGTGACCCATCCCGTGCTCGTCGCGCTTGCTCCCACGGTGCGCGCGCATCAGCTACCAGAGCAGCCCTTCCTCGACCTCATCGACGCCAACCTGCAGGACCAGACCACTGCCCAGTACGAGGACTGGCCGGCGCTGCTTGGTTATTGCCGCCTGTCGGCCGCGCCGGTCGGTCGCATCGTGCTGCAGCTGTTCGGTGTGCGCGAAGAACGCGCCCAAGCTCTCAGCGACGATGTGTGCATCGGCCTGCAGCTGGCCAACTTCGCCCAGGACGTCAGCATCGACTCCGCCCGGCGGCGCACCTATCTGCTGCAGGCCGATCTTCGTGCGAGAGGGGAGGTCAGCGCCGTGGCGTCGATGTGCGAACGCGCCCGCGCACTGTTGGAGTCGGGCCGCGAACTGGAAGCGATGGTGCGCGGGCGACTTCGATTCCAGCTCGCGTTGTACAGACTGGGAGGCGAGGCCATTCTCGACGCCGTCGCGAAAATGGGCTTTCGTACAGCGAAGACGCGCCCGGTCGTATCGCGCGCCGCTCGGCTGGGCATTCTCGTGCGTGCCATGCGCGCCGTCGGAGCCCGGGTGACGCCGGAGGGAAGGATCCCGCCGGTCGAGTTACGGGGAGACCGGCGGGAGGGTGCCCTGAGGCGGCAGGACCCGGGCTTCGCCGCTGAGTCACGAACCGGACGACATGCCTGAGCTTGCAGTCGCGTACGACCTGCGCGCAGCGGAGCGCTTCTGTGAACAGATGGCGCGGCGCGAGGCGGCAAATTTCTATTGGGGCTTCATCGCGTTGCCCCGGCCGCAACGGACTGCCATCTACGCGCTGTATGACTTCGCCCGTCAGGTCGACGACGACGCCGACCTGGATGGATCCACGAACCGGCTCGAACGCCTGGACCATCATCGCCATCGGTTGCACCACGCGCGTCCAGGTGACAGCACCGATCCGGTCATGAGCGTGCTTGCCCATGCGATGGCGCGCTACTCCATCCCGACGGCAGAGCTGGAGATGCTCATCGACGGTGTGGAGATGGACCTCACCACGACGCGGTACGCATCGTGGGAGGAGCTCCGCGAGTACTGTCACCTGGTTGCTTCAGTCGTCGGCCGCATGTGCGTTCGCATCTTCGGCTTCCGCGATCCACGCGCCCTCGAGCGCGCCGACGATCTGGGGATCTCGCTACAGCTGATCAACATCCTGCGCGACGTCCGCGAAGACGCCGCGCGAGGCAGGATCTACCTGCCCCTTGACGAGCTGGCCCGGTTCGGCATCAGCGAGGACGAAATTCTCCGCGGCGACACGCCATTCTCGTGGCCGGCGTTCGTCAAGTTCCAGGCTGAGCGAGCCCACGGCCACCACCGCAGCGGGCTGCGCGTCACCGAGCTCATCCCGACGCAGCCGGCCATATGCGTGCGGACCATGGCCGGAATCTACCGTCGAATCCTCGAACGCATCGAGGCGGACCCGCTGCTGCCGCTGCAGCGGCGGGCGTCACTCTCGAAAGCCACCAAGATCGCGGTGATGGCCCGCGCCTGGTTGCAGGCTGTATGAGCGGCGAGAGCGCGCGCGTCGCCGTCGTCGGAGCAGGGCTCGCGGGATTGAGCGCTGCCGTGGCACTGAAGAAGGCCGGCGCTCATGTCGAAATCTTCGAACGCATGCGCATCCCGGGTGGCAAGGCGACGTCGTTCACCGTCGACGGCGTAGAGGTGGACAACGGCCAGCACGTCATCCTCGCCTGCTGCACGGAGTTCATCGACTTTGTGGAGCAGCTCGGCATGAGCGGGTCACTGCACATGCAGTCACGGTTCGCGGTTTCGATGCTGGCGCGAGGATCACGTCCTGCCCGTTTGGTGGCGTCGATGCTTCCCGCACCCCTGCATCTGACGCCCTCTTTCGCGCGCTACCCGCATCTGAAGCTCCGCGACAAGGTGCAGATCGGACGAGCGCTGCTTGCTGCGCGGCGCGATCGCGGACCCCAGGGTGACATGGCCTCGTGGCTGACTCGTCACCACCAGTCGCGCGCAACCCGGCGCGCATTCTGGGACCCATTCCTGGTGCCGGCGCTCAACGCTCCGCTCGAGGAGGCCGCCGCGGCCGACGCGCTGTTCGTGATCCGCACGGCATTTCTGAGCAGCCGCGCCGCCGCGCGCATCGGCTACACCACAGTGCCGCTGGCACGGCTCGCGGAGGCAGCAGCCGCACGCGCTGACGCCGTTCACCTGCGCACCGCGGTGGTGAGCCTCGACTACCAGGGTGCACACGCATCAGGGCTGCACACGGAGTCAGAACGGCGCTCTGATTTCGACGCGTTCGTGCTCGCGGTGCCACCCCAGCGGCTCGCCGGCATGCTCGGGCCGGAGCAGGAGCTCGGCGTGAGCGGGCTCGACTCGTTCCGCACGCAACCGATCGTCGACGTGCACCTCTGGTACGCGCTGCCGGCGAGGACGCGCCTGCTGAACGAGGCCGGTTTCGCAGCCTTGCTTGACTCGCCGGTGCAGTGGGTGTTCGAGAAAGGACCCGGATACCTCTGCTGCAGTCTCAGCGCGGCGCAGGACTTGATCTCGCTGCCAGAACGCGAGCTGGTGGACCGTTGTCACCGCGAGCTGGCGGCGGTGCTGCCATTGCTGCGCGACATCGCTCCGATTCGTGGAGCAGCAACTCGCGACCCCGACGCAACCTTCGTACCGACGCCAGGCTTGCGCAGGCCTGGACCGGCCACCGCCGTCGGCAATGTCGCAGTCGCAGGAGCCTGGACCGACACCGGTTGGCCGGCGACTATGGAGTCGGCAGTGCGCAGCGGGCGCGCCGCAACGGCCCATCTGTTGCGCACGCAGCCGTCGTGGGCAGAGCGCAACGCGAATGCACCCGCCAGTGCGGTCGAGGAGCTGGCTCGTGCCGTCTGAGACACTCACCACCGCCGTCGATTGGCTGCTACAGCGCCAGGACCCCGCGGGCTGGTGGAGTGGCGAGTTGCAGACCAACGTGACCATGACTGCGGAGCACGTCCTGCTGCTTCGCTTCCTGGGAGTCGATCATTCCGGCATCCGTGACGGAGCGATCCATCACATTCTCACCGAGCAGCGTGAGGACGGTACCTGGGCGCTGTACCACGACGGTCCCGGCGACCTGAGCACAACAATCGAAGCGTATGTCGCCCTGAAGGTGCTGGGCGTCGACGCGTCACGCGATGAGATGCGCCGTGCGCTGCACTTCATTCGCGACCAGGGGGGCTTGGTTGAAGCACGCGTGTTCACCAAGATCTGGATGGCGCTCTTCGGCAGTTATCCGTGGGACGGCGTGCCCAGCATGCCCCCCGAGATCGTGCGCTTCCCCACATTCCTTCCCTTCAACCTGTACGACTTCGCGTGCTGGGCACGCGGCACAATCGCTCCGCTGCTGATCGTCATCTCGCGGCGGCCGGTGCGCGAGCTCGGGGTCGACGTTGCCGAGTTGACGGTTCCTGGTACCGAGCAGCGCATGCACCGTGTGCCAGGTTCGGGTTTCTTCTGGTGGCTCGATCATGCGCTCAAGCTCTACGACGCATCGCCGTGGCAACCCGGCCGCGGTGCGTCACGCAACCGGCTTGTGCAGTGGATCAGCGACCGTCAGGAGGCTGACGGAAGCTGGGGGGGAATCCAGCCGCCGTGGGTCTATTCGCTCATCGCGCTGAACCTCGAGGGAATGACTGTCGAGCACCCGATCATGCGCCGCGGGCTCGACGGCCTCAACGGCTTTGCGCTGAACGATGAGGGAGGCTGGCGTCTCCAGGCATGCATGTCACCGGTGTGGGACACCGCGTGGGTGGTCCTCGCGCTTCGGCGCGCAGGACTGCCGCGGCAGCATCCCGCTCTCCGCAGCGCCGTTGACTGGCTGCTCGCAGAGCAGATCATGGGCGGTGGGGATTGGCAGGTGAAAGCGCCCCTCGACAACTGCGGCGGTTGGGCGTTCGAGTTCGACAACGACATCTATCCCGACATCGACGACACCGCAGTCGTCGTGCTGGCGCTGCTCGAAGCGGGCGACCCGGACCTGGTGCGCCAGCCGGTTGCCGACGCAGTTCGTTGGTGCCGGGCCATGCGTTCCCGCAACGGCGCGTGGGGCGCGTTCGACAAGGACAACACCCGGCAGTTGGTGTACAAGCTGCCCTTCGCCGACTTCGGCGCGATGCTCGATCCGCCGTCGGAGGACGTGACGGCGCACGTCGTCGAGATGCTCGCCGCTGTCGGTGACACGCCAGAGCATCCGCACGTCGCACCCGCGCTGGCCTACCTACGACGCGAGCAGCGCGCGTGGGGATCCTGGTTCGGGCGGTGGGGCGTCAACCACATCTACGGCACGTGGTGCGTGGTGAGTGCGCTGCGCGCGTTGAACACGGGCAGCGACATGGTGCGGCGCGGGGCTGCATGGACCGTGCAGCGACAGAACCCTGACGGCGGTTGGGGTGAGAGCTGCCATTCGTACGAGGATGAATCGTTTGCCGGTGTGGGCGTGAGTACCGCATCGCAAACAGCGTGGGCGCTGCACACATTGCAGCTTGCAGGTCACGCTGCGCATCCGGCTGCCTCGCGCGGGATCGACTTCCTGCGTGAGCACCAGGTCGACGGGACCTGGCTGGAACCCGAGTACACGGGCACGGGATTCCCGCGTGACTTCTACATCAATTACCACATGTATCGGCATGTGTTTCCGACGCTTACGCTGGCAGCTTTCGAAGGTGCGGCTGCCGGAGAAACAGACATTGCAGATCACGAGCGGCAGTTGGTCGCGAGTTAGGAGGCTGAGATGGCGGTTCCGTTGCGGCAGGCAGTGAAGGTGGGAGCGTATGTGGCCCGCCAGCGCATGCACAAGAACGAGAAGTTCGCTTTGGTGCTGCAGTTGGAGCCCCTGTACCAGTGCAATCTTGCGTGCGCGGGATGCGGCAAGATCCAGCAACCGGATGACATTCTGGCGCGGCGGCTCAGTGTGCAGCAGTGCATCGACGCCGTCGAAGAGTGCGGCGCCCCGATGGTGTCGATCGCCGGCGGCGAGCCGCTGGTGCACAGAGAGATCGATCAGATCGTCAAGGCGCTGGTGGAGCGCAAGCGCTTCGTGTACCTCTGCACGAACGCCATCCTGATGGAGAAGAAGATGCACCTCTTCGAGCCATCGCCGTACTTCTCTTTCTCGGTGCACATCGACGGCCTGCGCGAGCGTCACGACGAATCCGTCTGCCGCGAGGGCGTCTTCGACAAGGCGATAGCCGCCATCCGTGAAGCCAAGCGGCGCGGCTTCCGGGTTACCACCAACACCACGTTCTTCGACCTGGACAACGCCAACTCGATCCGCGATGTGCTCGACTTTCTCAACGACGACG
>DATMRA010000158.1:0-9715 GCA_035566535.1 Candidatus Acidiferrales bacterium | reverse complement strand
GTCGCGGCGTCGAGCTCAGAGAGAACCACCTGCTGCTGCGCGCGCGTGGTGGCGTCGAAGGCGTTGAAGATCTCGTCGTTGGAGACGTCCTTGCCGGTTTGGGCGGGCGGCAGGAAGCCGCCGTCGGCAATCGCTTCCGCGGCTGCGCTGTCGCCCACGGTCAGCCGGATGTACTTCTCGCCGAGCAGTGTCTTGGGAACAACCTTGGCGTAGCCGTTGGTGTACAGCGGGATCGCGTGCGCGTCGGTGATCTGCATCGTGACCACGGTCTCACCGGGGTAGGACTTATCGTGCGAGACGTCGGTAACCTTGCCCACGTCCACACCGCTGACGCGCACGTCCGCCGAGTTCGGCACGCCGTCCGCATCGCTGAACACGGCCTTCACCGTGTAGTGCGAGGTGAACGGCACCGGCTGCCCGATGTTGACCGCCAGGAACTCCATGCCCACAAGGCAGATGAGCGTGAAGCCGGCGATGATCACGAAGTTCATGAAGGTGCGCGACTTCTTCATCAGCCGCCACCTCCGTACACACCCCAGAAGTTCCCCGCCGAGCCGGTGGAGTAACTGCTGGGCTGCGTCTGGCTGCTGGACTGGCTGCACGTCCCAGATGGGATCGGGCCGCCGTTAGCCGTGCAGGTGGCCGAGAAGACCGACCAGAAGTGCTGCCCGTTTGCGTCCGTGTCGTTGAACGACGTCTGCAACGCCGGGAAGACATCGTTGATGTACTGCCTGTACGGTGCGAGGGCGGCGATGATCTGGTTGCTCTGGTTCAGGAACCCGTTGGTGGAGGTCAACGCCGCCGGAAGCCTCGTCAGGATGGTGCGGATGTTCCCGGACTCGCCGGTGACGAGCGTGTCCAGGTTCTGCAGAAGGGTGTCTGCCTGCTGCAGCGTTCCGCCGATGCTCGATTCCTGTGCGGCCAGCTGGCCCATAACCTGGTTCCAGGTGCCGAACTCATCGCGCACCTGAGTACGCTGATTGGCCAGCACTGCGTAGAAGCGCTGCAGCTCGAGCACGATGCTCTGGATCTGCCCCTGCCGAACACCGAGCTCGACAGCAGGTCCGTTCAGCGATGTGAGCAGGCTGTTGAGGCTCACCGCCTGCGCGTTCATGTTGCCGCCGTTGTTCGTGGTCGCGCTCCCCAGACCGTTGATCAGCAGCTGCACGCGCTGCACCGTCTGTGGGTCGAAGATGGCCAGCACCTGGTCGATCTCTGTGATGGGGATCGTGTGGCTGACCGGGATGTTCCCCCCGTCACTGATCGTGCCCGCACCGCTGCCACGTTGCACATCGATGTACGTCTCACCGAGCAGGTTCTTCTTGCGAACCTCAGCGCTCGCGTCCGGGTGCAGCGGGAGCGCGTTCGCGTCATCCATCACGAGCTGCACCTGCGCCTGGCCGTTGATCACCGTCACCGCGCCAACGTGACCGACCTTGGTGCCGTTCATGAACACCTCGTTGTTGTTGAGGATGTCGGCCGCGTCGGAGAACGTCGCCGTGATCGCGTACTTGTGCGACCAGGGAGGCGTGAGGCCCATCTGGGCCACGATGAATCCGATGACACCCAACGAGAGGGCGAGATACACGATGTAGATCGGCAGGTTCCAGCGGCTGCGCATCGGTCAGGTCCCCAGGAACGCGGCGAACATCGCGCCGTCGCCGTTCATGTAGCCGTTATATGCGGCGGTAGAGCCTGCCTTCGCGTTGTCGCAGGAGCCGCTGGCCCCGATCGGCGCGATCGCGGGGAGGTTGGTGAGACAGATGCGGAAGATGGGCATGTTTGTCGGAAGTTCGAGAGCGCCGCCCGATACAGTCGGTCCCTGGACCAAGCCCTTGATGAGCATCCACAGCGGCGAGCAATGCGAGAGGGTGCTGGGGATCGGGACGTTGGAGGTGGTCGAACCTGTGCAGATATCGGGGCGAGGATTCGACGTGGTTGTCACCGTTGACCCGAGCTGTGCCAGCAGGCCGGTCTCCTGCTGCAGGTTGGCGATCAGCGTCGGTGCGATGTCAAGCGCAGCCTTCAGGTTGGGGACAGCGCCGTCGAACGCGACGTTGAGGTCGGTCAGCGCGACGTTCGCGTCGGTGAACTGACGGCTGAAGGACTGCCGTACCGCCTCGATGTCGTTCAGGGTCTTCTGGCCGTTGGTGATGAGCTGGCTCATCTGGGTGAGCTGGTCGGTCGTGGTGATCCTGCTGAGCACGCCGTCGAGCCCGAGCAGGATTCGGTCGAGGTCGGGGTCGCGGTTGTTCAGCGTCTTGCCCGTGACCGCCAGGTTGGCCAGGTCGGCCCTGCCAGCTGCGATGGCGGCGTTGAGGTCGGGCCCGCGTCCCGCGATGCCCGCGCCGAGATCATCCAGGAGGACGCGGATCGCGGTACGCGTCGGTGCGTCCAGGCTGTTGATGAACTGGTCGAGCTCGACCGGATCCGCATTCTTGGCAGCCGTCAACACGGCGCTGGCGTTATACGCGGCGGCAGTCTGAGCGCCGTCGTGCAGGTCCACGTACTTCTCGCCGAGCAGCGACTTGGGCCTGATGAAGGCGGTGATCCCTTGATGCAGCGGCCAGTGCTCATCAGCGACGGAAATCGTCACGAGCGCGCTGTTGTTCTGCGTGGGCTGGATATCGCTGATGTAGCCGATCTTTGAGCCGGCTTCGAGGACGTCACTGCCACTCACCAGGCCGTCGGCGCTGGGGAAGACGATCTTCATCTCGTGCGCGCTCGCACCGGTGAGCCTCGGCGTCGCAACGGCGAAGCCGATGCCTCCGATGAGGAGGATCGCGAGTGTCGCTCCGACGACGAGCGACTTGGTGAGCTTCATTCCTTCCTCTGTCTTCCTGGCTTTCTCAGTCCATTCCCAACGGGCCTTCCGACGATGCATTGAAGAACTGGTGCACGAACTCGTCGTCGGAGGTCTCGATTTCCTTTTGCGTGCCGAAGTGGCGCATCTTGCCCTTGTACAGAATGCCGATGTTGTCCGCAAAGCGGCGCACGGCACCCACGTCGTGGCTCACCACGACCGACGTTGCGTTGTACTTCGTGCTGATTTCACGGATCAGGTCGCAGAGCAGCGTGGTGCGCACGGGATCGAGACCCGAGTCCGGCTCATCGAAGAGCAGGATCTTCGGTTCCATGACCAGCGCCCGGGCGAAACCGGCGCGCTTGCGCATGCCACCGCTCAACTCATTGGGCATCCGCTTTTCAGCGCCTGCCAGGCCCACTTCCATCAGATGCTCCATCACGATTTCGCGCACCTCACCTTCGCTCTTGTGCGTGTGCTGGCGTAGCGGAAATGCAACGTTGTCGAAAAGGTTCATCGACGAGAACAGCGCGCCGTCCTGGAAGAGCATGCCGATGCCTCGGCGGAGGGCCAGTAGCTCGCGCTCGTTGAGCCTGGGCACGTCCTTGCCGTCCACGAACACGTCACCGCGGTCGGGCGGAAGCAGACCGACGATGTGCCGGAGCGTCACGCTCTTACCCGTGCCCGACGGTCCCATCAGCACCGTGATCTCGCCCCTGGGGATGCGGCAGGTCACGCCGTCGAGCACCCGCAGCGAACCGAACGACTTGGTCACGGCCATGAGCTCGATGACGGGATCCTTGTTCCAGGTGGACTCGGACTGCGAGGCGGGACGGTCGCCGAAGTCGGCGCCGGCCGGGTGCGCTGGAGGCGCCGGTGGCGGGGCCTGGGGTTGCGCTGGCGCGGGAGTCGTGTGGGCGAGACCGGGCGGCAGCGGTGGAGGCAGGATCGGACGCGCGGGCGCCGCTGCGGCCGCGAGCTGAGGCAGCCCTTGCCGCTGCACCGCGCCGGCGGGCGTCGCCGTCGCGTCCGACCGCGTGGGCTCGTTGGCGCCGGGAGCACCGGGGGCGCGCGGCGCCACGGAATCCGGGTCGGACCCGTTCGGGCTCATTCCCCCACCTGCCCCGTTTTCACTTGAGCGACTGTACACGTTCATCTCAAATCAGATCTGAATGGGCAGGTTGGGGTTGGTACCCCAGAACACCTGCGTGAGTAATGCATTCACCACAACTGTCACCACCAGGGAGACGGCCATGGTTTTGGCCACAGCTTTGCCTATCCCCACCGCTCCCCCCGTCACGTTGTACCCGTAGTACACGGCCACACACACGATGAGGAAGGCGAACACCACCGCCTTGATCATCGAGAAGAGCAGGTCCTCGACGTTGATGAAGCGATAGAAGTAGTCGCCGTAGACGCCGCTCGAGATGGTACCCGCGGGGATCTGGTACATCTGCACGACGTACGAGCCCACGTACGAGATGCCCAGCGACAGCAGGTACATGAACGGCAGCACGATGAAGCACGCGAGCATGCGCGTGCTGACCAGATAGATCTTGCTGGGAATCCCCATGACTTCGAGGGCGTCGATCTCCTCGTTGACGCGCATGGTGCCCAGCTCTGCGACAAGACCACAGCCCACCTTCGCGCCGATGGCGAACCCGAAGAACAGGGGCGTGATCTCCCTCGTGTCGCAGATCGCGTTGAAGACACCCGCGAGTGACTGGGCGCCGATCTGCGAAAGCGAGTAGTACGCCTCGACGCTGCATTCGCTGCCGGTGAAGTAGGTGAGCACCAGCGCGACCGGGGTCGAGCCGATGGCGAGGAATGCCGCATACCACCAGACTTCGCGCATGTAGCGCGTCGACTGCGGGATGTGCGCGATGGCGCCGCTGGCGAAGTTGACGATCTTGCCAAGCGTTTCCACCTGTCCGCGGATGCCGTGCGCCGGGGCGCGCTGCGGCTTCTCGATTGGCGCAGGTGCCGGGCGGACCGGAGTTGCAATAGCCATGGCTTATCGCAACACGTTGTTGGTGTGGAACAGCGCCAGCACCGTCGGTGTGTACAGGTACTCGAAGATCTGGATGCTCACGAAGCACGCGACCACCGCCTGGTGGACGGCGCGCGCCACGCCCTCCGCTCCACCGCGCGCCGTGATGCCCTTGTAGCAGCAGATGGTTGCGATGAGCATGCCGAAGACGATGCACTTGATCTCACCGCCGTACAGGTCTTGGAGCGTGCCCTGGGTGAAGAACGTGCTGATGAACGCACCGCTGTTCACGCCGACCAGCACGAGGCTCGCCAGATAGCCACTCAGGCAGGTGAAGGCGATCATCGGGATGTTGTAGAGGGCCGTCATGAAAGCCAGCGCCAGGAAACGAGGCACGACGATGAAGAGGATGTTCGAGATCCCCATCACGCCCAGGGCCTCGAGCTCGTCACGGACCTTCCGGGCGCCCAGGTCGGCCGTGATCGCGGTGCCGCACACGGCCGCGACCATCAGGCCGGTGGCCACCGGTGCGAACTCGCGCACGTTGGCCAGCACCATGAAACCGCCGATGCGCCACTCCGCCGAGGCGAGCTTGAAGAAGTTGCCCGCCTCGAGGGCCACGATCGTCCCCCAGCCGAGGCCGGTCAGGAGGAGGGGCACGAAGCAGGCGCCGAGGATGAAGCGGCACTGCTCCAGGAACTCGGCCAGGTAAAACGGCCGCCGGAAGATGCCGCGGACGGCCGCGGCGAAGAGGATGGACTGATCGCCGAGCGTCACCAGGCCCTTGCGGGCGCGACTAGCCACTAGCTGGACGTCCCCTCAGCGTCCCCATCTGCCGCCTGCGCGAATGCAAATGTCGACCCATGGCCTCGAGACTCAAGACGCTCAAACGGGGTCAAAGCTTGCACCGGGGCTCGCTCCCCTTCATATACCCCGCCTCCCTGGCTGCAGCGAGAGGAAGTATATGCAGCGCGTACTCGCCCGCAAGGGAGCGGGGCAGCGGTGAGATTGACCGTATCCTTGGGAAGTGCCGTCCCCAAGCCCGGTGGTGAGCGTGGTCGTCCCCACGCGAAACGAGGCAGGGAACATCGGCCCGCTCGGGGATCGCCTTCGGGCGGCCCTCGACGGCGTCCCCTACGAGATCTGCTTCGTCGACGACAGTGACGACGAGACCCCGGACCGGATAGCCGACCTGGAACGCGCGACCGGTTCCGTCCGGTACCTGTTCCGCCAGGGCGACGACCGCCAGGGGGGCCTGAGCACGGCGGTGGTCGCGGGACTTCGCATGGCCCGGGGCCGCTGGGTCTGCGTCATGGACGCTGATCTCCAGCACCCGCCCGAGCTGATCCCGCGCCTGCTCGCGGAGGGCGACGCGGGCGCCGACCTGGTGGTCGCCAGCCGCTACGCCGCGGGTGGGAGCCGGGAGGGGCTCGACGGCGCCGTGCGCCGGTTCGTGAGCCGGGGTGCGACTGCCACGGCGCGCTTGCTCTTCGTCGAGGCCCGGCTGAGCACGGACCCGCTCTCGGGCTTCTTTCTCTGCCGCCGCTCGATCATCGACGGTATCGAGTTCCGGCCGGTCGGCTTCAAGATCCTGCTCGAGCTGCTGGTGTGCGTTCCCGGGCTGCACGTGGTCGATGTGCCGCTGATGCAGGCGCAGCGCGGCGCCGGTGCCAGCAAGGCGAGCATGGGCCAAGGGCTTCTCTACCTCGGGCACCTGCTCTCCCTCTTCATGGACGTCCCGGGCTCGGCGCGACGCTGGAAGTTCGCGCTGGTCGGGTTCAGCGGCCTTGCCGTGTTCCTGCCGCTGCTGTGGGCGCTGGCCGGCCCGGCCGGCCTGCATCCGCTGGTCGCCTTCGTGCCCGCATTCGCCGTGAGCGTCGGGTGGAACGGGCTGCTCAATTGGGTCTGGACGTATGCCGATCAGCGGCGCGGCGGCGGAGCTGGGCTGCGTCGCTACCTCGACTGGGCGCTCATATCCGGCGCGATCATGTTCGGCGTCTTCGCGCTGCTGGTCGAGGGCGTGCACCTAGTCGTGCTCGCCGCGGGAGCCGTGGCTGCTGTGGTGGCGATGGCGGTGAACGGCCTGGTCAATCGGGCAGTGGTCGCGCGCCGTCCGTCGGTGTGGGCCAGCGTGGCGGTCGACCAGGGTGTCCAGGCCAGCCTTGCCCGCCTGGCCGCGGACGTGGGCGCGGACCGCGCCTATGTCCTGCCCCCTCGTGCCGACGCATCTGCTGCTCTGCCTCCGGGGCTGCTCGTGTACGCCATCAGCCGCCGCCACCCGATCGTGATTACGGAGGCAGCCTCGCACCGGGTCCAGCGTCGCACCAACATCGAGGTGGCGTCGCGGATGATCCTGCCGGTGGTCGACCGTCGTGGGGGGCTGGCCACGGTCGTGGCGGTGGTGGTCTGTGAGCGGTATGCCACCCGCGGCTTCGACGCCACCGCACTCGAGACCGCCACCCGCGCGGTGGCCGAGCTGGTACCCGTTCTGGCGGCGGCCAAGGTCGAAATGCCCATACGCCCTGAGCCTCAGATGGCCCGCTCAGCGCCCGGCACCAGCTGACCACACCGTCGCGACCGCGGTCGCCGCAAGAATTGCACCCCGTGTCCAGTCGAGGCTATCTCGGAGCGCACGCGGCGCATTCAACGTTGCGCTCCGCTCTCCTCCTTGTCGGCCTCGCCGGGGCGGTGGGCTTGAGGGCGGCGGCCGGAGGCGGCCGCGTGGCCGCGTCCACGCCGGCAGCGCTGCTGTTTGTGGCGGCGCTCCTCGCGCTCACCGGAGCAGCGGGCTGGCGGCCAGGGGCGGTCCGCCCGCGACACGTGGCCGCGGGCGTGCTCGGAGGTGTTGTCCTGGTTGGCGCCTGGTGGCTGGGCGCCGGCGTGCGCCTGCAGCTCGTGGCGAATGTCGCAGCGCTCGCCTGGTGGTCGCCGGTGGTCGTCGCTGTTGCCGTCGCCGAGGAGGCTCTGCTGCGGGGCGCGCTGTTCGGAGCGCTCCAGGAGTGGCGCGGGCCCCGGACGGCGCTCGCCGTCACGTCGGTTGCCTTCGCGGTGATGCACATCCCGCTGTACGGGGTCGGAGCCGTGCCCCTCGACCTCGCGGTCGGGTTGTGGCTCGGCGGCCTGCGGCTCCTGACCGGATCGTGGACGGCACCGGCGGTGGCACACGCGCTCGCGGACCTGGCCGGAGGATGGCTGTGAGCCGGAAAGCCGCCGGCCTCGTCCTGCTCCTCGCCGGCGTGCTCCTCACCGTTGTGTGGCGGGTGACTCCGGCGGCATCTCCCCCGGTCTATGACGGGGTCTGCGCCGCCGACCCGTATCGCGCGCTGGGCTCGTCGCCGGCTCCGACATCGGCCAGCACGATGTATGGGGCCGTCACTACCGGGAACTTCCAGACTTCCGAGGTCGTGACCACTGAGACCCCGCCGCAGGCGCAGCTGCTCCTGGTCGATGGCACCTTCGTCTCGCCGGAACCATTCACTGTGAGCATCACGCCGATATCCCCACCGGGTCCGCAGCCGTCGGACGGATCCATCGACGGCAACGTGTATCGCATCGTCGCAGTGACCGCCTCAGCCAAGCAGCTCAACCCGGTGGACGCGGCGCACAGCGCCACGCTCCTGCTCCGCGCAACGGCGACGAGCCCGGCGCGGACGTTGGAACGGCTCGACGGCACGACATGGACGGACGTGAAGACTCTGCTTGCGGGTTGCGGCGACACGTTCGAAGCGGCCACCCCCCGGCTGGGCGACTTTGCGTTGGTCGTGCCCAAGCAGGGCTCGGGTGGCGGCGGCGGTGGCGGGACCGGCCCGCCGGTGGTGCCGATCGTGGTGGGCTTGGTGGTCATCCTGCTGGCGACGACGTTGGGTCTCATACGTCTCAACCGCTCGCGCAGCGGCTAACCGGGGACTCGGCTTACATCCGCGCGCGCGGCGCGCGCATCCAGCCCTCCAACTCCGCAACCCAGCGTTCGCTGGGCGGCCCCATGCCGGCCCCGGGAACGCCGAAGCGCTGCAGCAGCGTGCGCCTTTGACCCAGACGAACCGTGTGGTGGTGCGGTAGCCCGGCGAGATCCTGAACCACTTCAAGGGCTGCTTCTTCGTGCTCGGATATCCCGTCCACGAGCTTGAGGTCCACCGCCTGTCCGCCGAGCCACACCTCGCCGGTGGTCACGCGAGCGATGCCGTTGTCGTCGAGCCCGCGCGCCATGCGCACCGCGCTGACGAAGCGCCGGAAGATGGCGTCGACCAGCTCTCGTTCCTTGGCCTCGTCGGCCTCCGTGGGCTCGCGCCACGGAGCGCCCAGGTCCTTGAACTGCCCCGTTTTGGTGACGTTGATTCGCGCTCCCAGCCGCTGCAGCGCATCGACCGCAACTGGGCGGACGCTGATGACCCCGATGGAGCCGACGATGGCGCTGGGGAAGGACAGGATCCGGGTGGCGCCGCAGGCGAGGAAGTAGGCGCCCGAGGCCCCGGTGCCGCGAATCCACGCGACGACCGGCTTGACTGCGGCGAGGCGCTTGACCGCGACGTAGAGCATTTCCGACGCGGTTGCGGCGCCGCCGGGTGAGTCGATCTCCAGCAGCACGGCCTTGAAGCGCGGGTTCCGGCGCGCAGCTCCGAGCGTGCGCAAGAGGTCGTCGGTGCGCACGGCGCCTCCGATCACGCCGCGCACAGGCACGATGGCGATGCGGCGGCGATCGGTGAGCCGCTCGAAGCGATCGCTCATGCGGCGCTCGGCGAGCATGCAGCCATGCTAAGCGAGGGGCAACGCGCGGCGTTCTTCGGCTAGCGAAAGTCGTGCGATGGAGGTGCGGCCACGGGTGGTGAGTTCGATGGCAGCGGGTGCCCGTCCGAATCGAGCGCGGTGACCGTGGCCACTACCACGTTGATCCTCCCGAGCTCGACCTGCAGGGTCCCCTCGAC
>DATMRA010000157.1:0-5142 GCA_035566535.1 Candidatus Acidiferrales bacterium | reverse complement strand
GGTGCTCACCGGCGGCGATGCGCGTTAGCGCCGAGAGCGGCTCGCCCTGCGCACCCGTGCACAGAATGGCCAGCTCCGCGTCGGGCACCGCCTCGTGCTCCTTGGGCGACACGAACAGCGACGACGGAGCGTGCAAATACCCCAATTCCTCGGCGACGCGGACGTTCTTGAGCATCGAGCGCCCGACGATGAACACCTTCCGGCCGCTTGCCTCCGACGCTTCAATCGCCTGCTGCAGCCGGGAGATGTTCGATGCGAACGTGGCCATCAGGATTCGCCCGGTCGCGCCCGAGAACAGCGGGTTGAGGCCTTCACCCACCGACCGCTCACTCGGTGTCGTGCCGTCGTGCTCGGCGTTGGTGCTGTCGCTCAGCAGCAGCAGCACGCCCTCGTCGCCGAGGCGCGCGAGGCGCGCCAGGTCGGGCGGCTCGCCCTGGACGGGCGTCGTGTCCACTTTGAAGTCACCGCTGTGCACGATCGCACCGAGCGGAGTGCGGATGATGAGGGCACACGCGTCGGGAATCGAGTGCGTGGTATGCACCCACTCGACCTCGAAGCAGCCGAAGCTCTTGCTGTCTCCCGGTTGCACGGTGTGCAACTCCGTCGACTCGACGAGATGATGGTCGCGCAGCTTGTTGCGCAGGAAGCCGAGCGTCAGCGCGGTGCCATACACGGGAACGTCAAGCCGGGGCAGGATGTATGGCAGCGCGCCGATGTGGTCTTCGTGACCGTGCGTCAGGACGATGCCGCGAACCTGCGCTGCCCGCTCGACCAACCAGCTGATATCGGGGATCACCAGGTCGACCCCGAGCATCTCCTGCTCGGGAAACATCAGACCCGAGTCGACAACGATGATGTCGTCCGCGCAGGAGATCGCCAGCATGTTGCGCCCGATCTCGCCGAGCCCGCCCAAGGCAACAAGCGTGAGCTTGCCGCCGACCATGCTGCTGCTACTCAAAGAGCGCCAATTGATCGATGTTCGCGGCCTCGGGCAAGACTGGCACGGGGGTGCCGCGGACCTCTATTCGTCGCGTCTCTTCTTCCTCCAAGTACGAGCGTACGCGCGCCATGTCGTCGCGCAAGGTGCTCAGCAAACTAGCGTTGTACAGCGCCGCCGCCGGGTGGTACAGCGGCACATACACGCGGTCTCCGCGTCGCACGCGCTCTCCGTGCAGACGCGTGATACTTCCGGCTCCGGGTAGCAACCGCGTGAGTGCGTGGCGACCCAGGACGAGAATCACCTCGGGATGCAGCATTTCGATCTGCTCATCGAGGAAGTGGCTGCAGGCTTCGACCTCGGATTGCTCCGGATCCCGGTTGCCGGGCGGGCGGCATTTGAGCACGTTGGTGATGTAGATGTCGCGCCGGTTCAAACCCACCGACTCGAGCAGCTCCGTCAGCAACTTCCCCGCTGCGCCGACGAACGGCCTGCCCTCGCGGTCCTCGGTCTCGCCAGGCGCCTCCCCCACCGCCATGATGCGTGCGGTGACCGGACCATAGCCCGGAACTGCCTGCGTTCTGGTGATGTGCAAGGGGCACACCACGCAGGCCCGGATGCGCGTATGCAGCTCGAGCAGCTCCTCCGTCGTCGCGGGCATCGCGGGGAATTCTAGGCTCGCCTCGGCGCCACCCGGACGCAGTTGACGACGCCACCGTCAGGGTGGTAAGCCCCTCGTCTCAATAGACGGTTGGAGGTACTTCGATGTACGCACGACGGACTGTGACCAAGGCGGCTCCCGAGCAGGCGGAGAAGGCGAAAGAGGTGGTGGAGAACTCGTTGATACCCAAAGCCAAGCAGCTCCCCGGCTTCGCCGGCGGGTATTGGCTGATCGATCGTGCCAGCGGCGAAGCCTTGACCTTCACCTTCTTCGACACCAAGGAGAACCTCGAGGCGAGCGCTGCCAAGGCGGCAGAGCTTCGGGCCGGTGTGGCGAGCGAAATCGGCGCCACCGTTCAGGAGGTCGGAGGGTTCGAGGTTGGGGTTGACACGGGGCAGAAGGTGCACCGCGGCGCCACGCATGCGCGGGTGCTCAATGTCGAGGGCGATCGAGCCTCAGTCGAGCAGGCGAAGCAGATGATCAAAGAGCGGGTCGTGCCCGCGGCTCAGAGCTTCCCTGGTTTCGTCGGCGGCTTCTGGCTGGTCGACGCCGACGCAGGCAAGGTCGTGGGCGTGACCTTGTACGACAGCGCTGAAAACCTCGCCGCGAGCCGCGAGCCGGCCGCCGGCTTGCGCACTCAAAGCGCTGCAGCACAGCCCGGCGCCAAATTCGGCGAGTTCAAGGAATACGAGGTCCTGACGCGGGCCGAGACACCGGCGGGAGTGGCCGCCGGCTAACCAGCCAGCAACAACTCGGCAACCTGCACGGCGTTGGTCGCAGCGCCCTTGCGCAGGTTGTCGACGCTGAAGAAGAAGGCGAGCCCGTTGGGGCGGCCGCGGTCGACGCGGATCCGCCCCACGTGCACGTCGTCCGTGCCCGCAGCCGACCGCGGGGTCGGGTAGCGCTGCTGTCCGGGCTCGTCGACGACCCGGACCCCGGGCGCCGCACTCAACACTGCGCGGGCTTCGTCGGATGACGCGGCGCGCTCCAATTCCACGAACACCGCGCCGCTATGGCCGACCGCGACCGGAACGCGCACCGTGGTCACGCTGATCGCCAGCTCCGCGAGGTCGAGCACCCGCCGCGTTTCGGCGATGACCTTGAGCTCCTCGTCGGTGTCCTCGCCCTGCATGCTCCAGCCGCCAGGCACCACGTTGCCGTGCAGCACGTGTGGGTACACCGAGGCGTGCGGCTCGCGGCCCTCCGCGTCCTCGTGCTCCTGGGCGGCGAGCTCCGCCACCAGGTCACGCCCCGCCCCGCTGGCCGCCTGGTACGTGGCCAGCGTGACCTGGCGCAGCCCGAAGGCGCGATGCAGCGGCGCGAGTGAGACCGTCAGCGGGATGGCCACGCAATTCGGGTTTGCAACGATGCCCTGATGGCCGGCCAGCGTCGCGGGATTGACTTCGGGCACCACCAGCGGGACCGACGGCTCCATCCGGAAGGCGCTCGACTTGTCGACGGCCACGCCGCCGCTCCCGGCGACCTCCGGAGCATGCAAGCGCGACGTGCCTGCGCCGGCGGCGAAGAACGCGATGTCAACGCCGCGAAGCGCTTCCTCGGTCACCGCGCCGACGGTCAGCGACGCGTCCCCAACCTGCACCACAGCGCCTTCGCTGCGTGGACTGGCGAGCAGGCGCAGATCGGCCATTGGGAATCGCCGCTCGTGGAGAACGCGCAACAGCGTGCTCCCGGCAGCGCCCGTAGCGCCGACGACCGCGACGAGCGGTGGATTCTTAAGATTCATAGGCATCAACAGTCGGCGAAGGCGAGTTCATCTCGCCGGTAGCCGACACCGAGTCCGCGCTGAAGAATCGCGGTGGCCGGGTGCGGATTCTTCAGCGAAATTTATGCGGGGCTGGCCGTGCCTGCGCTCGCAGTCTCCGTCTGGGTCTTCGTCAGGTCGCGAATGGCCTCCTTGCGGGAGAGGTTGATGCGACCCCGGTCGTCGATCTCGATCACCTTGACCATGATCTCGTCGCCGACGTTGACCACATCCTCGACCTTCTCCACCCGATGCTCGGCCAGCTGTCCGATCCGGACCAGGCCCTCTTTCTTGGGCATGATCTCGACGAAAGCCCCGAAGCTCATGAGGCGCGACACCTTGCCCTTGTAGATGCGGCCGATCTCGATGTCGTCGGTCAGGTCGCGGATCATCGCCAGCGCCTGCTCGCGCGCCATCGCGTTGTGGGACGCGACGAACACGCGACCGTCGTCCTCGATGTCGATCTGAGCGCCGGTTTCGTCGACGATGCGGCGGATTGTCTTGCCGCCTGGGCCGATGACTTCGCGGATCTTGTCCGGGTTGATCTGGATGACGTCGATGCGCGGTGCCCACTGGCTCATCTCAGCTCGGGGCGCCGCCAGCGTCTCGGCCATCTTGCCGAGGATGTGCAGCCGGCCCTTCCGTGCCTGCTCCAGCGCCTGCTCGAGCAGCTCCCAGCGCAGGCCCTTGATCTTGATGTCCATCTGCAGACCGGTGATCCCGGTCTCACTGCCGGCGACCTTGAAGTCCATGTCGCCCAAGGCGTCCTCCATCCCCTGGATATCGCTGAGGATGGCGGCGCGATCTCCGCCCTCATCCGTGATCAGGCCCATCGCGATGCCTGCCACGGGCGCGCGCAACGGCACGCCTGCGTCCATGAGGGCCAGCGTGGTCCCACACACGGATGCCATCGACGTGGAGCCGTTGCTTGACAGGATCTCGCTCACGATGCGCACGACGTAGGGAAACTCCTCGTCGTCCGGCATGACGTTGTGCACCGACCGCTCCGCCAGCGCCCCGTGGCCGATCTCTCGGCGCCCGGGTGAACGCAGTGGCCTCGCCTCCCCGACCGAGAACGGCGGGAAGTTGTACTGGTGCATGAACCGCTTGAACTCCTCGAGCCCGAGCCCGTCAAGTTTTTGCTGATCCTGGCCGGAACCGAGGGTGACGATCGACAGCGCCTGCGTCTGGCCTCGAGTGAACAGTGCGGATCCGTGCGTCCGTGGGAGCACTCCCACCTGCGACCAGATCGCCCTGATCTCGTCGCCGCGACGGCCGTCAGGGCGTACGCCGTCGTCGAGGATTGCGCGCCGTACCGCTGCCTTGAGCTCGGATTCGAACGCCTTGGAGATCTCTCCTTTGGATTCGGGGAAGCGCTCCTCGAGGGCGCTGACTGTCTCGCCCTTCAGCTCGTCGATGGCCCGCTCGCGCGCAGCCTTGTCGCTGTTGCGCGCGGCACCACCGATGCGGTCGGCCACGAAGTCGCGAACTGCCGCGACGATGTCCGGGTTTACCGCTGCCGATGGATAGGACATCAGCGGCTTGCCCGCGGCCTGCTTGATCTCCTGCTGCCACTGACACAGGCGGCGGATCTCCTCGTGGCCCAGGCGGAGCGCCTGCAGCACGGTTTCCTCTGCGACCTGATGCGCGCCGGCCTCAACCATGATGATCGCGTCCTCGGTCCCGGCCACGACCAGGTCGAGGTCGGATTCCTGCAGCTGCTGCAGGGTCGGATTGACAAACAGGCGGCCGTCGATCATGCCCACCCGCACGCTGCCGACC
>DATMRA010000156.1:0-20518 GCA_035566535.1 Candidatus Acidiferrales bacterium | reverse complement strand
CCATCGTCGTGGTCACCCGGCTGCCCTTGCTCGGCGTCGGCGAGATCGACTACGACGAAGGCGTGTACTGGCTGTCGCTCCAGTCGATGCAAGCGGGCCATCCACTCTTCACGGCCGTCTACAGCTCGCAGCCGCCGGCATTCCTGCTCTTCACGCTGCCGCCCTGGGCTCTGCTGGGCGCTTCCATCACCGCGGCGCGAACGGTGATGCTGGCATGGGCTGTCATCGGCGTGGCCGCGGGCAGTGTCATCGGCTGGCGCCTCGGAGGGCGCGTCGCCGCGATCGCCGCGGCAGTGGTCCTGGCGGTCGATCCGCTGATGGCCCGCCAGTCGATCGTGCTCCAGGCCGATGGACCGGCCACCTCACTTGCGCTCGTGGCTGTCGCGCTGGCTGCGGTGGCGGTGACGGTGCGACGCAGACGCTGGAGTGCGACCGCTGCCGCGCTGGCGGGTGCCGCCCTGGCCGTGGGCGTCCTGACCAAGCTCTTCGATGTCGCTGCAATTCCGCCTCTGGTGGCGCTGCTGGCGTTCTCGCCCCGCCGGCGCCACCTGTGGATCGTCGCGGGCGCAGGATCCCTGGTGGCCACCGGCGCAATCCTGCTGCCGCTCCACGAGGCGTGGGTGGCGATCTGGACTGACTCTGTGGGCCTGCACGTGAACACCCGCTCGATCACGTACGGCATAAGCCTCCCCGAAGCGCTGGGTCAGCGGTGGTATGTGGAAGTCATCGCGGCAGGCGCCGCAGTGGTCGGCTGGCGCCGCCACCGCCGGCTTGTGGCGACCGGCCTGGTCTGGATGGCCGGGGCGGTCCTGGCCATGGCCGCGACCACGCCGCTCTGGGAGCACCACGCTGTCTCGGTGTCGCCGGGTCTGGCGCTGCTGGTGGCGGCGGGCGCCTCGTCCGCAGCTGAATCCCTGGCAAATCGTGGGGTGCTGAGACGAAGCTGGGCGGGCGCCGGCGTCGGGGTCGCGTCGCTCGCCGCCTGTGGCCTCATCCTGTACAGCGGCCTGGGCCCCCTCCCGGTATCGAACGTCGACCGGCTCGCGAGCCTGCTTGCACACGAGACCCCGCCGTCCGTCGAGGTGCTGGGCGACGAGCAGTTCGCGCAGGCCCTGGCCAACCGCCCCGCACCGCCGCAATTCGTGGACACGTCGCACACCCGGCTGATCGGGAGCGACGTCACCGCCCAGGGGCTGGAGGCCACCGCAGCACGCGATCCGGTGTGCGCGGTCTTGTTCGCGACCGGCCGGCTGGCCGCCGTACCTGGCTTCGAAGCCTGGGTGGCGGCCCACTACCCCCAGCGCATTGACGCGGGTTCGGGGCGCGCGCTGTACGTGATGCCGGGATGCGGGCCGCACTGATTCCTCACCCGCAGGAACTGACGGTAACCAGCGCGCGAGTCGTGGAGTCCACGAGCAGAAGCCGGCCGTCGGGCAGCACCGCCAGTCCCTGCGGCGCGGCCGCATCGGCGACGAGGGCGCGAGATGCGCCGCCGGCAGGGTCCACGGCCACCAGCGACTGCTCAGCCAGGTCTGCCACGTAGACGATTCCGTGGTGCACGACCACGTCGTCGAGAGACGTGAACTGCGCCACCGCCGCGACACCGCCTGTCGCCAGGGATACGCGCACCAGGCCCGGCGTGTTCTCCAGCACCACCAGCGCGCCGCCGGCGCCGTCGTCCACCGCCCCCACGGGCCTGCCCAGTCCGGTGGCTACCACCACGGGTGTTCCGGCCAGGTCGCTCGCGCCGGCGGCAACGGTGAGAAGCCGGCCCCGCGCGCTGTCCGGTATCAGCACGGTCGTACCGCGCGCGCCGAGGCCGTCCACCCCTTGTGTCGGAGACGCCGTGGTGCCGAGGGAGAGCCATGGTGAGAAGGAGCTCGTCGCCGGATCGACCAGGTCGAGACGGTTGGGGATCTGCTGCGCAACGAGGAGCTTGCCGTCGGCGCGGACGACGATGCCCTCTGGCCCATTCGGGTCAGCGATCGTGCGCAGCACGTCGCCGGACGCACTCAGCTCAAGGAGGCGCCCGCCGTCGCGGTCGCTCAACCACAGTGAGCCGCTCGGTGTCACGACGACGTCGTCGGGATCGCCGCTGACGCGCGCCAGCACGGGCAGTGTGCTCAGCGCAGCTGCAGCGGGACACCCGTTGAGCGACGCGGATGCCGGCTCGGTGGGAGTCTGTGTCGCCTGCGCGGTCCCGGTCGTCTGCGACGGCGTGCCAGTGGTGGTCGCACACGCAACCGCGAGCACGGTCAGCACACCAACTGCGCCGAAACGCAGCGTCGCGACCCGATGTCGCGCGGCGTTCATTGCCGCGCGGGTGTCAGGCTGCCCGGGCCTCGCGCTCCGCCTTGCGCCGCAGCGCGCGGCGAATGCTCTCGAGATCCGGCATGGCGCTGCGCTCGCGTTTGAGCTCCGCGAAGTTCTGATTGCGCACCAGCCAGCTCACGTGTCGCCACAACTCAATCGCCTCGTCGTCACCTGGGACCTCGATGATGACCGGGCCGAAGATCGCCGGGCCCCTTCCCGAGTCGAGAACGATTGTGGGGACGCCGAACGCTTTGTGGGTGCGGACCACATCGTCGTGCTCGTGCTGGACTTCCGTCCATGTCGCCAGATCGTTGAGCGCACGCTCGCGCAGCGAACTGTCGGCGCCGGCGTCGACCAACGCGGCGTCGATCACCGCGTTGTCGTCAGCACTCTCGCCGCGTTCGTGGATCGCAGCCCCGAGTGCAGCGTAGAAGCGGCCCACAGCAGCATTGCCCAACGCGTCACGCAGCGCGACCGCAGTGCGTAGCGCCGGCGCGCCGTCGCGCGTCGATGCTGCCCGGCCCTCGTCACCCTGGTTGGCGATGGCGAGCGAGAAGACCGCCCACGTGACGGTCAACTCGCCCAGCTCCTCGAGACGCCGCACCCACCGCGATGTCTGATAACACCACGGGCAGCGCGGGTCGAAGTAGAAACGAACGTTGTCAGGCATTGACGCCTTAGGCGGTCGCTTCGGCAGCTGCCTCTTCGGCCACAGCGGCCTTGTCCAGCGCCAGCTCGCCGTCGATCTCGAGCTTTACCTTTTCAGACACGAGCAGACCGCCGCCACCCAGTGGCACGTTCCATTTGAGGCCCCAGTCGGTGCGGTCGATCACGCCCGTGAGCGTGCCGCCGACCTTGGTGTTGCCGTATGGATCGGTCGCGATGCCGTTGTGCTCGTAGTCGAGCGTGACCTCGCGGGTGACACCCTTGATCGCCAGGCCTCCGGTGACCTGGAACATTCCTTCACCAGCGGGCTTGATCGACTGCAGCGTGAACGTGATGGTCGGGTACTTCTCAGTCTCGAGAAAGTCCGCGCTCGTCAGGTGCCCGTCGCGCTGGGCGTTGCCGGTGTCGATGCTGGCGGCGTCGACGGTGATCGTCCCGCGGCCCGTCGTGGGGTCGTTGGGGTCGTCGAGCTCCAGATTCGCGTCGACCTTGTTGAAGTGTCCACGCACCGTGGCGACGCCGAGGTGCTTGGCGCTGAAACTGACAGATGTGTGACTTGGATCGAGTGTCCAGCTCATCTTCCTGTCTCTCCTATGGTTCTCGGCTGGGCCGCCGGGGCCGGTTGTTCTATCAACCGTTGAAGCACATCATACCCAATAGTGCTATAGTTAGTCAAGCGATGAAGAAACATGACAGATCCACCCTCGACAGGGTACGATCGGGGAACGAGATGGGGACTTTTGACCACTGCCCGGTCCACGACGCGATCCAGGTGCTCCAGGAGAAGTGGACGATGCACATCGTCCGGGCTCTCCTCGATGGGCCCATGGGATTCAACGAGCTGGGCCGCACCATCGGCGGCTGCAACCCGGCCACGCTGAAGCTTCGCCTCGACCACCTCGAGGAACTCGGGCTCGTCGCCCGCACCGTGCACTCGTACATGCCGCCACGCACCTCGTATGAGCTCGCGCCTTCGGGGGTCGCTCTGCAGCAGGTGATCGACGCGATCGACACGTGGGCACGGGAGCACCTGCCCGAGCCGGCGGCGGAGGCGGCCCAGGCGTCCTGACGCCACCCGGCGACACCGCCGGCCGCCCCGACCCGTATGGTTGGTCCGGATGGGCCCTCGCCTGGTCGTAAGCGTCACGACGGTATTAGCGCTGGCGTCCTGCGGATCCTCCTCAACGGTCAGCGTCTCGTCGCGCGCCGCGCCCACCCAGACCGCGACGGCGAGCGCGACCCTGACCCCGAGCGCGGCGGACCCCTGCGCGGTGGGCACGCAGGCTCCACCCGGGGGCACCATCCCGGCGGACTTCGCCACGGCGCTGGCTTTCGCGCCGGACGGGCGGCTCTTCTACGCCGAGCGCTCCGGCACCGTAAAGGTGTGGCAGGACGGCGCCGCGCACACGTTCGCCTCGGTGCAGACGGTCACCACGCAGCAGGGAGGCGGGTACAGCGAGCGCGGACTGCTCGGGCTTGCCATCAGTCCAACCTTCGCCCAGGACCACTTCGTGTACGCCTTCTACTCGGACGCCGACTACTCGCACCAGCACGTGGTCCGCTGGGCCGATTGCAAGGGGACGGGTACAAACGCGACGGTCATCATCACGCTGCCGTCCGGCGGTGACTGCTGCCACAAGGGTGGACGCATCGCGTTCGGCGGAGACGGCAGGCTGTACGTCACGCTGGGTGACGAGCACTCCGCAGGCACGGCGCAGGCGACGTCCGACGTCCGCGGCAAGATCCTGCGCTACAACCCCGATGGCAGCGTGCCGAGCGACAACCCGTTCGGAGCCGGCAACCCGGCCTGGGCGTTCGGGTTTCGCAACCCCTTCGGCATCGCGTTCTCGGCATCCGGGCAGCTCGCTGTCACGAGCAACGGACCCACGGGTGACGCGGGCAGCCCGAGCACCGGGTACGACCTGCTGGTCGAGAGTGTGCAGCGCGGCCAAGGCTACCAGTGGCCGCTCTGCTACGGGTACAGCCACGCTTTGCAGCGGGCCGGGTGCAGTGGCCAGCCGCAACCGGACTGGAGCAGCGAGACCAGCACGGTTGTCCCAACCGGTGCGGCGTTCATCGATGCCTCGGGGCCGGCGCAGTACGCGTCACACCTCGTCTTCTGCACGCTGAACCGGGGCATGCTCATCGTGACGGCGGGCAGCCCGCACGCCAGCGTCGCCCGAGCCAATCCGGACTGTCTTCTCGACGTCAAGCAGGGCCCGGACCACGCCCTGTACTTCTCCGACACAACGAGCATCCACCGCGCCGGCTAGCACACGCGCGCGTCCCGCGTCGCCGGCGCGCTACCCTCGCGACATGGGCGTTGATGTTGTTGTGGTGAGCGGCGCGTCGACCGGCATCGGACGCGCCTGCGCCCTTCATCTCGACGGCCTCGGGATGCACGTGTTCGCGGGAGTGCGCCGCGACGAGGACGGTGCGTCGCTGCGCGCGGCTGCAAGCGAACGGCTGCGCCCGCTGCGGCTCGACGTCACCGATGAACAGCAGGTGGAACGTGCCGCGGAAGAAGTGACGGAGGCCGTCAAGGGCGCTCGGTTCAGGGGCATCGTCAACAACGCGGGCGTCGCGGTCAGCGGGCCTGTCGAATTCGTCTCCCTGCCGGACTGGCGCCGCCAATTCGAGGTGAATCTCTTCGGGACGATTTCGATGATCCAGCGCTTCCTCCCCCTCCTGAGGTCGAATCGCGGGCGCATCGTCAACGTCAGCTCGGTGGGCGGCCGGTTTCCCCAGCCGCTGGTCGCCCCATACGTGGCTTCCAAGCACGCTATCGAGGCGATCAGCGACGTGCTCCGGGTGGAGCTGCGGCCCTGGGGAATCCAGGTCGCGCTGATCGAGCCAGGCAGCGTCGCCACGCCCATCTGGGAGAAGGGCCTTCGCGAGGGCGCGGCCATGGTATCGACCGCCCCCGACGGCCTCGCCCGTCTCTACGGCAAAGCCGTCGAGGTTGGGATGCGCGCGGCGCAGCGCGCCGCCGAGACGGGTGTGCCTCCGGAGCGTGTCGCCCGCGCAGTGGCGCACGCGCTGCTCTCGCCCCAACCGCGCACGCGGTACGTGGTGGGCCGCGACGCGCGAACGATGCTCATGCTGAAGCGGCTGCTGCCGGACCGCTGGCGCGACGAATTGATCCTTCGTGCGGGCGGCTTGCCCCGCTCAGCCGACCGGGTGAAGAACGCCGGCTAGGTCCGCTTGGCGTAGTCGGCGAAGCCCTGCCAGTCGACGACCACACAGGCCTCGTCGCCGACCACCCACGCGTCGTGGCCCGGGTCCGCGATCATCACGTCGCCGGGGCCGAACGTGTCCGACTTGCCGTCGTCCATCCGTACTTCCATGCGCCCTGAGAGCACGTAGCCCATGTGCGCGCCCTGGCAGCTCTCCGTCTTGGCGATCGGCTTGATGTGCTTCGACCATTGCCATCCCGGCTCGAAAACCGCCTTTCCGATCGAGCCTTGATCCGTGTTCACCAGATCGAGCTTGCCCTTGCCGTCCTCAAACGGCCGTGTCTCGTCAGGCTGGTTCAGGTTGTACCGCAGCAGTCGCGACGTTGCTGTCGACATTGCCCACCTCCACGCTGCACCGCTCGAGAGAGCCGGTTTTGCCGGCGCCGATTATGCGCTTCCCGGAAGGGCCGTTAGGGTGCGCACCTTCTCCGAGAAGTGGCACGCGGCGAAACGTCCCGGCGCCTTCTCCTCCAGCGGCGGCTCCTGGTCGGCACATATTCCGGGTACTTGCGCGATGGGGCACCGGGTGTGGAAATGACAACCCGATGGCGGGTTCATCGGCGACGGGATCTCGCCTTTGAGCTCGATCAGGCGCCGCTGCGATTCGATGCGCGGGTCGGGCACCGGGATGGAGGACAGCAGCGCCTTGGTGTAGGGATGTTCCTGCGAGAGGTACAGCTGCTCGCTCGGGGACACCTCGACGATCTTGCCCAGGTACATGACCATCACACGGTCGCTGATGTGGCGGACGACGGATAGGTCGTGCGCCACGAAGAGATACGTGAGGTTGAATTCCTTCTGCAGGTCTTCCAGCAGGTTGATGATCTGCGCTTGAATCGAGACGTCGAGCGCTGACACCGGCTCGTCGCACACGATGAGTTTGGGGTTGAGGGCGAGCGCACGCGCGATGCCGATGCGCTGTCGCTGCCCACCGCTGAACTCATGCGGGTAGCGGTTGTTGAAATACGGATTCAAACCCACGACCCGCAGGAGTTCCTGGACCTTGGCGTCCTTCTGCCTGCCGCGGAGGAGGCCGAAATTGACCAGCGGCTCGGCGATGATGTCGCCGATGGTCATCCGCGGATCCAATGACGCATACGGGTCCTGGAAGATGATCTACAGCTGCTTGCGCTGTTGACGCAACTTCTCACCACGAAGCGTCGTCAGGTCGACGCCGTCGAAGATGACCTGGCCCGACGTCACGGGGATGAGCTGCGTCACCAGACGGCCGAGCGTCGACTTGCCGCAACCGGACTCGCCGACCAAGCCCATCGTTTCGCCCGGCATGATGTCGAAGCTCACGCCGTCGACAGCCTTCACTGTGCCGGAAACACCGACGTGGAAGTGCTTGACCGCGTCGACCACCCGCAGCAGCGGTTCTCCCGCGGGGGTGGGCCGCGGGCCGGGTGCGGTGAGCGTTGCGCTAGTCATCTGACAGTGTCTCGATCACCTTCTCGATGACAGCAGGGTGATCCGCATTGAGTCGCTCCAGCGCTGTCGGCTCTCCAGAAAGCCGTTCCAGAAGCTCGGGATCCGCGGTGAGTGTTTCCAGCACCTCGGGTTCGGCGAGTGTGCGCAGGTCAGCAACAACCTCGAGCAGATCTTTCGGCGGACGCACGCCACTTGCGGCGCCCGGCCGTGTGTCGGTGATGGTGGCCGCTCCCATCTCCGCAAAGGCCCGCGTCATGGTCACCCAGCAGGCGACATGCTGCGCGTTGCCGATGGGTACGAGGTCGGGGTCCTCTGAGAAGCATTTCTCGATACGGAACGGGCAGCGCGGATTGAATTCGCAGCCAGGAGGTGGTGCGATGAGATCCGGCGGCAGCCCCTCTATGGACCGCAGGCGTTCGTGCTTGCTGGAGTCGACGCGCGGCAGCGAGCGCAGCAGGGACCAGGTGTACGGGTGTTGCGGATTCTCGAAGATCTGCTCAACCGGGCCTTCTTCGACGATCTCGCCCGCGTACATGACAACCACGCGTTTGCAAAGGCCGGCAACGACGCCGAGGTTGTGCGTGATCAGGATGATCGACGTGCCCATGTCCTGGTTCAGGTCGCGCAGCAGCTCGAGGATCTGCGCCTGCACAGTGACGTCGAGCGCAGTCGTGGGTTCGTCGGCGATCAGCACTTCCGGCCGGTTCGAAAGCCCCATCGCAATCATGGCCCGTTGGCGCATACCGCCACTGAACTGATGGGGATAATCCTTGATGCGCTGCGAGGCATCGGGAACCCGCACCTGCTTCAGGAGCTCGATACCGCGGGGGCCGATGTCGTCCTTCTGAATCTTGTTGTGCGCCTTCATTGCTTCGTCGATCTGAAACCCGATGCGCAGCACGGGGTTCATCGAGCTCAGCGGGTCCTGGAAGATCATCGCGATGTCGCGACCGCGCACCTGGCGCAGTTCTTCAGAGCTGACCTTGACCAGGTCCCTGTCCTTGAACAGGACCTGGCCGCCGACGATCTTCCCCGGGCGCTGCACCAGCCCGAGGATCGACATGGCGGTCACGCTCTTGCCGCAGCCGGATTCGCCGACGATGCCGAGCGTCTCACCGGGGTAGAGCTCGAAGCTGACGTCCCGCACGGCCTTGACCTCGCCGTCATCCGTGAAGAAGGACGTGCTGAGGTTCTTAACCTCGAGGATAGGCCTGCTCAATCGGCTCCCCTCGTCTGCTGTCGATCTGGCATTAGCGCCTTTGTCTGGGATCGAATGCGTCCCGGAGCCCGTCTCCGAAGAAGTTGAAGGCCAGCAGCGTAACCGACAGCGCCAGGGAAGGAAACATCACGATGTGGGTGACGTAGCGGATCGCAGCCGTTCCCTCGCTCGCCATGCCACCCCAGTCCGCCTGAGGCGGTGGTACGCCCAAGCCAAGGAAGCTCAGAAACGCCCCCGTGAGGATCGCCACCGGAATGATGAACGTCGCCTGCACGATGATCGGCCCGAGGGCGTTCGGGAAGATGTGTCCGAAGAGGATCTTGCCCGACTTGGCGCCACTCGCCCGCGCAGCCTCCACGTACTCACGTTCGCGGATGCTCAGAGTCTGACCACGGACCAAGCGGGCCATGTCCATCCAGATGGTGGCCGAGATGGCGACCATGATGTTCACCAATCCCTGGCCCAGAAGGACGACCAGCACGAGCGCCACGAGAAGAGTCGGGATTCCGTAGAAGATGTTGATGATCAGGCTGATGATGGCGTCCACCACGCCGCGGAAATAGCCCGCAATCAAGCCGACTGTCACACCGACAACGAGCACGATGAGCGCCGTTCCGACCCCCTCGAACAGGGAGACCTGCGTGCCCGCCATCAGGCGGCTGAGGGAGTCGCGCCCCAGCTCGTCGCAACCAAAGAGATGGGCGGGGCTCGGGGTCTGGTACGTGTCACACGCGCCGATGAAGTTCGGCTTGTATGGCGTCCAGAAGAAGGAGACGATGGCGACGAGAACCAGCAGTGCCAGGTATATGACCGCCGCCAGCGCGAGCTTGTTGCGGCGCAGGCGGCGCCACCCATCACGCCACAGGCTCACCTGCTCCCGCGCGATGGTGCCACCGGAGTATTCGGTGGTCGGAACCGGGGTTACAACTGTAGTGGCCATCAGTACCGGATCCTCGGGTCGATAACCGTGTACAGCAGGTCAACACCAAGGTTGGCCACGCCGATCAAAGCCGCGTAGATGGTGAACACGCCAACCGTGACATTGTAATCGTGAGCCGTGATGCTCCGGACGAACTCCTTGCCCAGTCCGGGAATCCCGAAGATGTTCTCGATCACCACGCTGCCGGCGATGATGCCCACGATGAGCGGACCGAGGATGCTCGTGACCGGAATCATCGCGTTGCGGAGAGCGTGGCGCAGCGTCACCACTCGCTCCTTCAAGCCCTTGGCGCGCGCAGTGCGAATGTAGTCCTGCTGGACAACATCCAGCATGGCCGCGCGTGTGATGCGGGTAACCTGCCCTGAGGTGTACAGGCCGAGGGCGATGGCGGGCACGGATAGCTCAGCCAGGGTCCCGTATGTCCCCGTCCACTGGATGGGGTAGTAGAAGGCTCCTCCGGTGATGTCGTGCAGCCACAGCCCGAAAACCAAGAGGCCGAGGGTGGCCAGGACGAAGCTGGGGATGCTGTAGCCGATGACCGCGAGGGTGGTGAGCAGATAGTCGACCCACGTGTTCTGCCGCATCGCCGCCAGAACGCCGAAGAGCATGCCGAGTCCGACGGTGATCAGGAGGGCGGAGCCGCCCAGCTCCATGCTGACGCTCAGCTCACGAATCACCAGCGGGGTGATCGCCTCCCCCTGGATCTGCAGGGAGGTGCCGAGGTCCCCGTGGACTGCGCCTTTCAGAAAGTCCCAGTACTGGATCGGGATCGGTCTATCAAGACCGTATTGATGCAGCAGGTCCTTCAGGTCCTGCCCGTGCAGGTGAGCTGAAACGAATGCGTTTCCGGGCAGGCTGTGGACCGCCGCAAAGACTCCGAACGAGACGACGAGAAGCGTGACGATGATGAGCAGAATCCGCTGCCCGATGTAGATCAGTGTCCCCCGGGTCATCGCGTCGTCTCGTCCCCCGAAGCAGCTAGGACGCCCGGCACGATGCCGGGCGTCCTGCCGTCACTTTGCGTCTCTCAGTGAGACTGAATCGAGATTTCGTCCCAGTAGAAGTCCGCCTGGGCATTGGAGCCAGCACCCTTCACGTACGGGTGAATCATGAACTGACCGACGGAGTAGTAGAGCGGGATGTACGCCACGTCTGTCTCAAGCTGCTGAGAAAGCTGCTTGTAGAGCGGTAGCGCCTGATCGATCGCCTCGCCGTCCGCCTTGGCCAGCGTGCTGTCGTAGGTTGGATTTGGATCGCCGGTGGGATCTGCGTAGCCGCTCGTATTTGCGCCTGCAGCCAGCGAACCCCAGAGGTTGTCGAACCAGTCCTGCGGGTGGTTGTAGTCGAACTGCCACCCGTCACGGGACATCACGAACTTGCCGACCAGACGATCGGAGATGAACGCCGATGCGTCCGGATGCGGGTCGAGCGCGACGTTGATGCCCAGGTTCTGCTGCCACTGACCCTGGAGGAACGACGCCACTGCGTCGTTGGGTGCTCCGGTGTTGTACGAGTACTTGAGGTTGGCCGTCAGCGAGCCGTTGGGGTCGAACTGGTGCAGCAGGCTCTTTGCCTGGGTTGCGTCGAACTTGGCCAGCGGATCGCTGTTGTCACCGCCGTAGCCAATGAGTCCCTTGGTGATCAGCCCGCCGGTCGCCGGCGCGCATGTCAGGTTGTGGCACACCGTTGAAGCAAGCGCGCTCTTGTCCACCGCCAGCGCGAACGCCATGCGTAGACCCTTCGCGGCAGCACTCTCACCCACGAACGGTCCGCCGGTCGCCGGATACCCGATGTTGAAGCTCAACCATGTGGTCCGGCCCTTGGGAACGAGCGTTACCTGGTCCTTGAAGGTGCTGTTGCTCTGGTACCGCAGGATGTCCGCCTGAGGCTGCGTGCTGTCGCCACCGTAGCCGATGAGGTCGTAGCTTCCCTGCTCCCACGCCGCGTCGTTCGTGGTCTGGGTCGAGGGGTCCTTGATGTCGATGTCGATCTCAGTCAAGGTCGGCTTCGGGCTGCCCCACCAGTTTGGAACCTGCTTGAACACGATCGACTGCTTGGGGGTGTACGCGCTCAGCGTGTACGCGCCGGTGCCGATCTGCTCACCTGGCTTGGACCACCAGTTCACCGGGTCCGCCATGACGACCTTCTCGTCGACGATCGAGCCGGTGCTTCCCTGGAGGCTCCACGCTGCGATGCACCAGCCGCACGGGCTGGAAAGGGTGATCGTGACCGTGTACGGGTCAGTCGCAACGAGGCCCTTCATCATGAACTTGGGGTCGCCGCTCGCCAGATGCGCCTCGGTCTGCGTGCGGCAGGCCGTGACGTCGGCTCCCTTTGCGCAGAAGGTCTTGCCGGCCGTCTGGACGTCGGAGAACCCGGCGATGCCAGACAGGTTGCTCCGGTATGGGCCGCGGAGCGCGACGGAGCGGTTCCAGGAGTACAGAACGTCTTTCGACGTCACCGGATCGCCGTTGGAGAACTTCACGTTCTGCTTCAGCTTCACGGTGACGGTCATTCCGTCGGCTGAAATCTCGCCGTTGGTGGTCGACGGGACGTCAACAGCGATGTCCGGGATGGTGTTCAGCTTGTCGTCGAACCGCCAGAGGTTGTCGTACACGTTCTGCATCAGCTCCGTGTCGACCTCGGCGTCCATCAGGCCCGGATCCCACGTCTTGGGATCCTGCAGGACGGGGAAGTGCAGGACCTGGCTCGAGGCCAGGCCTCCGCCGCTGCTTGAAGTAGAGGAGCCGCCTCCGCATGCGGCGACGGTCAGCACGCCTGCAACTCCCAGGCATAGACCGCCGATTGTGAACTTCGATGGACGCAATTCCTGTCCTCCGTGGTGTCTGACGACGTGGATGCATTGGGCGGCGAGGGACGTCGCGGCGAAGCCTCTCCCGCCCAGGTGGGCCGTAAGTGGGCGAAGGATAACCAGTTCGAAAGGTGTTGGGGTATCCCCCGGCGGGGTGATATCAGCCGCCGGCAGCCTTCACAAGGGCACTGGGTAGGATGCTGCCACCCATGAGGGTGTTCGTCGCGGGAGGCAGCGGGGTGCTCGGGCGCCGGGTCGTCACCCGGCTGCTCGAAGCCGGACACGATGTCACGGCCTCGGCCCGCAGCGATACCGCGGCCGAGTTGCTCACCCGCCTCGGCGCGCGTCCGTCCCGCGTGGACCTGTTTGACCTGGCGGGGCTGCGCAAGGCCGTGGCCGGTTGCGACGCCGCGCTGCGGCTCACGACCAAGATCCCTCCGCTGATGGAGATGCGGCGAGCCGCCGCTTGGCGCGAGACCGGCCGCTTGCGCAACCAGGGAGCTCGCGCGCTGGCCGAGGCGTGCGTGGCCGAAGGCGTCCAGGTGCTCATCCACGAGTCCGTCTCCTTTGTATATGCAGATGGCGGCGAGGCGTGGCTGGACGAGGACTCACCGGTAGACGACGGCGGAGCCATGCCGCTCCGCGAGGCGCTGAGCGGCGAGGCCAACGCGCGCGTCGTCACAGCAGCGGGTGGGCGGGGCATCGTGCTCCGCTACGGCGGCCTCTATGCCGCGGACTCCGCACAGAGCCGAACCATGGCGGACCTTCTACAGCGGCGGCGGCTCGCGCTGCTGGGACCGTCGAACAATTACTTCGCGTCGATCTACGCCGACGACGCGGCGGCGGCGACTGTTGCCGCACTGCGGGCTCCTGCCGGCGTGTACAACGTCGCGGACAACAACCCCCTGCGTCTCGGGGACTACATGTCCGCGCTCGCCGAGGCGGTGGGCGCGCGGGCCCCGCGCCGTCTGCCTGCGATGCTTGGGCCCGTGGTGATGGGCGAGACGTGGAAATACCTGCCCCGCTCGCAGCGGGTCAGCTCCCACCGCCTCCACGATGCAACCGGCTGGACGCCGTCGGTGCCGGATGCGCGCGCCGGCTGGAGGCTCATCGCCGCGCAGTGGGCTGAGTAGGGACGCGCCGGCTCGTGGACACCCCGAGGTACGCGCAGCGGGTCCTCCCCGGCGTGGTCTTTGCCGCCGGTGCTGCATCGCTCGCGGTCGAGATCTGCGCGTCGCGTCTGCTCGCTCCGTACTTCGGCAACTCGACGGTGGTGTGGGCCAACGTCATCGGCCTGATCCTCGTGTACCTCTCGGTCGGCTACTGGTTGGGCGGGCGTATCGCCGATCGCCACCCACGGCCCCAGGTGCTCGGCATGCTGCTCGTGATCGCCGCGCTGACCACCGCCGCGCTGCCCTTCGTCGCGCGGCCGTTTCTCGACCTTGCTCTGCGCGGGCTGAACGCGCTCAGCGTCGGCGCCGTGGCCGGGTCCTTCTTTGCCACATTGCTGCTGTTTTCGGTTCCCGTCTCCCTTTTGGGCATGGCGTCGCCGTTCGCCCTGCGCTTGTCGATTCGCGATGTTGAACGAGCCGGTCGTACGAGCGGGCGTCTCTCGGCCCTCGCCACTGTTGGTGCCATCGTCGGCACATTCTCATCAGCGCTCCTGCTGATTCCCGCGATTGGCACCCAGCGCACGATGCTGGCCGCGGCCCTCGTGGTGGCGATCGTCTCGTTGCCGCTGTGGCTCACGCTCGCCGCGCCCGCGTCCGTGGTGATCGGGGCCCTGCTGGTTGTGCCACCCGGCGCGGTGAAACCCGTGGCGGGCATTCTCGTCGAGCGGCAGACGCAGTACCAGTACGTGCAGGTCGTGCGCGCAGCGGACGGCAAGATCGTGATGCGGACCGACGAGGGAGTGGCCGACCAATCGGTGTACCGGCCCGCAACGACGCTCACCGGCGGGGAGTGGGACATGCCGCTGGTTGTGCCGCCGCTGCTGGGCAGGACCCTGCACCGCGCGCTTGTGATCGGCAACGCTGGCGGCACGACCGCACGCGCCCTCGCCGGCGAGTTCCCCGGGATCAGCATCGACGGGGTGGAAATCGACCCCGTCCTTTCCGAATTCGCGCGCCAGTACATGGGCATGAACGACGTGCCCGGGTTGAACGTCATCACCGCCGACGGCCGCTCGTACCTGGCCACCACAACCGCGCGCTACGACCTCATCGTCGTCGATGCATATCGGCAGACGTACATCCCGTTCTACCTGGCGACGCGGGAGTTCTTCCAGCTGGTGCGCGACCACCTGAATCCGGGCGGCGGCGTGGCGCTGAACGTCGAGCGCGTCCCAGGCGACGACCGTCTTGTGCAATCCGTGAGCGGCACACTCGCCACCGTGTTCCCGCAAACGTGGGTCTGGCCCGCGCTGCGCTTCAACGAACTCGTCGTCGGCCTCGATAGACCGATTCCCGAAAGTACGCTCTCCGCGCGACTCGCGAGCCTGCCGTCGAACGTGCAGGTGCTCGCCCCACTGTTCGCGACAAACGCGCAGACTGTCCCCGCGAGCACCGACGCGCTCACCGACGACCATGCGCCCGTCGAGTGGCTCACCGACAGGGCGGTGCTCGCGTACATCGCCGCAGGCGGACGCCTGGACGAGCAGTTGTTGCCAACCGCGCCGTAAACGAGCCGTCGGTTCGGGCGGAGTTCGCACACCGCGAAGCGAGACCTCTCGCAGGCGAGCCGGAACGGCTGGGAGCGCAGGGCGAGCCGAGAGCGAGCGGCGGGCCACCAGCGGGGGTCCGACCGCGTGTCTTGCGCAGCGGTGTGCCAAATCCGCCCGAGACCTCGTCGGGGGTGTCTCTACGGCGCGGTCGGCAACCACTGCTGCAGCAGAGCGCGCAGCTGCTGCGTGGACGCAGTCGCGCCGCCGTGTGCGGGATGCCGCACGGCGGGCACGTCGTCGCCGAGCGCGGCGGCTGCGAGCCGTCCGATGGCGGCGAAATGTTGCGGCTCCAGCGCGGCGATCAACCGTCGCGTCCAACGTGCACCTTCCACGAGCTCGTCGCGCCGTGGCGGGCGATTCGTGTGCGGCGCATCGTCCCGACGAGGGTGGGTTGGCACAAGGTTCCAGAGCACCACACGGTCGGCCCAGGGAGCGATGGCGCGCTGCACGATTGTTGCCGACGGCTCGCTCCACCCGCCAGGGTGGCGCGACGTTCGGCGCAGCGGAGTTGTCGATTCGTCGATCTGGCGTTCGCAGTACAGGCAGAGACCCGAGTAGCGCGCGCCACGCCAGCCGGCGGCTTCGGCCACGAACAGCACCGGCGCGCTGCGCCGAGCCTCGAGGTAGTGGAACAGGTTCTCCCGGCGGAGGCGCGGCGCATCAGGCCTTGCGTCGTCGCCATCGCTGTCCCGGTACTGGTTGAACGTCGCGCCGATGCGGGCGCGGGCGAGATCGTCGATCAAGCGGCGAATCGCAGCTTCCCGGGTCATTCGCTCAGCTCACTTCCGTTCGTCGCGGCCGTCCGCTGGCACGCCGCGGTCCCGGGGCGGTTCAATGGTCCGGTGCTGGACGACCTTCTCGACGCATTTCGCATCAGGCAGTACTTCAACGCGGTGACCATGACGCGTGAGGCACTGGAGGGAGTTCGCGACGATGTGACGTTCCTCCGCGAGCTGCGCCGGGCGCTGCTGCCGCTGCCCGGGGATATGCGCGGCGCGGCCGAAACCAACCCCTTCCCTCATCCCCGGCCGGCACGCACGCCGAAGTTGCAGGGCCGCCGCGTCGCGGTACTGGCAACTGGAGGCAGCGGTGCACTGGCGTCCGTTGTCGGCGTGGCCCGCGCCTTCGAGGAGGTCGGCATCCGGCCGGTCGCCCTCTCGCTGTGCTCGGGGTCCGCTCTGTTCGGGTTCCCCATCGCAGCGGGACGCTCAGCCGACGAGGTCGCCGAGTTCACCCTTGACATCTCCGCCCGCGATCTCGTGGACATGAACTGGCGTGGACTGGTAGCCATGCTGCCCACCGGCGGCCGAGGCTTCACCGGGTTTTTGCTCGGCGAACGTATCGAAGACGCGTACCACGACCTGCTCGGTGACATGACTCTCGGTGAAATGCCGATCCCTGCATATGCGCCGGTGTGGGATGTGGAGCACAACCGTGTCGAGTACATCGGCTCGCGCACGCATCCGGAGCTGCCGGTTGCGCTGGCGGTGCGCATGGCCGTCGCATTACCGCTGTTCATCGAGGCTGTCGGGTATCGCGGCCAGCACTACTACGACGGCGGCACCGCTGACATCTTTCCAGTTCATCCGCTGCTCGACATCGAGCCGCGGCCGGACGTCGTGGTGGCCGTCAACGGTTTTTATCCACCCGAGTTCGAAGGTGACGATGTCAGTGGCTGGGTGGATCGTTTCGGATCCATTTTCCAGGCCGCTGCGCAGGTGCGCACCATCCAGCACCTCCAGCTCGCGCGGGAGAACCTGGCGCGCCTGCGTCGTGAGGTGCACGACGTTCGACTGATTCACCCAGTGCCGTATTCGGTGGTACGCGGCGTTGGCCTGTACCGGCAATTCATCGACAGCAGCCGGTGGCCGGACTTCATGCGCGCGGGTCGAATGCACACCCTGCGTGCGCTCGAGACCATAGAGCCCTCGCGCCGGCGGTCGGCCCCCGCGAGCTCACCCCGCGGTGATGAGGGCAACCGCCCCCAGGGCAAGCGCAACGCCGCCAATTTGCAACGCGCGCAGGCGCTCGCCGAGAAACACGAGGGAGCACAGAACGGTCGACGCCGGGTACAGCGAGACGAGCACCGCAACGATGCTGAGAAGCCCATGGTGAACGGCCACGACGTAGAGAGCATTCGCGCTGACGTCGAAGACACCGGTGGCGATCATCACGGGGAGACCCGCGGTGCCACGACTCATCCGCTCACGGCGCACCGCAAGGGCGCTGCTGAACGCGGTCACGGACGCGGCGCGCGCAGCGACGAGAGGCCACAACCCGGCCCCCGTCGAGGTGCGCGCAAGGGCGATGTAGAACAAGCCGAACCCGGCGCCGGCCCCCAGGGCAAGCAGCAGGGAGGTCCCGCGCAGCCTGACGCCTGACCGTGGCCTGCCCCCGCTGAGGAGCGCCACCGCGGCGACCGCGACCGCGATTCCCGCCAATTGCAGGATCGAAGGCCGCTCGCCCATTCCAATGCCCACGCCGATGGGCACAGTCGCGGCCACCACGCCGGTGACGGGCGCGACGAGCGCCATCGTGCCGGTCGCAAGCGCGCGGTACAGCAGCGCCACCCCGGCGCCACCCGCGAGCCCACCGGCTGCGCCGAGCAGCATGTCCACGCCGCTTGGCGAGCCTCCTGCGATGAGAGCGGCGGCGAGCATCCCGGCGAGGCCAACGCCCTGGGATACGACGAGAACCGAGAGGATCGGGGCACGGCGGCTGGCGAGCCCCCCGAGGAAATCCCCGGTGCCGAACACCACCGCGGCGGCGAGGGCGAGCGCGACGCTCAGGTCAGCAGTGCCTCCGGGTTGCTGACCAGCGCTGTGCCGACGATCGCGGCCTCACAGCCGATCGCTGCCAGATCATCGACATCCTGCTGGGAACGGACGCCACCTGCTGCCATGACCGGAATGCCGGCCGATGCAACCGTGCGCAGGAGCTCGAGATCGGGTCCAGCGAGCGTGCCGTCACGGTCCACCGCGGTGCAGAGGAGGCGCGCAACGCCTGCGTCGCAGCAGCGCTGCACGGCCTCTTCGACCGTCAGCGTCGTCTCCGTCTGCCATCCGCGCACAGTGACATATCCGCCGCGCACGTCAATGGCGACCACAAGCCGCGACCCAGTCTCGTCGACGAACTTCTGCAGCGCATCGCCGCCTGCGAACGCCGCTGTCCCGATGATGACGCGATCCGCGCCGGCGTCGAGCACCGTTCGTGCCACCGCCGGCGAGCGGATGCCCCCCGCCACCTGCACGCGCATCATGCCGGCTCGGCGCAGCAGCCGGCCGAGCAACTCCACGCGGACCACGCCGGTGCGCGCTCCGTCCAGGTCGACTATGTGCAACCGGCCAGCCCCCGCCCGCACCAGCCTGTCCAGATGGTCGACGGCGGGGTGCCGCCAAATCGGCCGGGCGAAGTCGCCCTGGTAGAGGCGGACCGCGTCCTCTCCCACGAGGTCGAGGGCAGCTATCACCTCCATGCTGTCATATTATCATGCTAATATGTCAAGCTCAGAGATATGAAAGCACCAACCCGCGCACCCGCGGCTCCCTCCTCACATCAATGGGCAACGCCGGAGATCGAGGATCTCTTCGAAATGCTGGCCCGCCTTCGCTCGCCGGACGAGGTGCGGAGCGCGCTGCGCGATCTCTGTACCCTCGGGGAACTGGAGACGATGGCGCATCGCTGGCGCGTGGCGCAGCTCGTCGACCAGGGAGTGTCATATCAGCGGATAGCGTCGGAAACGGGCGCATCGACGGCAACAGTGACGCGGGTGGCGTACTGGCTGCGCCACGGCGAGGGCGGATATCGCCTCGCGTTGCAACGACTGAAGAACGCGCGGCCTCGAAGCGCCTGACGGTCGCCGTCCCGGTCAAGGGACGGCTGCATGAGAGCTCGCTGATCCTGCTGGACGCGGCGGGTTTCCAGCTCGAGACCCGTGACGTGCGCGCGCTGTCCATCCGCTGCCGCAGCGCTCCGATCGACGTCCTGCTGGTACGCGCAGCGGATGTGCCCGAGTACGTGCAGGACGGCGCGGTCGACTGCGGCATCACGGGCGCCGACCTGGTCGGTGAGCGGGACGCTGACGTCGTCGAGCTTTTGCGCCTGGGTTTCGGGTCCTGCACGCTGGAAGCCGCCGTCCTCGATGACGACCCGGCACAGACGCTGAACGACCTGCACGGCCGCAGCGTCGCGACTGTGTTTCCGCACCTGGCGCGGACGCTGCTCGCCGAACGTGGCATCGATGTCGAGCTCTGCCAGGTGACCGGATCCGTCGAGATCGCTCCGCGGTTGGGGCTCTCCGACGCCATAGTCGACCTCGTGTCGAGCGGGAGCACATTGCGCACCAACGGGTTGCGCTCCCTGGGCGCGCTCTTCGAGTCGGAGGCGGTGCTCATCGCGTCCGCGGCGTCGCAGGAGCGTGTGAACGGCCTCCGGGCCGCGCTGGCCAGCGTCGTACAAGCCCGCAACACGCGGTATCTCATGTTCAACGCGCCGCGAAGCGCCATCCCACGGATTCGCGATGTGTTGCCCACCGACGGGTCGCCCAGTGTTGTCCCGCTGCTCCGCTCCGGCGCGGTCGCCATCCATGCGCTCGTCCCGGCAAGCTCCGTCTGGGAGCTGCTGCCGCAGCTGCAGGCTCTGGGGGCGACGTCGATTCTGCTCACCTCGGTGGAGATGCTGCTGGCATGAGCAGCGTCCAGGAAATAGTCGATGACGTCCGCGCGCGCGGTGACGCAGCGCTGCATGAGTGGGCCCAGCGCCTCGACGAAGCGCCCTTTCAGCGCGCGGCGCCGAGCGGCGCGGTCCCGATCGCTGCGATACGCGCGGCAGCTGACGCTGTGCGGCGCTGGCACGCGGCACAGCGTCCGCAGGACGTCGAGTGCGAGGTGCTGCCGGGTGTTCGCCTGCAGCGGCGCTGGGTACCGCTCGCCTCCGTGGGCATCTACGTGCCGCGCGGTCTCGTGTCGTCGCTGATCATGACCGCGGTGCCTGCCCAGGTCGCCGGCGTGGGGCGAATCGTCGTGTGCACCCCCCCGCGTGGCGCGGGTCTCGTCGCTGCTGTAGCGGAACTGCTCGGTGTGGACGAAGTGTGGGTGCTCGGTGGGCCGCCGGCGATCGCGGCGTTCGCGTACGGCACCGAGTCCATCGCGCGCGTGGACAAGATCGTCGGGCCCGGCAA
>DATMRA010000155.1:0-8096 GCA_035566535.1 Candidatus Acidiferrales bacterium | reverse complement strand
ATCGGCTCGAATCGCGTCGATACCCCGTGGCTCGCGGTGACCAGGGGCGTGATCACGGCGTTGTGCACCCGCGCGCCCGCTCGCGGGCCGAGAACGAGGAGGCGCGCCGTCAGCTCATTCATACCGGTGTTGATCAGCGCGGCCCCTGCGAGGCGCGACTTGACGATGTCCGGATGCCGCCCCGCCCACGCCACGATCGTCATTCCGCCCATTGAGTGGCCGGCGACCACGCACTTCTGTCCATCGGAAACAGATGCGTCGAGCACGCTCTGCAGGTCGGACGCGAGCGTATCGGCCGTATAGCTGTCGGCACCGGTGGGCACGTCGCTGCGGCCGTGGCCGCGCTGGTCGTAAGCGATGACGCGGAAGTACCGCGAGAGGTCGCGAATCTGGTAGTGCCAGAACGTGATGTCGCACGTCCAGCCGTGGACCAGGACGATGGCGGGGGCATCATCGGCGCCAAATGTCTCGACATGGAGCCGGACACCGTCTGAGGCGCGCACGACACTTGACCGACCGTCGAGCGGATGGTTGAGCTCGCGCCACTCGGGGTCCGCCTCGACGGCGCGCAGGTCACGACGTCGCTGGACCTCCCACGCCGTCAGCCCCAGCGCGGCGACGGCAGCGGTGCGGAAAAGGCGGCGGACTGATCGTGAGCGCGTCGCGGTCATCGAGATCTCGCCATGGGGGTCCGCAGTTCGGCCAGCAGGCGAGCCGTCGTCTCGGTGACCTGGTCGACGGCGCCGTCGAAGGCAGGCCGGTTCGCGGTCGAAGGAGCGCGATAGCCGCTGACCTTGCGCACGAACTGGAGCGCCGCGGCCCGGATCTCCTCGTCGCTCGCCGGGGGCTCGGCGCCACGGAGTGTCTTGATGCTTCTGCACATGCGTCCAGAATACGGCGGGCGGGGAGGCGGAGTAACCGGCCGCCGTATCTTTCCCGTACAGCAAGACTGCCTAGGACGGAGGTTGTCACCGTGAAAAGAGCTCTGATGATCGTGGGAGGCCTGAGCCTCGCACTGGTTGCCGCCTGTGGCGGGTCCTCGACGACGACGGGCGGATCCAGCAGTGGCGGCTCCGCTGCATCCGGGACCGTGGCTACCGGCTCGACCTCGCTGGGAACCGTGCTGACCAACAGCGCGGGCTTCACCCTGTATTACTTCACGCCCGAGAAGGACGGCAAGATCGTGTGCGCCGCCGACTCCGCATGCAATACGACATGGCCTCCGCTCGTCTCGAGCTCGGGTGCGCCCTCGGCCCCCAGCGGCGCCTCGGGAACCTTCGGCGTGGCGACCCTTCCGAACGGCATGGCCGAGGTGACGTATCAGAACTGGCCACTGCACATCTATTCGGGCGACAGCGCGGCGGGGCAGACCAACGGCCAGGGCATTCAGGGAATGTGGTTCGCGGCGACCCCGGCTCTCACCACAGCGGGAAGCGGCTCCGGCGCGGGCGCCGGCAGCACCCCGACCGCGACCCCGGGATACGGCTACTGATCCACCTGCTCCCCAGATGCGTTCCTACAGGTACGTTCCTATAGGATTCGATAACGCGGGCGCAGGCGGGTTCCCGCGGTCGATGGATTAGCCGCCGCACCGAGGGCGACTCGCGATGAGCACCCTGCGGTACATCCTCGACAACTGGGACACCCTTGGACCGCAGGTCGCGACCCACCTCGAGATCGTGGGCATCTGCGTGGCGATCGCGTCCGTCCTCGGGCTGGCTCTCGGCGTTCTCGCGGCCCGCTCCGACCGCTTCGCGGCACTGGTCCTGGCGGTCACGTCCACGATCCTTACGGTGCCCAGCTTCGCGCTTTTCGGGCTGCTCTCGATCTGGTTCGGTCTGGGCAACCCGCCGGTGATCGTCGGGTTGATCCTCTATGCGCTCCTCCCGATCATCCGCAACACGCGTGAGGGCATCGTGGCGGTGGATCCCGCGGTCGCCGAGGCCGCCCGGGGAATGGGCATGAGCCGGGAACAGGTGCTCAGGCGGGTCGAGCTGCCGCTGGCAGTGCCCGTGATCCTCGCGGGGCTGCGCCAGGCCACCGTCATGATCGTGGCGGTCGCGACCGTCGGGGCGGCAGTGGGTGCGAACGACCTCGGGCAGCCCATCTTCGCCGCGCTCGGCCGGAGCACGGGAACCATCGACCGCGTCCTCGCCGGAGTCATCCCCGTCGCGCTCATCGGAATCTTCGCTGACACAGCGCTCGCCGCGGTGCAGCGCACACTGTCGAAGGGACGCGTTGCGGTGGCCGCCACATGATCACGTTCGACCACGTGGCGCGTCGCTACGGCGATGTGATCGCAGTGCATGACCTGACCCTGGAGATCCCGTCGCGTGAGATCGTCATCTTCGTCGGGCCATCCGGCTGCGGGAAGACCACGTCGTTGAAGATGATCAACCGGTTGGTCGAGCCGTCGTCAGGCACGATATCCATCGACGGGCGCGACACGCGTACCTACGACGTCAATGAGCTGCGTCGCTCCATCGGTTACGTCATTCAACAGGTCGGACTATTTCCTCACTACACGGTCGCTGAAAACGTCGCTACGGTTCCGCGGCTGGCCGGCTGGGACAAGCAGCGCATCGCATCGCGGGTTGATGAGCTGCTCGAGCTTGTCGGGCTGCCGTCGGCGCAGTACGCCAAGCGGCTGCCTGCTGAGCTCAGCGGTGGAGAGCGTCAGCGCGTGGGTGTGGCACGCGCGCTCGGTGCGGATCCGAACATCCTGTTGATGGACGAGCCCTTCGGGGCCATCGACCCGATCGCCCGCGTGCGCTTGCAAAACGAGTTGCTCCGCCTCCAGAAGGTGGTTGCCAAGACCATCGTTTTCGTCACCCACGACATCGACGAGGCGATAAAGATCGGCGACCGCGTCGCGCTCTTTTCGCAGGGCGGTGTGCTCGAGCAGTACGCCACGCCGGCCGAGCTTCTGGCGCATCCGGCCTCCAAGTTCGTCGAGGGCTTCCTCGGTGAAGGCCGCCTGGTGAGACGGCTGTCGCTCATCATCGTGCGCGACATCAAGCTGTCGGACATCAATGGCGCCGCGGCACCGAAGACCACGGTCGACGCGGGCGCGACGCTCCGCGACGCACTGGACGCCGTTCTGCGCGCGGAAGACGGCCGCGTGCTCGTCCTCGACGAGAAGAGGCCGATCGGGATCGTCGACGCAAACGTGATTCGTGAGGCGTCGCGATGAGTGACAGCGTGGCCGCCGCACCTCGCAGCCACGTCGACTTCGGCCGGGTACGGCTGTTCTTCGTGCCGCTTGCGTTGCTCGTCGGACTGGCAGCCTCGTTCGGTGTGTTCCAGACGCTCAGCGGCAACGTCGCAGACAGCTTTGTTCTCAATCGCGACTTTCTGCTCAACCGCCTGCTGAGCCATCTGCTGCTGTCTGGCGTTTCCTTCGGCATCGTCGCGGTGATCGGAGTGCCGCTCGGCATCGTCATCGCCGGGGGCGGACGCGCTCTGCGCGTCCTGGTGTTCCTCTTGGCAAACCTGGGTCAGGCGGTGCCCGGCATCGGAATCCTGGTATTGCTGTACGCGTTTCTGGGGCTCGGTCTTGAGCCGACGATCATCGCGCTCGTGCTGTATGGCGCGCTTCCCGTCCTGCGCAATACCGTTGCGGGGATACAGGCCGTGGACCCTGCCGCTGTTGAAGCGGCCCGCGGGATGGGGATGACTCGATGGCAGGCGCTGTACCGGGTGGAGGTGCCACTGGCGTCGCCGCTCATCTTTGCGGGATTGCGGACATCGCTCGTTCTCATCATCGCTACCGCTACACTCGGGAACTTCATCGGCGGAGGTGGCCTCGGCGACGTGATTGCCTCCGGCATCACCATTTCAGACCGGATCGTGTTCGTGGGGGCCGTCATGGTCGCCGCATTGGCATTGCTCGCTGACTGGGCGCTCTCCCTGGTGGAGCGCGTGGCAGTCCCAACGCGCACCAGCGCATGAGAATATGGAGGAGGCCGCTATGAAGCGAAGGGTCCTGGCCGTCTTGTTGATCGCATTCCCCGCAGCGTTGGCCGCGTGCGGTGGGGGAAATACAGGGACTGGCAGCAGCAGCAGTGCTGCAGCAACGGGGTGCCCGACCGGTAGCGGCACCAATGGAAACGGAGCACATGTCTCGATCGGCAGCAAAGCGTTTGCCGAGGAGCAATTGCTGGCCACCATGACGCAGCTGGAGCTGCAGGCGCACGGTTTCACCGTCGACTACACCTTCCAGGCCAAAGACAAGGCCATCGGTCAAGCGGTGACCGGCGGCACGATCGACATGCTCTGGCAATACACGGGCACCGAGCTCACCGATTACCTCGGCCTGACCACGGGTCAGTTCCCCACCGACCTCACACAGGCCTTCACGTTTGTGCAACAGAAGGACCAGCCCCGCGGCCTCTGCTGGACGTCACCGACGCCCTTCAGCGACACCAACGGTATCGCCATCAAGGCCTCCGATAGGGCGACGTACGGCGACACGCTGACGGCGTTCGGCAACTACCTCGCCGGGCATCCCGGTGTGAGCATCTGCATCCTCTCCGAGTTCCGCACCCGGCCTGACGGGCTCCCCGGTCTTGAGAGCAAGTACAACGCTGCATTCGGGACCGCGAACTACACAGACATCGGCAGCACAGCAGAGCAGAACATCGCCGCCGGGCAGTGCGCGGCGGGCGAGGTGTTCACCACTGACTCAGCCATCCAGGCGAAGAATCTCTATGTGCTGCAGGATGACAAGCAGCTGTTCCCGCCGGACAACGTCGGGCTGATCGTGCGTCAGAGCGTGCTCCAGCAGCATCCGGAGATCGCGGCTCTCATGACGCCGATCGCGGCGAAGCTGGACACGGCAACCATGGTTTCGCTCAACGCGATGGTTGAGGTGCAGGGCATGAAGGTGTCCGACGTCGCCCACGCCTGGTTGCTGCAGAACGCCTTTCTGAGCAGCTGAGCCCTTAGTCGCGCAGATCCCGCAACGCGTCCTCGACGCCGCGATGGAAGGTCGGGTACGCGTAGATCATGTGGCGCAGCGTCGTCACCGGCACCTCCGCGTGGACGGCGAGGGTGAGCATCGACAGCACCTCGCCGCCCACCGGGCCGGCCGACGTGGCCCCGACGAGCACGCCACGGTCGGCGTCCTCGACGAGCTTGATGAAACCGTCATTGCCTGCCTTGTGAATCCACCCGCGGGCTGACGATGAAACCTTCGCGGCGCCGGTGTGCACGTTCACCCCGAGCTCGCGCGCTTGCGACTCGGTGAGCCCTGTCGCACCCACCTCGGGGTCGGTGAACGTCACGCGCGGCAGCGACCGGTACTCTGCGGGCGTGGGCGTGCGGCCAAGGATGTCGTCGACACAGATGTCAGCCTGGTACATGGCGATGTGCGTGAAGGCGCCGTGCCCGGTGATGTCGCCGATGGCCCACACGCCCGGCGCCGCGCGAAGCGTGGCATCCACCTTGATCGAGCGCGCCGATTCGTCGATACCGGCATTGCCGGCCTTGATCGCATGCAGGTTTGCGCGCCGACCGGTGGCAACCAGCAGGTGGTTGCCGCGCACGACCGAGCCATCGGCGAGTTCCACTCTGATGGCGTTGCCATCGGCGGCGACGTGCTTTGCGCCCGTTCCGACGCGCACCGCCAGCCCCTCTCGCTGCAGGACGTCGCTGAGGAGCGTGCTGGATTCGGGCTCCTCCGCGGAGAGGATGCGGTCCAGGGCCTCGACGATCGTGACCTCGGAGCCGAAGCGGGCGAACATCTGGGCCAGCTCGAGGCCGATCGCGCCTCCGCCCAGGACGATCAGTGATCCGGGGACGTGCTCTGTCTCGATGGCGTCGCGGTTGATCCAGTAGTCGACATCGGCGAGGCCGTCCACCGGGGGGATCGCGGCCTCGGTGCCGGTGCCGATCACCAGGGCGCGTGAGGCAGTCACGGTGTAGTCGCCCACGCGGACCCGATTGGGCGCCTCGATCTCGCCAACCCCACGGACGAAGCGGCCGCCCTTGCCCTCGAAGCGCTCCACGGCGACGCGATCGTCCCAGTTGTCGGTCGCGTCGTCGCGAATGCGCCGGGCCACCGGCGCCCAGTCCGGCTGCACGGTTGCGCTGCCGGCCATGCCGGGGATACGCCGTCCCTCGGCGAGCAGGTTGGCTGCGCGGATCATCATCTTGCTCGGCACGCACCCCCAGTACGGGCACTCGCCGCCGAGCAACTTCTTCTCGATGCCCACCACGTCCAAGCCCGCTTGGGCGAGCTTGCCGGCCACCTCCTCGCCGCCAGGGCCCATGCCCAGCACGACGACGTCAGCGTGATCGTCCATCACTTATCTCCCAGTTTTTCGAGCTATGACAAATTCGTAACCGCAGCCCGAAACCTCCCGTACCATGGGGCGACAGCATGCGCCTTCTTCCTCTTGCGGCTGCGGGCGTCACTCTTGCGGTCGTTGCAGGAGCGGCGAGCATTTCCGTGGTCGGTGCCTCCCGCCAATCGGCGTTCGCCAGCCGCGCGTCGTCGCTGCAACACGTGTGGGATGCGGACGTCGCAGCCGGGGTTCCCGATGCGAGCATCGCGCCATTGCGCCACACGCTGCAGTCGTCCAATTATCAAGCTGCATGGTGGTCACCGACGTGGTGGACCAACACCGGGTCGGCGCTGCTCGACGATCTGCAGCAACGCACCGACGCCGCCTGGAACGCCGCCATTGCGGGCGCTCGAGCCGGCGCGCAGACGTCGCTCGACAACTGGGCCCAGCTGGTGCAGCAGCTCGGCCCCTTCATTCCCAGCGCAGCGGCGTCCGATGCGGCGACGTGGCCGTCGGCGCTGCAGACGGCCACGACTCCCAGTGCAATCAAACGGCTCGCGGGCTTGTGGAGCACCGAGGTTGGCATTGCCCGTCACGACGCGCAGACGGCGCAGATCAACGCCCAAATCAACGCCGAGTTGGCTGGTGCGGGCGGGGTGTCGGGCCTGCTCGCGCAGGCGAAGTCTGTCGTGGTCACCACGCAGCAGGACAACCTCGACGCAGGTCAGCTGCCGGCGCTCATCTCCGCGCTGCAGGACGAGCTGCGCGGCGGCGCAGATCCGACGCAGACAGCCGATCAAATGGTGACCGAGGTGAAGTCGGTGCAGGCTCTGATCGCGCTCAACAATGATGTGTCCGCTGGGTTGCGTCCGCTCCTGCTGTTGGTCGACCAGGCCGGCGCGGAAGGTACGCCGAACGGCCACAGCTTCGTGTCGCAGTACAGCACCGTCGCGTCGTCGCTGCACGACGCAACCAACACCGCGCAGCTCAACGCCGTGCAATCGCAGATGTCGTCAATGCAGAGCTCGGTCAACCAGGAGCTGAGCACCAATCAGTGCGGGCACAACGTGGGCTCGGGCAAGGTGATCACCGTCAATCTCACGCTGCAGGAAGCGGTGTTCTATCAGGACGGCTGCGAAGTGCAGGCAACGCCGGTCACCACGGGGAGAGCGCTGCTGCGCACGCCGACGGGCACCTTCCACGTCTTCACGCGCGCTTCGCCGTTCCAGTTCATCTCCCCGTGGCCGAAGACCTCTCCGTTCTACTACTACCCGAGCTGGGTGAGCTGGGTGATGGAGTTCGCGTCCGGCGGGTACTTCCTGCACGACGCACCCTGGGAGCCCAACTGGCAGTACGGCCCCGGCAGCGAGGACTCCTCCGGTGCGAGCCACGGCTGTATCCATATCCCGACGCCGGTGATGAAGTGGGCGTACACGTGGACGCCCAACGGCACGCCGGTCCTGATCTCGTACTGACGGTCAGCTGGTACAGGCCCCGGTCGAGGCGGCCTTGGTCCGGGTGACGCCGTTCTGCAGGTCGGGGGCGATCTGCGGAATGGTCAGTGCGTAGCCTTCGCTCGGATCTGTAGTGCTGGCGGCGAAGACGAGTCCGATCGCACCGCCGTTTGTATCCACCAGCGGGCCTCCCGAATTGCCCGGAATCACATGAGCGGCGAGCACCTCGATGTCGCGCGTGACCAGGGTGTCGCCGTAGATGTTGTAGCCCTGGGCCATCTCGGTGCCGCGCACCGCCGCGGGAACCGCCGATTCGTTGCCGCCGCCCGGGTATCCGATCACGGCCCCCGTCGTG
>DATMRA010000154.1:0-17268 GCA_035566535.1 Candidatus Acidiferrales bacterium | reverse complement strand
CCGTCTTCTCCAACCATAGTCTGAGCGCCGGCTCGCTCCGCGAGAAACCGGACGGCCCGACCGGAAACCGGCGCCCCCGCCGACGTGATCTCCTTGGCTATCTCGGAGGCCGTTGCTGAACCGAGCTTGGCCAGCACGGCTCGCACTACCTCCCCAGTGACCGACGGTGGCGTGGCCCGCCCCTTCGGGGCCTTGCGCCGGCGCCGCCGAGCGGGCGCGACCGCCGCTCGCTTGCGACCGCGGCCGCCCGGCGCAGTTCCGTTCCCTCCAGCCGCCACACCAGCGCGCTCAAAAAGTGTCAGCGCCTCTCGTACCTCGCGCCGCAGCGTGGCGTTCTCCGTGCGCAGAGAGCCGACTTCGCGCACCAGGGCCTCGATCCGGACGACCAGCTTTTCCGCTGCCTGCACGACTGGAGACGCGGTAGCGGTCGCGGCTGACTCATCCCTTCGCGATGCGGCCGATCCCCATTCGGGCATTGCAACCTCCCGGCGCTTGTCGGCATTGGCGCGCACGGCGCAATACACGCCGTCTGCCACTCAACGATTGGTACCGGACATTGTGTGACAACGGGTTGCCGCGTGGCAATTGTCTACACGGATGTTTGCAGTTACGGTCCATCTGACCACTGCCGCGGGAGCGCCGATTGCAGGCGGTGCCGACTACCATCTGCGTCGGGGCCATAGCTCAGCTGGGAGAGCGCTTGCATGGCATGCAAGAGGTCGGGGGTTCGAGCCCCCCTGGCTCCACCAACTCCCTGCGGCATGCGACAACCGTGACAGAGCCGTCGCGCGTCGCTTCCCGCGCTGATGCGCCGATAGGCTTGCCGATGTGATGGCAGCAGGGCGCAGCGGACGCCTGGTCGGAGCCGTCGCCATTGCCTTGATCGCCGCATACGCGATCGTGTGGGCACAGGTGTCGACGCTCAACATCGGGCGCAGCGACTTCACCAGCACCTACGTCGGCGGGACCCTGATTCGTGATGGGCAGCGGGCTCACCTGTACGACGAGACCGCGCAACAGACGCTGCACGCGCGGCTGATCCTTCCCGACACCGAGGGCAACCTGCCGTTTGTCGACGCCCCGGTGGCAGCGGCTCTCGCCGCACCCGTCACGTTCCTCGACCTCCGCACGGCGTACCGGGTGTGGTCGGTGCTGCAGCTCGCCGTTCTCATCGTCGCGATCGTCATCGCTGTGCGCAGCGCACCCTGGCCACGGAAGACGCCTCGCTCCTGGAAAGTGGCGGCCGGCGCTGCAGCCCTGGCTGGGGCGGGCTCGCTAGTGGAGCTGATGCAGGCTCAATGGGGCAGCGTGACGGCGCTGGGACTCGCTCTCGCATACCGCGACTGGCGGACCGGCCATCACGCCCGCGGCGCGGCGCTCCTGGTCGTGGCGGCGGCAGTCGCCAAGCCGCACCTGGCCGTGGGCCTGGTGGCGTTCATGATCGGCTGGCGGCAGCGCCGTGTCATCGCGGGGGCGCTCGCCGGGGCCGTGGCAATGGGCGCGGCCAGCGTCGCCGTCGCCGGCCCCGCGGGCGTCGGCCAATTCTTCAGCCTGGCGCTCACCTCCAACACGCGCTGGCAGCTGCGGACGTTCGCCGGGTTCGTGGGGATCCCCGGGTCGTTCCTGGGCAATGGGGTCGCCCCGCAGGTGATCGGCGCCGCCGGATCCGTCGCCGCGCTGGTCGCCGCCGGTTACCTGGGCTGGCTGGTCAGGCGGCAGGCCAACCGGCTCGATGTCGCCCTTGCGGGTACCGCCGTGCTGTCGCTGCTGGCGGCACCCCACGCAGGCACCCACGACCTCGTGATGCTGGCCCCTGCCATGGCCTGGTGCGTTGCAGTCGGCGCGCGCCCCGTCGTCCTCGCCGGCTGGGGATTGCTGAGCGCCGCCGCGTTCATCAGCCTTGGGGACGGCGCCGCGACGCCACCTGGTCAGCTGGTCCCCTGGGTGCTGATCGCCGCGGCGGTGGTGGCGTGCCGGGCGGCTCGAAACACGCCGGTAGCGGCGGACCTTCCGCTAACGTCGGGCAGCGATGAAGCAGCTCTGGGCTCCCTGGCGGATGGCGTACATCGACGGGGCGGCGTCACCGGACGGGTGCTTCCTCTGCAGGGCCGTAGCGGATGACGCTCCCGCGGATGCCCATGTGGTGGAGCGAGCGGAACTGACGGTCACCTTGTTGAACCGCTTTCCATACAGCAGCGGCCACGTCATGGTCGTCCCACGGAGACACGTCCCGGACATCCTCGCGCTCACGCCCGACGAGGGATCCGCCGTGTTCAGTGGCCTGCAACGTGCCGTCCGAGCCCTGGACGCGGCGCTCAATCCTGGTGGCTACAACGTCGGCATCAATCAAGGGGCGGTGGCCGGCGCGAGCATTGAACACGTCCATCTGCATGTGGTGCCACGCTGGGGTGGCGATACCAATTTCATGCCCGTGCTTGCCGATACGAAGGTGCTGCCGGAGCACCTCGACGCGACCGCGGAGAAGCTGCGAGACGCCTACTCGAGCCTCGCCACGCCTGAGTCGGGCACCCCGGCCGGGACGCCGTTGCCGGATCTAAAGGTATAGTCCCTGCGCCGTGGGTTCTGTCGTCAAGAAGCGCCGCAAGAAGATGCGCAAGCATAAGCATAAGAAGATGCTCAAGAAGACGAGGTGGCAGCGACGCACCTAGGTGCGTCTTCGTCCTTGCGTCCCTAGGCCCGTGCGTATGAGTGCAGGCCGGCGATCCAAAGGTTCACTGCGTACAGCGTGAAGAGAATCGCCGCGAACCCGAAAGCCGTGATGACGGCAGCGCGCTTCTCCTTCCACCCGTAGGTCACGCGCGCGTGCAGGTAGATGGCGAACACCACCCACGTGATGAACGCGAATGTCTCCTTCGGATCCCACCCCCAGTACCGTCCCCACGCGTGTTCGCCCCAGATGGCGCCGCAAATCACCCCGAATGACCAGATCGGAAAACCGATCATCACGAAGCGATAGCTCCACATGTCGAGCGACGCGGCCGACGGAAGGATGCGGCGCACGCGATCGCCGACAGCACCCAGCGGACCACTCAGTCCGGCGCCGGCGCCGCCTCCGCCGCCGCCGAGCGCGAGCGTGGCTGCACCCCCGCCCATGCCACTCGTGGCCGGAGCCGTGGCGACCGCCAGCATCCGCTGATCGGCCCAACGCCGGGCCAGGTAGGCCATGCCGAAGAAGAACGAGAAGCTGAGGATTGCCGACGAAGTCGCCATCGACGTCACGTGAATCGTGAGCCAGTAGCTGTGCAGCGCAGGCACGAGCTGACCGGGTGGTACATACAGCATGTACGCCACGCCCATCAGCGAGATCGCGACGATCATGGCGGGCAGTCCGATGAGGCGCATGCGGGCGCGCACCATCAGCACGACGCACACCGTGACGATGACAAAGGCGATCCCCGTGGAGTACTCATACATGTTGCCCAGTGGCCAGTGACCGGCTTCGAATGCACGGGTGAATATCGACGCGAAGTGCAACGGCCAGCCCAACAGCACGAAGCCCATCCCGATGTCGCCCAGGAAGCGGCGTCGAAACGCCAGATGGAGGACGAAGGCGACGAGCGCGATGCAGTACGCACCCACCGCGACGCCGAACAGGACGAGCGATGCCGGGGTGCTGCCCATGGTCAGGGCGGAGTATAGCCAGGGGTTGTAACGCCGCAGCCGCAAAGGCGAGCGGCCTGCGACGTCTGCCGCGCCTCTGTAAAGGAACGCCGTCCGATGCGCCGTTTCGACGGCCCGCCCGTACCATGTGGCCCATGGGTGGTCGGCCGAGAATTTTGCTTGCTGACGACGACCCGCGCGTGCTCCAGGTGGTCTCTCGGTATCTCGACCTCGAGGGTTACGAGATGGACACCGTTTCCGACGGCGAGGCGGCCGTTGAGACCGCGGCAGCGAACCCCCCCGACCTGATCATCCTGGACATCATGATGCCGGGCATTGACGGCATCGAAGCGTGCAGGCGCATTCGCGCGAACGCTGCGACGTCGCAGACGCCGGTCCTCATGTTCAGCGCTCTCAGCGAAGAGGCCGAAGCGGCACGCGACGCCGGTGCCGACGGCCTGCTGCCCAAGCCTTTCAACCTCCCGACGCTCGCCGAAGCCGTGAAAACGTTCTTTGCCGAGCGTGGCATCTCCGTCTGACCCCGCCGCCCTCGGTCATATACTGCCGGAGCGCCTCGAGATGGATGGAATCGGGGCGGTAGCTCAGCTGGGAGAGCGCTGCCCTCGCACGGCAGAGGTCAGGGGTTCGAATCCCCTCCGCTCCACCAACCCGGGGCTTCACACGGCGGCAGCACATCGCGTACACTTCGATGGGTTCGAAGGGATCGCGGCGTTTTGGGAGAGAAGGGGAAGTGGGGATTACGGGGCAATCGGAAACGTCCACGACTGGGCGCGCCTACGCAACAGTCGATCGTCTGCGCACGGTCTACCCGGCGCGGGTGGAAGTGGAGGTCGACCCGCAGCCGCCGCGCGCCAGCGCGTTCCGGCGGCACACGGGCCATCTTATGGATAACCTCGCGAATCGGGCTTCGCTATCGCTCTTCGTGGGAGCGATGCTCTGCCAGGTGGCCGACACGGTGACAACCGCGATGGCGTTGTCGCGGCATTCGTTGTACGAGGCCAACGGCCTGATGCGCGCCGCCGTCACGCAGCCCGCGACAGTCGGGGCTCTCAAGTTGCTCGCGATCACGCTGGTGTGCGTGCTGGCGATGATGCGCCTGCCGGCTCGTCACGCGAGACTGGCGCTGACGCTCGCGTTCGCGATCAGCCTGTTCGCGCCATTGCAGAACGTCGTTCAGATACTGACCGCTAGATAGGCTGCGTCTCGCGGCCGGCCAGCTGCGCGCGCAGCGCCTTGCGGTCGAGCTTGCCCACACTGGTCAACGGGATCGACGCGACGATGTGAATCTCGCGCGGATACTTCGTGGCTGCGAGCCGTGCGCGCGCGAAGCCCACGAGGTCCTCGGCCCCGGCAGTCGCGCCGGCGCGGAGACTCACAAACGCAACAACCTCCTCCCCCAGTCGCGCATCCGGCCGACCCACAACGCCGGCCATCTCGACGTCGGGATGCGACAGCAGAACATCCTCCACGTCGCGTGGAAACACGTTGAACCCGCCGCGAAGGATCAGGTCCTTCTTGCGGTCCACGATGTACAGATAACCGTCGCTGTCCACGTGGCCGATGTCCCCGGTGTGCAACCAGTCTCCGCGCAGCGCAGCCGCGGTCTCATGCGCGGCGTTCCAATATCCCAGCATCACGCCGGGGCCGCGCACGCAGATCTCGCCGTCCTGGCCGGGCGGGAGCGGCTCGTCGCGCTCGTCGATGACACGCACCGTGTAATCGCGGATCGGCAGCCCGACGCTGCCCACGCGACGGCGTCCGGGTGGGTTCGCCGAGATGACCGCGCCGCTCTCGGTGCACCCATAACCTTCGTGGATCTCGCAGCCAGGCACCCGGCGCTCGAACTCACGCAGCACGTCCTCGGCCAGCGGTGCCGCGCCGCTGCCGACATATCGCAGCGAGGAGAGGTCGGCATCCTCGAGCGGCTCAGCAAGCAGCATCTGGATCATCGCGGGGACGAGGCTGGACCGCTGTACACGATGCCGTTCGCACAGGGCGATCCATTCCGCCGGGTTGAACCATCGCTGCACCACCGCCAGACCAGGCTCAACCTCGTGCATGCCGGCGACGACGACGATCATGCCGTAGGCGTGCGACAGCGGAAGCGGCGTAAGGCTGACGGTGATGCCGGGGACGTGGGCCACCTCCCACAGGCTCCTGCCGCATGTCGCGAGGTTGTGGTGCGTGAGCATGACGCCCTTCGCGCGGCCGGTTGTGCCACCGGTGTACATCACCGCAGCGAGTGCACTGGCGGCCACGTCCTGCAGTGGCTGTTCCGCGTGGGCCTCTACCGTGGCAAACGAAACCAACCGCGGGTCCGCCGCGGTTGGGTCCAGTTCGCCGGCGACCACGATGTGCCGCACCGAGTCGGTCCCATCCGCGGCCATCTGCACGTTGCCCAGCAGCTCGGTCGTGGTCACCACGGCAACCGCACCGGAATCGACAAGGATGTGGCGCAGCTCCGGAGGCGGCACCAAGAACACCACCGGTGTCACCACCGCACCGGCCCGCCAAATGGCGTTGTAGGTGATCAGGACCTCGGGGCAGTTGGCCATCACCACGGCGACGCGGTCCCCGCGCTGCACGCCGAGTGCTGTCAGCCCGGCCGCGGCGCGCCGTGCGCGCTCCACGAGCTCGGCGGCGCGGTATGTGCGCTCCTCGAAGATCAGCGCATCGTGATCACCGTTGCGCGAGAAGGCTTCGTCTGCCAGTCGAGCCAGGCTCGCCGGCGGCGTCTGATCAGCCACGAGCATCCTCTGGTGGCGCTCCCGACACATCTGTCGCACCGTATCGACCGTATGGGCCCTGGTTGGGCAGGATCACCTGGGTACAACGGCTGGTGGCGAGCACGCGGTTGTCCGGGTCGTGCATCTCCGCAGAGCAGAACACGACGCGGCGCGTGCGCCGCACCACCACACCAGTTGCGCGCAACCGTCCGGGACGCGAGGTGCGCAGGAATTCAACGCGCAGGTCCGCCGTGAGAAACACCTGGTCGTGGTCGAGCACGGTCCAGCACGCACCACCCATGGCTGCGTCGAGGAGCGCAGTGACCAGGCCGCCCTGCACGACAGGGCCGTCCGCGGTGGGGAAGCAGTACTCGGGTATCGCGTTCCATTCGATCGTGGTCGAGCCGGGCTGCCAGTCCACGCGCCGGTAGCCCAGCGTCCGCCAGATATGCGGGCCTTCCACGTGGGCCGCCTCCCACGACTCCGCGTCGTGGAACCGCTCGCCCGGCGTCAGATCGTCGCCCATTCCTCAGAGCATCGCATCTAGCACGCGCTCAGGCGATGCGGACAGCGGAACCCGATCAGATGCTCAGTTGGATCGAGCCCTAGCGCGAAGCCGCCTCCACGCCAGCAATGCGGCGCCAAAACCCGCGACCGCGAGTGCTGGGATGAACCGCGTCTCGGGTGTCTGCACTCCCGGCGGCGGCGCGAGGAACGCGACCCATGTCTGCTGGTTCTGGCACGGCTGCGGGTTCAGGAACCCGGTCGTGCAAGTGGATGCCGATCCCGCATACGCCTCGTCGCGCGTGATGTAGGACTGATCACTGCCGCCGGCTGCGACCTGCTCGTAATCGCCTTCGAACAGCCCATTGCGCGAGAAGGCGCCGAATTGCGGGTTCACGGTGTTTTGACCGAGATCGGCGCGGAGCGGGGTGCTGAACGACGCGGACGTCGGGGTCGCGGTGTTCGACTCCTGGTAGTACGTGTCGATCGGGTAGAAGGCGGACGCAGGATCAAAGTTCGCAGGCTCGGAGCGCTGCCGGTACGCGACACGCAGGATGCCATCCTGTCCCACTGCGATCGTCGTGTTGTAATGGTCGATGAAGTCGCCCGTGGCGTCGTTGTTCACGCGGACGGGCGCCGACCAGGTCAGGCCCGGGACGCCCGTGATGTCCGGTTGCGAATAGGCGATGACGGCGTCGTTCTGGTTGGACAGGCCGCTCCCCGCGGCGGTTCCGCCGTCAGTTCGAAACCGGTTGTCCTCCCAGCACACGAAGACCTCGTTGCGCGTCGCGTCGTAAGCAACCTGAGGAAGCGTGCCGGCGCGCTGCCCGGTCACCCCGTTGCTTTCGTAGTTCGCGATCGTCACCGGCGCGAACGTCGTGGGTGCGAAGTTCGCCGGCCAGACTGCCGAGCCGGCACCGGGAATCCGGCCCCACTCGATGTTGCTGCCGCCAACCACGCAGTTCGGCTGGTCCGTCGGATTCGCCGGCGGCGGACATGGATTGGATGTGAGCGAGTTGAAGATGACACCAAGACTGCCGTCGTTGAGCACGACCGGCATTGTTCCGATGCCCTGCCCCGGGAAGAGCACGTAGAAGCCATTGCCGTTGGCATTGGACCAGTTGGCGAGCTTGTCGCATCCTTTGCCGGTCACGACATTGAACGCGTTATCCGGGTCGCAGTACGAGTAAACGATCGGGACGACGCGGTCCCACACGACGTACACACGCCCCGTGTGGTGACCCGTCCCGGTGCCGTTGTCGACGACGATCCAGTTCTTGTCGTTGAGGCCGCCGAGGCTGTCCTGTTCCAGGATGACCCCGTCGCTCCAGGTGGCGCCGCCGTCTTTCGACACGTTCACCGCCATGCCACTGGGGAGCGCATTGGCCGACGTGTCGTCGAAGACAAGCGAGCTCACGTATACGAGGTAGTGGCCCGGATTCGCGGGGTCTGCGCCGAACGTGACCACCGCGTCCGATGCTCTGTCGAACGCGCAGCCGGCGAGGTTGGCGTTCGGACATCCAGGTGCCGACTTGGTGATGGACGGCAGGTTGCCGTACGTCCACGTCTGGCCGCTGTCGAAGCTTGTGGCGAAGCCGTTGTCCGCGTCGCCGCCGGCGTCGACGCGCCCGACCTGGAACGCGCTGACGACGTTTCTGGGGTCCGCCGGGTTGACGGCGATCGAGGGTTCGATCTCCGTGTTGGGTTGCACCGGTGCCGCCAGGGTGGCGCCGTATGTGTCCGTTGATGCCTGCGTGTCGCGTATGACGACCGGACCGGCCGGCGCGCCCGCTCGCGCAACACTGACGATGCCGACCGCAGCCGTCACCGAGAGCGCGACGGCGAGAATGTGGCTTCCGCGCACGTGCATCCCTGAATCTCCCTTCCTGAGCGAGCCGAGCCTTGATTCTAGACCAACAGGCTAGAGAACCTTCGCGAGGAACAACTTGGTCCGTTCGTGCTGCGGATTGGCGAGCACCTCTCGAGGCTTCCCCACTTCGACGATCACGCCGCCGTCCATGAACACGAGCGCGTCGCCCACCTCACGGGCGAAGCCCATCTCGTGGGTGACGACAACCATGGTCATCCCATCCTCGGCGAGAGCACGCATGACGTCGAGCACATCGCCCACGAGCTCGGGGTCCAGTGCCGACGTCGGCTCATCGAACAGCATCAGCTTTGGTTGCATCGCAAGCGCGCGAGCGATCGCAACCCGCTGCTGCTGCCCGCCGGAGAGCTGGTTCGGGTAGACGTCTACCTTGTCGGCGAGGCCGACACGCTCGAGCAATTGCCGGCCCCGCGCCAGCACGTCCGCGCGCGACTCCTTCTTCACCCTCAGCGGCGCCTCGATGACGTTTTCAAGCGCGGTCAGGTGCGGAAAGAGGTTGAAGCGTTGAAAGACCATGCCGATCTCGGATCGCTTGCGGCAAACATCACGATCGGGCAACTCATAGATCTTGTCGCCGCGCTGCTGATAGCCGACAAGCTCGCCATCGACGTAGAGCTTGCCCGCGTCGATCTTCTCCAAATGGTTGATGCAGCGGAGAAAGGTGCTCTTGCCAGACCCCGAAGGTCCGATCATGCACAGCACTTCCCTCGGGTAGACGTCGAGATCGACCCCGCGCAGGACTTCGAGGCGGCCGAACCTCTTGTGGACAGCTTCGGCCCGAACCATCGGTGTGACCATGACGTCGCTACCCACGCCGCTGAATCGAAAGCGGCGCTTCCGCCTCCAGCGGGACGGGCGGCTGCGCATGGAAGGTGAACAACACGCGGCGAAACCTCTGCAGCGGCGTGGGTGGCAGCTCGCGCTGGGAACCGCGCGCGTAGTACCGCTCCACGTAGTACTGACCGAGCGTGAGGATCGACGTCATCGCGAGGTACCAGGCGCTCGCGACAAAGAGAAGCTCAATGATGTCGAAGTTTGCGCTGGCGATCTGCTCCGACCGGGTGAAAAGCTCGGGTACGGCGGCGATGAAGGCCAGCGACGATGTCTTGAGCATGGAGATGGTCTCGTTTCCGGTTGGCGGAATGATCACCCGCATGGCCTGCGGCAGGACGATGCGCCGCATCACCAGCAGCCGGCGCATGCCGAGCGCCTGCGCTGCTTCGGTCTGGCCGTGTTCCACCGAGATGATGCCTGCTCGCACGATCTCGGCCATATACGCCGCCTCGTTGAGGCCGAGACCCAGGATCACCGCCAACAGCGGGCTGATCAAGGTGTTTGTACTGGCCTGCAGACCGATATGGGTGAAGGGAATGCCGATCCCTATGTGGGGCAGTACCGCGTTGAGGTTGTACCAGAAGAAGATCTGGACCAATACCGGGGTCCCACGAAAGAACCATATGTAGAACCAGCTCACCGAGCTGACCACCGGGTTGGGAGACAAGCGCATCACAGCAAGCACGACTCCAAGGCCGACACCGATTGCCATGGCGATGGCAGTGAGCTCAAGCGTGAGCAGGACCCCCTTGAAGATGAGGTCTTGAAAGAGATAGGCCCAGACCACGTTCCAGTTCAGGCTGGGCGCCGTCACGATCGTGTAGACGATCCCACCGGTGATCGCCAGCACGATCACGCCCGAGACCCACCGCCACGGATGCCGCAGCGGTACAGCCTTGACCGCCTCTGTGGCCTGGCTCACATCCGAACGCTCAGCCGCTCAGGTTCTGCCCCAGGAACCGCGGACTCAGTACGCCGGCACGCACGGCTGGCCGACGCTGTTGTTGTCGTTGAGCGTGACCTGCGAAGCCGGGATGGCGACACCCTGCACGTTCCAGGTCGACAGGATCTGACCGTACGCGCCGCTGGTGATGAGGTACTTGACGGCGTCGGTGATCGCCTGCTCGAGCGGCGCGCCCGCGACGACGGCGATGCCGTATGGGTTGACCAGGCACGGCTGACCGCCCGCGGTCAGCGAGCCCGCTGCGAGCTTGCCACCCGACACCTTGACCTCGTACTGAGCCACGGGCACGTCGAGGAAACCTATGTCGTCACGTCCCGACTCCAGGGCCTGGTCAGCCTGCGTCTGGGTCGCATAGCTGTCCACGGTCATGGCCGACGTGCAGTGATTCGTATCGCCGGAGATGGCCCCACCACCAACCATCATGCCCATGTATCCCCAGGCGTCAGATTCCTCCGTCGTTCCCGACTCGACTGCAACCTTGTGGCCGCAGAGGTCCGCCGCCGTGGAGATCTTCAGCCCACCGGCTTTCGCCACCCAGCCCTCGCCGACCGAGGCATAGCTGATGAAGTCGATGCCGCTCATTTCCCGTTTTGCGGTGGGCGTCCAGCTCGAGATGCTGAACTGGTAGCGCGGCTTGTCACCGCCGGCGACCTCGCTGGGAGTGGATGCCTTCAGCTGGGCGATGATGTCATCGAAGGTGACGTTGTTAGCCGTGCACACAAGGCCCATCGTCTTGCAGACGGCGTTGGCCAGGTCGACGTCCCAGCCCTTGATCTCCCCGGTCTGCGGGTCGATGTATTCATTGGGCGCATAGGTGGCGTCGACGGCAAACTGCACCGGCGACCCCTTGATCGAGGAGGGCACCTCGCTCACGATGTTCGCCTGAGCCGAGACGGACACGGAGGCCGACGACGACGCGGGGGTGGAACTGCCCCCGCAGGCGGCCAGTACGACGGCCGGCAGTGCCAGCGCGATCCCGGCGCGGCGGCCGGCACGGTTGACGGTACGAACCATGTCCAACGCCCTCTTCTGATCTCTGAAACGGCCGAAACTCAGTTCTTGCAGCCTTGCAGGGGCCGATCATACGCAGCGCTGGCATGCTGCGGACGGGCGCCCGGATCGACCGCCGGACTTGGGGAATCAGTCCAGGTCGACGAAATACGTCTGGCACGCGAGCTCCAACAGGTCGGCGGAGAACTCCTCCGGACGCCCCAGGTATCTCGCCGCGTGAATCATGTGGCTGAGCAGGTCGCGCGGGTGTGAGCCGTGCAGCGGCCGGTCCTTCGCCGCGTAGTGGGTCTTGAGCAGGTTGTCGATCAGCCCCTCGTCCATGCGCAGGCCGCTGTCAACGCAGGCGCGGCGCCAGATCTCGCGATACTCATCCGGCGTCGGGTCCGGCACGTGCACTTTGAAGTGCACACGGCGTAGAAACGCCTCGTCCATCAGGTTCTGCGGACGGAGGTTGGTGGAGAGCATCACAAGGCACGTGAATGGCACCGGGATGCTGCTTCCCGCCCGTGCGATGTTCAGGTAGTCAATCTTCTTTTCGAGCGGCACGATGAGCCGGTTCAGCAGGTCGCGTGGCGACATGTTCTGCTGCCGTCCGAAGTCGTCGATGAGGAAGAGGCCGCCGTTGGCCTTCAGCTGCAACGACGCTTCGTAGAAGCCGAGCACCGGGTCGAAGCCGAGCTCGAGCATCCGCGGCGTCAGCTCTCCACCCACCTTCACGGCGGGACGGTGTGTCAACTGCCAACGTCTGTCGTGCGGTGGCAGGTCACGGTCGATGGGCACGTGATGGATGGGGTCGTAGAAGCGGATCACCTCGCCGTGCGCATACAACGCACGCGGGATGAACACCGGCGGTCCGAGCAGCGACGCCGTCGCTTCGGCGATCGTCGTCTTGCCGTTGCCAGGCGGGCCGTGGAGAAACACGGCCTGGCGCGCGCTCAAGGCCGGACCGAGGTGGTCCAGCACCTCTTCCGACAGCACCAGTTGGCTGAAGGCGTCGTGCAGGCGCGCGCGGTTCACCTGGCCTTCGACCTGGGACTGGCGCTCGGCCAGCGCGCTGTAGTCACTGACGGGAATGGGCGCCGGCCCAGCGTATTGATTGATGTCGAGCAGCTCGCGCGCGCGCTGCCGTCCGGCGCTCGAGATGGCGTGCTGCATGCCCGCGTTGATTGGCTCGCCCGGCTCGAGCGTGGCCGTGTTCACGCCCGTGGATGAGCAGTAACCCTCGTCGGCCAGAAAGCGCAACGTAGTCTCGATGAATGCAAACGGCAAGCACGTGTGCAGCGCGATGTCGCGTCCGAGCATGCTGCCGTTGAAATAGAGGACCTTGAGCAGCAGATCGCAGACGAAACTGAACGGCAGCCCGGTCTCCTCGATAGTGCGCGGAGCCGGCGGCAACGCTATGGGCGCAACGAAAGGAACGGGGGGCGCGGCGGCCACTGCCATCAGCGGGCGATTGTCACCTGCGTGATCGGGGCGCCAACGCGCGGTGGCCGGTTTGTCATACATCCGTTCCACTGGGGAGTGGCACCCGGGGGAGCGAGGCACGCCGTCGAGACGCCTTCGGCGTCGTCGCGGCTCGGCCCTCGCCGCAGGGACCACTGCGGCTCCGGGACGTCCTCGCTCCACCGTGTCCACTCCCGGGCCGGAGGGGTCAGTGCGGCTCCGGGACGTCCTCTCTCCACCTCCGCCAACTCCCCTTTCGGTACCGGTGTATCGGACATTGAGCTGAGGCGCCCCAGCATCGACTGTGCCCACTCCCCGGCGAAACTGCCGCCCAGTTCCCGCAGGCACTTCTGCGCATGGCTGGTAACGTGTCCGCTATGACGGTGCCGCTGGACGAGGGTGAGGCTCGCCGGCGGCGTATCGGCCCATTTTGGATCGAGGAGGGCCTCGGTCTCGTCGCGGTCGGGGGGGCCATCCTCGCGGTCTTCGCGGTCCTGTTCATCCTCGCCGTGGTATTCAGGCCGATGTAACCGGGTGCCCGGGCGAGCGTTCCACCAAGGAGGACCCGCCCGAGCGTCCGGTTGATCCTGAAAAGAGTTAAGTGAGTTCCGGCTTCGACCCACCGTCCCGGCGCCGCCGCGCCAGGCTTCAGCAGGCGCGTCCGGGCACGCCCTCCGTCAAGACGAACGGGAACGGCAGTCCCACGCCGGGTGGACGGCTCGGCGGGCTGAACTTCCGTGGCTTCCGCCCCGGTGGCAACGGCACGGCCCGTCGCAACGGGACCCCTGCCCGGAACGGCGCCACCAACGGCCATGCAAACGGCAACGGCGGGCCCCAGCAGCGGCGGCGCAGAGCAAGCCTGTATCGCCGCAACCGGATGCTGCCGCGCAAGTCACGGGTCATGCGCGTGACCGTGATCACCTTGCTCGTTCTGTTGGGGCTGATGGCGACCGGCGCGGGCGTGGCGTTCGCTGGCTACAACATCTTCAAAAGCCAGCTGCCTGACGTGGCCGCGGTCGCGGCCGACGAGCCGAACCTCGACTCGTACGTCTACGACTCGTCGGGGTCACTCATCCATGTCTTCCATGACTCCGGAATCCGGCACGACCATGCCGCCCTGGGCGCCATATCCCGCTGGGTGAAGCTGGCGACGATCGACGTGGAGGATCGGCACTTCTATTCCGAAGGTTCGTGGGACCTGCCACGGTTGATCAGTGTCGGTGTCAACGACCTGACACACGGCAGCACCGCCGGAGCATCGACCATCACCGAGCAACTGGCGAAGATCAGCTTCCTGGGCTCTACAGCGCCGCGCAGCCTGGACTACAAGATCAAAGAGATCGTGCTGGGCAACGAGATCGGGTCCAACTTCACGAAAGACCAGATCCTCGAGATGTACCTCAACCGCATCTTCTACGGAAACCACGCGCAGGGCATCCAGACCGCCGCCGAACTGTACTTCCATACAGACGCGAGCAAGCTTGACCTGGCGCAGTCGTCGATGCTCGCGGGCCTTCCGCAATCACCCTCGTACTACAACCCCCTGGACCACGATGCGACGACGACAGTCAATCCTCAGGCGAAGGCGCGCCAGCATGACGTTCTGCGCTCGATGGTCGCCAACGGTGACATTACCGACACCCAGGCGCGAGCAGCGTTTGCTGAACCGCTGACGTTCCATTCCTGGCAGGAATCTGAGCCCGTGGTGGCGCCTGACTTTCTCGGGTATCTCGAAGGCTGGCTCACCAGCCACTTCGGCGACGCGTACTTGAAGCCCGGCGGCTGGCGCATCTACACCACGCTCGATGCCGCCAAGCAGACGCTGGCCGAGAAGACTGTGCAGACGCAGATCGACGCCAACGGCAACCGCTACAACATGCACAGTGCGGCGTTGGTGACGATGGATCCGCGTACCGGCGCTGTGCTGGCCATGGTGGGCAGCGGCAATCCCGCGAATCACAACCTGGGCGACACGAACCTCGCCACCAGCCTCGTGACCCCGGGATCGACCATCAAGCTCTGGACGTATACGGCTGCGATCGCATCAGGCAAGTTCACCATGACGACGCCGATTCTCGATGCGCCGACCAAGTTCAAACAGCCCAACGGTGTCATCTATGCGCCGTTCGACTATGACCGTCGCTGGCATGGGACGTGTCTGCTCAAGACGTGTCTGGGCAACTCGTTCAACGTGCCCGCGGTGAAGGTCGAGGTCGCCACCGGGATTCCGTACATCACCAACCTCGAGATCGCCGCCGGGCTCAACTCCCTCAGCTCGCCGGACAACCGCCCCGACGCATCGCAGTACGCGGCAACACTCGGCGGCCTCCATCACGGCGTCTCGGTGCTCGAGCTCGCTGACGGCGCATCGATGATCTCGAACCTCGGTGTGCACCACGACGCAACACCGGTCAGCAAGATCATCGACATGGGCGACGGTCACGCCGTGTTCGACTACGACCCCAACGCCACGGCTCGCCGCGTCGTCCCCGAGAACGTGGCGTACATCATGAACGAGATCACGAGCAACGACACCAACAGGGCAGCGGAGTTCGGCGCACACGGACTGCTGACCCTCAAGGACCGTCGCGTGAGTGCCAAGACCGGCACCGGCGACAATTTCGTCGACAACCTCACTGTCGGCTGGACACCGGACCTGCTCACCGCAGTCTGGGTGGGCAACCCGTATCCGTCATGCAAGGGCGCGCCGAAGGGTGCTGCCTGCGGAACGCTGAACGGTGTGTCGTCAGGTATCACGGGAGCCGCGCCCATCTGGCATGACTTCATGGCCGCCGCGCTTGCGGGCACCAAGGCCACCTGGTACACCCGGCCCGCGGACGTGGTGGCCAGCGGGACCACCGACAACGCCGACTTCTTCCTGCCCACCACGCAGTCCCAGCAACTGGGTGGCTGCTACTACTGGGGCCCCGCCCCCGACCCGGCGAATCCGTGTCAGTTCACCGGCGACAGCCCGCCGCCCTGGTACGTGCCCCCGTCGCCGACACCGACACCAGGCGACGGACAGGGCAACGGACAGGGCAATGGCAACGGCAACGGCAACGGCGGCCACGGCATCCATCCGACGCCTCCCCCTGGATAGCCGCGCCTGGAGCGCGAGTGCTCCTGGGTAGACTGGCCGCGTGACGGATGCGGCCTCGCCCGCCGGCGCGGGGCTGCCGCCAGGGCCAGCCCCGATTGCGCTCGCCGTGGCGTACGACCTGGTCACGCGCTATCGGCTGCGTCTCGTGGACAGCCGGGACTCCCGGCTGGCCGGGCTGGGTGAATACGAACTCGCCACCGCCGCGTGGACCGGCCCGCGGGCGGCGTTCGTCGGCTTCTACGAACCGCCACCGGATCCTGCTGACGCCGGCCGTGACCTGGCTGCGCGCTGCGAGGCCGCCCGGCGGTGGGGGCACCAGCGTTTGCAACTGCAGGGGGCGCAGGCGTGCGACATCCTCCTGGTCGCGCTCCGTCCGCTCGCCGGCGCGCTGGCTGCAGCGACGTCCCCCGGCGATGTGGTCCGCATCGGCGCCGCCTGGGTCGACGCCGAGCGCGGTGACGCCGAAGTCGTTCTTCCCATTCCGCAGGGAGTGCCATCAATCGGCGAATTGAAAGCAAAGGCTCGCGCGGTTCGCGACGGGGCGGACGTGCCGACTCTTGCGGCGGTTGATCTCGCGGAGCGGCAGACCGTCGCGGGTGGCTACGTCGCGCCGGTGCGCCGCGCGATGGTCATGCGACCCGTGGTCACGTACGGGTTCATCGCCCTATTCGTGGTCGCGTACATCATCGAGAAGGCCGACCCGGCATTCACGCTCATCGGTGTCGGGTACAACGGTCCCCCGCTCCGCACCGACGTGTGGCGGTATGTCAGCAGCGCGTTCCTGCACGACCCGATGTCGTACCTGCACATCATCTTCAACGGACTCGCGATGCTGTGGATAGGCCGGCTTGTCGAGCAGCTCTATGGACGTCTCGCGCTCGCCGGCGCGTTTCTGTTCACCGCGATAGTGGGAAACATCATCTGGGTCGTCGCCGGCGCGGTGGGCTTGGCGCCGATTTCGCCATCGCTCGGCGCCTCCGGCGGCATCTCGGGACTGGTGGGCCTTCTGCTCATGCTCGGCGTGGTACAAGGACGCAACGTTCCGGTCGGCGTAGCCCGCGGCGTTCGCAACTACGCGCTGATCGTCATCGTGCTCAACGTCGTGCTCGGTTTCGGCGGGTTGGGCGGCGGCGGCACCGTCAACAACTGGGTGCAC
>DATMRA010000153.1:0-2974 GCA_035566535.1 Candidatus Acidiferrales bacterium | reverse complement strand
GCGTACCTGGAGACGCCGTACAGCTACTTCTCCATGACCAAGCAGAGCATGTATGTCGACAAGCACGAGCACGCCAACCAGGAGGGGCGCAGCAAGCGGCTCGTGATCTCACCCACCGGGCGGCGCTATCTCTTCGTGTATCCGTTCGTGAAGACGCGGGCCTGGTACCGGCTGAGCAAGGAAGAGCGGCAGCGCCAGATGAGCGAGCACATCGCCATGGGTCATCGCTATCCCAGCGTGAAGATCAACACGACCTATTCCTTCGGCCTCGACGACCAGGAGTTCGTGGTCGCCTTCGAGAGCGACTCGGTGGCCGACTTCCTCGACCTGGTCCAGGAGATGCGCGGCAGCGAGGCGTCCACGCACACGGTTCGCGACGTGCCCTCGTTCACCTGCATCGCGATGGATATCGACGACGTCCTCGCCGCCATCGGCTGAACGAACCGAACGCGCCTGGAGTGATCCGGCGGAAGCGTAGACTTCGTAGCTCAGGCTGAACCAGTTTGGCCATTTTTTGGAGGCGGTGGGCATGGAAAAAGTTGTGGCTGTCTTCCCCGTTATGCCGGGGAAGGATGCGAAGGACGTAGCCAAGATTCTGAAAGGCCGCGATGCCGAGTACGCGGAGTCGCGCCGTCGCGCCGGCGTCCACATGGAGCGGGCGTACGAGCAGCAGACCCCCATGGGGACGTTCGTGGTCGCGTACCTCGAGTCCGATAAACCTTTTGGGGAGGCCAACGCGGAGATGGCGAAGTCCGATCTCCAGATCGATCGCGACTTCATCAAGGCCATCCAGGAGGTGCATGGCTTCGACGCGACCCAGCCCCCGCCCTTCGATCCTCCCGAGGTGCTGGGTGAGTGGGCCGACCCGGACGTCAGCGAGCGCAAGCGCGGCTTCGCGTTCTGTGCGCCGGTCATGCCGGGAGCTGAGGACAAGGGACGCGCCTTCGCCAAGGAAGCATTTGAGCGGCGGCGTGACGAGCACGGCGCATCGCGCCGGGCGCTGGGTGTCTCACGCGAGGTCGTGGTCCTGAACCACGGCCCGCAGGGTGACGTGATCGGCGTCTATATCGAGGGCGATGACCCGGACGCGGGCAACCGCAACTTCGCCGCGTCGCGCAGCGACTACGACGTCTGGTTCAAGGACCAGCTCAAGGGCATCTTCCCGCCGCAGATCGACTTCAACGAGCCGGTCCCCGGAGTGACGGAGATCTTCGACTCCCAGGACGCGCTCGTCGCGCACTGAACCTCAGCTGGCGGCAACCTTTATCGAGCAACTCGTCGCGACGGGCACGTTGACGACGAGGCGCGCGGTTGTGGCGTCCCATACGGATGGGGCGCCGCAACTGCTGCTCACACTCGGCGTACCCGCGGCGTCGCGAGGCCACGCCACGGCAATGGCACCGGGTGCGTGGTTCGCGCTGACGTCCACGCGTAGGGTGGAGTGGGCGGAATTCGCGTAGCTCATCTGGACGCCGGCCGGTGCCGCCGCCACATAGGGGCGTGCCAGGAGACGCAGCAGGGTTGAGTCCAGCGTCTTCCCGTCGGCGCTACGGATGCCCCACCCGCTCGATTCACGCCATTGCCACCAGGCCCAGCCGGCGTTGTGCTTGTCGAAGTCATCGAGGATGGTGTTGATCCATTCGTGAGAGTAGCCGTGGTCGATGTTGATGGAGAATTCCCCGAACCACAGCGCCGCCGGCACCTGGGTCGCTTCGGTCGCGAGCTCGTCAACGTGCACCTTGAGCGGCTGCGTATCACCCATGAATTCAGGTGGGATCAAAGCGCCCGTGTACACGTGTGGCGCATACACCAGGTTGGGTGCGCTCAGCGGGACGATCGTGGTGGGCAGGTCGCCGACCATGTCGTTGTCGATGAAGAAGAGGTGGTTCGGATCGACGCTGCCGATGGACTCGATTGCCCGCGCATAGAACGGAAACATCTGGTCCTTGTCGAAGCGGATCGGAGCCAGTGGAAACGCGTGTGGCTCATTGATGACGTCGTAGCCGGCGACGCTGCTGTCGCCCCGGAATCGCTGCGCCACGAACCGCCACGCGGCCAGGTATTGGTCCTGCCAGTCGGAGCTGAACCAGAAGTACGCCGTCGACACATTGATCGCCGGTGACATGAAGCGCTCCAGCGACGGCATCGGCCCCCACACCGGGTCCGGGATGCCGCTGACGGTCGCCCAGGCCGGCGCGCCAGAGCCACCGTACACAGGACTCCAGCCGAGGAAGTGCATATCGAAGACCACGTACAGCCCGTGCGCGGTCAGCAGACGCACCGCAGCCGCGATCCGGTCGAGGTATGCGCTGTCGAACACTCCCTCGTGCGGCTCGAGGAGCGACCAAGCGATTGGCAGCCGGACCACATCGAAGCCCCAAGCCTGCATGAGCTGCGCATCGGTGGTGTCGAGCGGTGACGGGTGGACGGTTGTTTCCAGCAGCGCGTCGACGTTGAAGCCGCGCAGGATGACCGCTCTGCCCTCGTCGTCGACGATCTGAGCGCGGTTGACCAACAGCCAGGGGAGGCCGGGTTTCGCCGGGGGGCGCGTTGCGGGCGGGACACTCGCGGTCAGGGCTGGCACAGGAACGAGCAGCCAGCCGGCGAAGGCGACGATGAACAGCACGAAGAGAAAACGCACCCGCGGCCCAGCGGCGAGCTGATGCGCCGCGCGCCGGGTGGGCCGGTTCACAAGGCGCGGCGTGCGTCCGCCCCGCGGCGCCTGCGCCGGCGGTAAGCAACCAGGATGAGCAAGAGCACGAAGATCGCCGCCAGTGCGATGAGGAGCGGGATGAGAAGGCCCGCTGAGTCGATCTTGGCGGTGTCGGTGGCTTGAACCGAGGCGGTGGCGTCAGCGGAGTAGGCCGTCGCCGTGTTGAGCAGCGACCCCGTCGCGGCCGCCGCGATGTCGACGCTCAGCGTTATTGCAGGCAGAGTCGTGCCCGGAGCGATGCTCGCAACCGCGCCTGACTTG
>DATMRA010000152.1:0-33010 GCA_035566535.1 Candidatus Acidiferrales bacterium | reverse complement strand
GCGCGCTCCACAGCCGCGTCGACGTCGGAGCCCACGCCGTCACCCGAGAACGAATCCGGTGTGACGTTGACGATGCCCATGACGAGCGTTCGTCGACCGAACTCGAGCAGATGGCCTCGCGCATTCAGCGGCGGCGGCACGCCCCGTCCCATGAGGGCGGCGCCGATGGCCATGCCAACATCGGCGATTTCCGCGTTTGCGGAGAGTCGCGAGGGCAGCTCGCCCGCGGCCATCAGCGGCGCAAGGACAACCGCGCGCTCCAGGTTCGCGCTCGTCAGCACGGCTCCGCCTGCTTCGCGAACGGCCTGCTCGAGCGCGATGGCCTGATCGCTACTCAACCCCTGCAACGCAAGCGCTTCCACCGCGCCGTATCGCGCGACCGCCATCAGCTGGTGTGTCGGGACCCCAAGTTGAGCCACCGCGTCGCGCAAACCGTCGCCCGCGTCGTGCAGAAGAGGCCGCACGTTGTATCGCGCCGCAACGCGTGGATCGAGCGCGCTCATGACGATGCATCCAGTGGTACACGCCGGTGGGGCGCGGTGAGGTGACGGGACGTCACGGAGCCGAGCCAGTTCCCGGTCGGAGCGCAGGGCTCGGCGAGTGCGAACGGCGGGGCCCCAGCGGGGCCACGACCGTGACCCGAAACCTCACCGCGAACCACCGGCTCAACCACTGACGCCGAGATCAGTCAGCGGGCTGATCCCCGCGTTTCGGGACCAGAACTTTCCGGCGGAAGATGCAGACGCGTTCGCCGTTTTGATTGAAGGCGCGTGTCTCAACTGTCACCACGCCTCGATCTGGCTTGCTGGTGGACTCGCGTTTGTCGAGCACGGTGGTCTCTGCGTAGATGGTGTCGCCGTGGAAGGTGGGGTTCTCGTGCTTCAGCGACTCGACCTCGAGGTTGGCGATGGCCTTCCCGCTGACGTCGGCCACGCTCATGCCCAGCGCGAGGCTGTACACGAGGTTTCCGACGACGACGTTGCGCTTGAATTGTGTCTGTGTCTCAGCGTAGTGAGCGTCGATGTGCAACGGGTGATGGTTCATCGTGATGAGGCAGAAGAGGTGGTCGTCGTACTCGGTGATCGTTTTGCCGGGCCAGTGCTTGTAGGTCGCGCCGACTTCGAACTCCTCGTAGTAGCGGCCGAATTGCATGCGACGTCAGAAGCCGGCGGCGGCGCGAGGCGTCGACGCGCGCAGCGCGGCAAGGACCGACGACACCGGCGGGTGATCGCCGGCCGTCTGGCTGATGTACGAGTACACGATGTGGTCGCCGGGCGTGAGCAGCATGACCGCGCCCTGCTGGTACGGATGCCCTTTGACGCTGGTCTGGCGTGCGCCACTGCGCAGAGCCCGGATCCCGGCCTTCCACGCCTGGGGGCCGATCGTCTTGAGGATTCCGCTCCGCGCGCCGATGGTCCGGTACGAACGCAGGTCGGGGTCGGTCAGGACGGTCACATCCGGCGCGAAGGAGTCCTTGAACGCCCTGGCATACCGGGTCCCCCCATTGCCGATGAACACCAGCCTGGCCCCCGCCTTGTCGATCTCCGGGAGTGCCGTCCGCATCTCCAGCGCCTGCTCGCGGCAGAAGACGCAGCCGTAGTGGCGGAGCCACACGATCACGGCCGGATTTGCCTGCCACAGCTCCCCCAGCCGCACGGCTGAGCCGTGGACGTCCAGGACAGTGACCCGGGAAAGGGCGCGCGCGTCCATCGTTCGACCTACTGTACGGGGAGGTCATGCAAGCGCGTCCTGGCGCAGTCAGTTCCGAACTCGCGGGCATCGTGCACGGCGAGGCGCTCGAAGAGCTCCGCCGCTTGCCCGACGGTTGCGCCGGGCTCGTGTACGTGGACCCCCCCTTCAACACTGGCGAGATCAGGAAGCAACCACGCATCCGCGTTGTGGCCGACCCGGACGGCGAGCGTAGTGGGTACGCCGGACGGCGCTACCGAGTGCGGCGCACGGCCGGCGACAGCTTCGAGGACAGCTTCGACGACTACATGGCCTGGCTCCGCCCGCGACTGGAGGAGACACGGCGGATACTCGCGCCCCACGGGACACTCTATTTGCACGTCGACCCGCGCGAATCGCACTACTGCAAAGTGCTGCTCGATGACATCTTCGGTCGGTCCTGCTTTCTCAACGAGCTGATCTGGGCCTACGACTACGGCGCGCGCACCACGCGCCGGTGGGCTGCCAAGCACGACGTGATCCTGGTGTACGTGCGCGATCGGCGCCGGTACCACTTCGACAGCTCGAGCGTCGACCGCGTTCCCTACATGGCGCCATCGCTGCAGACGCCGGAGCGCGCTGCCCGCGGCAAGCTGCCCACCGACGTCTGGTGGAACACCATCGTGCCCACCACGTCTCGCGAGCGCACGGGCTATCCGACCCAGAAGCCTCTGGCCATCCTGCGGCGGATCGTCGCCGCGTCGTCCCGTCGCGGCGACCTGGTGGTGGACTGGTGCGCCGGCAGCGGCACCACGGGCGTGGCAGCGCGTGAGCAGGGGCGCCAATTTCTTCTGATCGACAAGAGCGCCGCAGCCGTCGCGCTGATGCGCCGAAGGCTGGGGGCCGGCTGACCGACTACTGCTTGATGCGGTAGCGCTCGAGCAGGCCCTTGGCGATGATCAGCCGCTGGATCTCGTTGGTGCCCTCGCCGATGATCAGCAGCGGCGCGTCCCGGTAGAGCTGTTCCACCTGGTACTCCTTGGAGAACCCGTAGCCCCCGTGCACGCGCATCGCCTCGGTGACCACCTCGAAGCACGCTTCAGTGGCAAAGAGCTTGGCCATGCCGCATTCGACGTCGGCACGCTCCCCAGCGTCCTTCTTGCGCGCCGCGTAGTTGGTGAGCAATCGGGCGGCCTCGATCTTGGTTGCCATGTCTGCGAGCTTGAACTGGATCGCCTGGTGCTCAGCGATGGGAACCCCGAACGCGTGGCGCTGCTGCGCGTATTGGATCGAGAGCTCGAATGCGCGCTGCGCCACGCCCACCCCCCGGGCTGCCACGTTGACGCGGCCGACCTCGATGGCGGCCATCATCTGCTTGAAACCCTGTCCTTCGACTCCGCCGAGGAGGTTCGCCGCCGGCTGCCGGTTGTTTTCGAACACCAGCTCGGTGGTCTCCACGCCCTTGTAGCCGAGCTTTTCGATGTGCTTCGAGGCATAGAACCCGGGGTACTGCTTCTCCGCGAGGATGCATGACATCCCTCGGTACGGGGGCTGCGCGTCCGGATCGGTCTTCACCAGCGTCGCGACCACCGTCGAGTGCTCGCCGTTGGTGGCCCACATCTTGGTGCCGTTGACGACGTACTCGCCGTCGTCACGAATCGCCCGGGTCTGGATGGCCTGCACGTCGGAGCCGCAGTTCGGCTCGCTCATCGAGAACGCGCCGTGGAACTCGCCTGTCGCCATCTTTGGCAGAAACCGCTGCTGCTGCTCCTCCGTGCCGAACTTCTCGATGAGAAAGGAGACGATGAAGTGCGTGTTGATGATGCCGGTGATGGACATCCATCCCCTCGCGATCTCCTCGCAGACCATGGCGTAGGTGGAGTAGTCGAGTCCCGCGCCGCCAAAGCTCTCAGGGATGGCAAAGCCGAAGAAGCCCAGCTCCTTCATGTGTTTGACGATCTCGTCCGGGTAGCGGTCGTCGTAGTCAAGCTCGTGGGCGACCGGGATGATCTCGCGCTCAACGAAGTCGCGCACCATGCTGACGATCTCGCGCTGCTCAGTGGTCATGTCGAGTGCCACGCTGGAGAGTCTACTCGCGGGCTTCAACGCACCGCCGTGCCGATGATGTGCACGCGGCAGCGTTGCAGCGCGGGGATGTCCATGATCCGCTCCAGCGCGACCGCAACCTCGAACAAAGGCTGGTTGAACGCGATGTATGAGGGGTCCGGGTTGTAGTCGAGGTGCACGGCACTGAAGCCGGCGGCGGCGGTGAGCCGCCGCAGAGTCCGTGCGCTGTTGGCCCGGTACCGGACCGGGTAGGTGTCGCCCTGACCGCGCCCGTACAGGCGACGCGTGAAGGGCTGATGCAGGCGGTTCGGGACCGCTCGGATCATCCATGCGTTGTAGTTCCACGTGTTCGGCGTGAGGAACACGAACCTCCCGCGCGGGCGCAGCACGCGGGCGATCTCTGAAAAGACGAGCCCGGGGTTGTCGAGATGTTCGAGCACCCAGGCGGACGCCACCAGGTCGAACGACCCGTCACCGAACGGGAGGCTCTCGCCGGCAGCTCGGACGCGGTGGCTCAGGACGTGGTTCGCGCGCAGCGCGTCGATGTCCGGCTCGACACCGACCACCGCGGCGCCCTGGACGCAGTCGGTGTCGTCGCCGTCCAGCCCCCGATGTCCGCAGCCGAGGTCTAGGACACGAGTCTCCCGACCGCCATAGGCGCCGAGGATGGAACGGTAGCGGCTGACGCTGTCGACCCAGTCACCGGCGCGCCGGTGATATGCGTCACGAAACCGCTGCTGCCGTTGAAAGCCCGCGGCCACGCGCACCAGTGTAAGAGCGCCGATCGTGGCTTGGCGTAACCCCGCTTCGAAGGGTGCGTTGTATGCGCACAGATAACTCGCGGGGGTTGCGCAGTGATTCACCGAATAGCAGCTGGGGCGGCCACCATCGTGACCGGGGCAGTGCTCGGGAGTTGTGCTGCGGCACCCGTGTCGACCGGCACGCCGGGACGCACGCCCACTGCGAGGGCATCGGCCACAGCGCAGCCGACGGCGACACCCAGACCCGTGCCCCGCGGCCCCTTCGGAGTTGTCGTCACGAACTCCGGGCGCACCGGCACCACATACGCAGTGCTCCTGGTCGACGTCAACGGCAGGGTGGTGGCGCAAGCCGCCGGGAACCTTCCGCTGATCAAGTCGAATCAGTCGGTGGACCTGCCGCTGGTCAGTGCCTCGTCGACCAAGGTTTACTACCGCAGCGGGGACACGGACATCTACTCTCTCGCTCCCGACGGCACGACGGCACGGGTCCGGACGATTCCGGATGGAGCGTCAGCGGAGCTGGCGTTTGCGGTGAAGCCGGACGACCAGCGAATTGCGGTCGTGGCGATCAACGAAGCGGTCGACGCAACCAAAGACACGGGTCACGGCTATGTCGAGGATCTGAGCGGCGCAACAAACCATGTCGATCTCTTCAGGAACACGAGCAACGACGCCTTCCGGTGGCCCGTGGGGTGGCACGGCGACTCAATCGTCGACGCGGCCGGCAACTGCGGTGGCAACTACGGGTACAACGGTCCCCAGGCCGGCGGCGTCGCCCGCCCCTGCTCGTATCACGTGGTCGATGCAGTCTCCGGCTCGCGTCGAGCGATCGTCTGCGAGACACCCGCCACGCAGCCGGGCGGCGGCGACTACTACTCGCTCCAAGGTGGCCCCACGGCTGTGGGCACGGCGTGCGAGGAGAACCAGGGCGATTACAACAATGGCGGCCACACCGACGCGATGATGTCGGTGGACTGGAGTGGCAGTGAGCATGCATACCTCTCGCTCAATTCCACGGTTTGTTGCTCGGCGTCGATCCCTCTCACCGGCTGCCTGCTGTCGGTCGACGCTTCCCGGATGGCGTGCGTCGGGAGCTCCAACGCAGCGGTCACGCTGCTGAACAAGAATGGGTCGACGCATGACCTCGGCCGTCGTTACGCGCTCCTGGGGTGGATCGACGCGGGACACCTGCTTGTTGGGGTCGACACCAACACACTCGGCGTCCTGCAACCGGATACCGGGACGCTGACGACTCTTGCGCTCGCGTCCGCCGACAAGACGATATTCGGCGCGAACCTCCCGGGCGACCTCTAGCGTTCGGCAAAGCCCTGCTACAGTGCGGGCACACGCGATGAGCGCCCGCCGCCCCGCACCATGACGCAGTCGGCAGCCGCCAGCACGACTGCTGCGCCGGCGTTCGACATCCACGCCGTCGACTGCATCCGTTTCCTCGAAGGTCTGCCCGACGAGTCGGTCGACATCATCGTCACGGATCCCGCGTACTCGGGCATGAACCAGCACATGCGCTTCGGCCACGGACGCATCGTCGGCCACTACGGCAGCCCCGGCAACGCGCGCTGGTTCACGGAGTTCTCGGATGACCCCGACACGTATCGCAGCTTCCTCAGCGAATGCCGTCGCGTGTTGCGCGATGACCGCCACATCTACATCATGTTTGACAGCTTCTCGCTGCTCTCGCTGGGCGCGTTGGTGCGCGAGTTCTTCGACGTCAAGTGCGTGATCGTGTGGGACAAGGTGCACCTCGGCATGGGCCATTACTTCCGCCGTCGCCATGAGCAGATCGTGTTTGCCAGCAAGGGCCGGCGCAAAATCGCGCGCCGGGACCTGCACGACGTCTGGGCTGTCCCGCGCCTGCGCAAGGGCGCATACCCCACCCAGAAGCCGGTGGAGCTCTTCGAACGAATGCTCGCGGCCAGCGCCGAACCCGGATACGTCGTGTGTGATCCCTTCACCGGCAGCGGGTCGTCGGCGATAGCCGCGCTGCGCCACGGCTGCGACTTCGTCGGCGCCGACATCGATTCGCGCGCCGTGGCCATGGCGCAGGCGCGTTGTGCCGAGATGGTCGCGAGCGGGGTCGATCCTCTGGAGCCGCGCCGCCCCGGACGTTAGAGTCCGGCCCATGCCCGAGCAGGAGGCCATCGCGGTCAACCTCGAGACGGCGAACGCCGCAGTGATCGAATCGGTTCGTGCCGCTCCAGCCGTCGGATGGCGGCACCCCGTGAGCGACGGCGACCGCCGTACGGCCGCGACGCTCGCTCATCACATCGGCGCCGGCTACGACAACGCTCTGGAGTGGGGCTTGTCGATCCGGGCAACGCGGCGAATGACCGACATCACCCCGCAATCGCTGGCCGCCCAGAATGCGGAGCACGCGCTGCAGTTCCCCCTGCCGGATCCCGAGGAGGTCATCGGGTACCTGGCCTCCTCGTGCGCCGAGCTGGCCACCCTGATCCGCTCGATCGCCGACTCGGAGCTCGATCAGCCGTCGACCAATGTCGTCATGGGCGACAATTGGACGCTGCGCGCTGTGTTCGAGGCGACTCTGCGGCACACCGAGCGTCACCACGAGCAGTTCCGCGCGGCCGTGGAGGCCGCAGAGGAGGAGGCTGAAGCCCGCTGACCTGCGGAGCTCAGCTTGCTGCTGACTCTTCCGTTTGCGGCGAGCGGGACAACCCCGCCGCCACGCCGCGCGTATAGAACTGCTGCGCCATCTTGCGCGAAGCCTCGTCGATCATCTCGTCACCGAGCATCACCGCACCTTTGCGCTCCACCTCGGTGGCGTGCTTGTACGCCTCCAGGATGCGGGCGGCCTTGTCGAAGTCGGCCTGGGAAGGCGTGAACACCTCGTTGGCGGGCTCGATCTGCCCGGGGTGCAACACCCACTTGCCGTCGTACCCGAGGGCGGCCGCGCGTGACGCCGCGGCGCGAAAGCCATCCAGGTCGCGAATCAGCAGGTAAGGGCCGTCGATCACCTGGATTCCGGCGGCGCGGGCGGCCACGGCCAGCTTGAACAGGACGTAATGAAAGATGTCACCGGGATAGTCGTAGTTGTTCGCGACGGTGAGCGACGGGAACTGCATGGCCGCGGAGAAGTCTGCCGGACCATACGTCAGCGTTTCCAGGCGCTCGCTGGCGAAAGCGATCTCGTCCGCGCGCATGAGGCCTTCCGCGTCCTCGATCTGGGCCTCGATGCCAATGCGCCCGACCGGCAGCCCGTGCGTCGTCTCCAGTTGCAGCAGGGCCCGGTCGACGAACGCGACATCGCCGGCGTTGCGCACCTTGGGGACCATGATGCAGTCGAGGAGGTCGCCGGCCCCGCCGACCACTTCGCCGAGGTCATCGAAGGCGAACTGGCTGGTCACCTGGTTGATCCGTACCACGCGCGTCTTGCCGTGCCAGTCGTGCGTCCGCAACGCCTCGACCACCTTGGCGCGTGCAGCCGGCTTCTCCAGTGGCGCGCAGGCGTCCTCGAGGTCAAGGAACACCTCGTCGGCGGCGCTGCTCGCGGCCTTTTCCATCATGCGCGGGTTACTGCCGGGAACGGCAAGAACCGACCGGCGGAGACGTGCTGGCATTCTTGCTCCTAGAGCGGGCTCACGACCCCGGGCGATCCGGCTCGGGACGCGGCTTGGAGGGTCTGTCGTCGGGAGGGATCTCCCGATCCTCAGGGGACGAGGACTGGTCCTCGCCGCCGAACATGCTGCCGAACATTCGCTGCACGTTCTCCGCTCCGCCCAGGTCGTCCTGCACGCGCTCGAACAGTCGCGCCATCAACTCCTGCAGCTGCGGATCCTCCGCCAGCTTCTCCTGCAGGCCTCCGAGCTGGGTCATGAGGTCCTTGACGGCAACCTCCTGGGCGACCTGCATCAGCACCGGCTGCGACGCGGCGGCGACCACCACCTGGACCTGCTGCCGGATCACCTCGAACCCGCGGCATGCGAGGCATGTGCCCTGGTGCTGGCAGCGACACAGCTGTGCCTTGAGCTGGTCGAGTGCTGCGTGGACCGGACTCAGATCCACTCCGCCTATGTCATCGCCCACAACAGAGATCGTAGTCGTCCTCGACAATCCGTTGCCTTGTTGGAACAGGCGGGCTTTGCGGCGACCGGCGGATTGCTCTATAGTGGAGAGACGCGGGAGCCTTCGGGCGTCGCCGCGGTCGACGGCAAATGCCGCCCCGCGCGCAAGAAGCACCGCCCGAATCCATCCCGAATCGGTGTATGCGCCGGCACTCAACTGTCCGGCTGTCGAGGTTGATCGTCCGCTGATAGCCCCTGACCTCGCTCTCGATCGTTTGCACCTGATCGTGCCCGACGACGGCGACGCAATGGCCGTCCTGGAAGCGTGGGCCAATGGTTCGCACCCAGGCGCTGACCCGCGTACGGTGTTTGCCGAACGCGTCAGCGAGGTCGGCCATGTGAGCGTCTCGTTCATCGATGAGGAGCCGCTCCAGCTGAAGCTGGACCTGCCCGACCTCACTCTGCAATGCGTGCCGCAGCCGGGCCCTGATGGCGCGCGCGACCACCTCGGTCTTCGCGTCGTCTCCATCCGGCCGACGAGCAACAACCCTGACGGAGCCAAGCTGCTGACAATCACCACGAAGGAGCCGGTGGTCACCGCGGCAAACGGTGTGTCGAGCGACACCTTCCGGCTCCTCGACTGGCGCGAGGCGACACAGAAGGCTGCCAAGTCGGAAACGCTCTACGCGACGTTGAAGCTCGTCGAGAGCCTGGAGCGAGCCGAGAAGCAGCGCGCGCAGACGCAGCGGACACACTTCGTCGGCGCCCGCGAGTACTGGCGCTGTCGCAACTGCCGCGCTCTGTGGCGCCCCGATACGCATGAGCGCTGCCCGTCCTGCGGACGCGAGTTCACTGAAGCGGACTGGAAGCAACCCGAGGTCGGGAAGGTCGAGTTTTCCATCCCCGTTGACGAGCCGATCAACCTCACGCCAGACGCCGCGGTGCTGGTTGAGCCGGAAGACGAGCCCAACTTCGTCGGGCGCGTCTCACGCATCGACCATGGCCGTCACATCGTGGAGGTCGTCTGCCGAACCTTCGAACACGCCGGCAGCGAGGGGACCATCACCCCATCGTTCAACAAAGCCCTATACCAGGCGAAACGATCGGTGCTCGCCGCCATCGCCACCCGCGACTTCGGCGTCGGTCTGCTTGCCCAGCTTTTGGTCAGTCCTAGCACTATCATTGCTCCCAAACACGATTCCGAGGAGGAATTGGCCGGCTGGTTGACGGAGGGGATGATCGCAAACCCTCCCCAGAACCGCGCGGTATCGCTGTTGAGCGACCTCTCGGCGGGGCAGGCGGTGTTCATCCAGGGACCGCCTGGCACAGGCAAGACCACGGTCATCGTCGAGGCCGTTAAGCGGCGGTTGGCCCGTAATCCGGATGAACGGATTCTGGTGACGTCCCACTCCAACCTCGCCGTCGACAACGCACTGGAGCGCCTGGCCGGGACTCCTGGGATGCGGGCCGTCCGCGTGGCCCGGGCCGAGCGCGTCCACCCGGCTGTGGAGCAGTTCCGGTGCGACGACGAGGACGATCCCCGGCTCCTCGAGGCGAACTGCTATTTCGCAACGTGCGCCACCGCGGCTACGTCGGCGATCACCGATATGAATTTCGACATCGTCATCCTCGACGAGGCCAACAAGGCCCGCGCCGACGAGGCGCTGCCCGCACTCCGCCTGGGGCGCGGGCTCGCGCTGGTCGGTGACCACAAGCAGTTGCCGCCCGTCGAGGACGACGCGCTCTACGGCATCGTGGAGATCGACCCCGGGCTCGAAGACCTGGTCAACCGCAGCCTGTTCGAACAGTGCTGGGACGGCGGACTGCCGGAGGCTTCGCGCTGCCTGCTGACCATCCAGCACCGCATGCACCCCGACATCGCCTCGTACGTGTCCGCCGCGTCCTACGACGGCCAGCTCGAGGACGCGCTCGAGGTGCAGGCGTACGACTACATCACGCGCAAGCCGTTCCCTGTCGCATTGCATTTCGTCGACACCGAGGGCATGCGCGGTGGGCGGGAGCGCCGCGGCCCCGGGGGCGCGCTGCGCAACGAGGCCGAGGTGCGCGTCGCCGCGCAGGTGGTGCGGTTGCTCGACGAGCGTGCCCCTCGCCACCTGACGATGGCCGTCATCGCGATGTACGCCGAGCAGGTGGAGCGGTTGCGTCAGGCCCTCGGCCGGCGCCGCTTCAAGCGTTCGGTGAAGATCGACACGGTCGACTCCTTCGAGGGAAGAGAGGAGGACATCGTCGTCATCTCCCTCGTGCGCTCGAACGAACGGGGACGCATCGGCTTCCTCCGGGTGCCCAACCGGCTCAATGTCGCGATCTCGCGGGCCAAGCGTCTGGTCGCGTGCATCGGCGACAGCGCCACCCTGCGGAGCGGCGAGGAATCGATGTACGGACAGCTGGTCGAGGCGGCGCGTTCCACCGGCGGCTGGCTGAGCGCCCAGGAACTGGTCAGCCCGCCCGGTCACCGCCGGCCGGTGCGCGCTCCCGGCGAGGGCGACAAGGTCGAGACGGATGAGGAAGCGGCCACTGACCCCAGCCGGCGTCGCAGGCGTCGCCGCCGGCGCGGGCGCCGAGGCGGGCCCCGTCCGCCGATCACCGCCGGCACCGCAGCCACGGCTCCGCCCCAGACCGGCGGTGCAGTGGGCGAAGGTCAGCCGGCGACCGATGGCGCGCCCGGAGATCGAGGGCCTCGGCGGCGGCGCCGCCGTCGCCGCCGGGGCCGCGGCTCGAACATCGACGCCAACCGGCCGGTTGTGCTGCCGGGTGAGGTCGTGACGGGGGGCGTCTCAACTCCGCCTCCCAGCGGCGACCATCCTGCAGAACCGCCTGCTGCGGCGGACGGCTGAGCCGCACGACCATGGCGGAGGCGGTCACTGTCTTCGTGAAGCCGGGCGACCCGGCATCGGAGGCCACGCTGCGCTACCTCGACCAGCGGGGGGTCGCCTACACGAAGCGCGACGTTCTCACCGACCCTTCAGCGACAGCCATTCTCTTCGGCCGGCTGGGACGGGTCACGGTGCCCGTCGTGCAGATCGGGGAGCGACTCCTAGTCGGCCACGACCCTGTGCAACTCGCCCGTTTCCTTCCTTCCGAAGCGTCCGACGAACCAGCAGTGTCGTTCGGTGCGAGCGTCCGGGGCGTCACGTCCGAGATAGCTGTGCGGAAGGGGCTGCCCTCCGCCTACGGGGTTGAGGTCGGCACCGTCAAAGAGGGGTCGCCGGCTGCGGAAGCCGATATCCGCCCTGGCGACGTGATCACGGCAATCGGCGCGTACACACTGAATGGAGGAGCGGACCAGTTCCGAAAGGCCGTCTCCTTGCGCCGGCCAGGGGACACGATGGCGCTGACCGTCTGGCGCGACGGGGACAGCACCGACACGATCGTGAGTTTTCCGGCGCCCGTCGAGGCGCGCGAGCAGCCTGCAGGCGGCTGACCCGGATCTCACGCCAAGGCCAGAGCCGGCGTTCTTCGTGCAGTGATGAGCGTGACGATGCCGGCGGGTGAGCGCCGCCGCCGCGGGGTTGGGCTGCCGCCCTTCCAAGTGCTGCTCGACGATCACGCAGAGGTCGTCCTCCGGTTCCTGGAGGCGCGCGTGGGGCACGTGGACGCGGAGGACTGCTTCCAGGAGACGTTTCTGGCGGCGATGCGAGCGTACCCGCGTCTGCGCGACGCCGCGAACCTCAGGGGCTGGCTTCTCACCATTGCCCGAAACAAGGTCGCGGACGCCCACCGTGCCGCCCAGCGCCGGCCGATGCTCAGCGATGAGCTCGATGCTGCGGTCGCCGCTCCTCAGGAGCCGGCTGACGGAGAGCTGTGGGACGCCGTCAGGGGCCTCCCCGCCAAGCAGCGGAATGCAGTCGCCCTGCGCTTTGCCGAGGACCGAACCTATGACGATATCGCCCGGACCATGGCGACCACGCCCGAGGCGGCGCGGCGCAACGTGCACGAGGGCATCAAGAAGCTGCGAAGGGGGCAACGATGAGCGCCAACCGAGCAATCAGCAACACGGCGCCGCTGCGCCTGCCTGACGTGATCGCCGGATTCCGCCGGCGAGCCGAGGCGGACGGCTTGGTCGAGATCGCGTACACCGCCATGGACAGTCCTATCGGCCCGCTGCTGCTGGCCGCCACGGAGGCCGGCCTCGTGGCCGTGGCTTTCAAGGGCAAGCACGACGACACGCTCAACGAGCTGGCCGCCCGCCTGTCACCGCGCATCCTCGAGGCTCCCGGCCGCCTGGACGCCGTGCGGCGCGAGCTGGACGCCTACTTCGAGGGCAAGCTGCGCGACTTCTCGGTACCTCTCGACTGGTCGCTCGTCGGGACCTTCAGCCGGCGCGTGCTCGACCGCACGGCCCGGATCCCCTACGGCGACGTTTCCAGCTATCGCGACGTTGCCCGCGCCATCGGCACCCCGTTGGCCGCACGGGCTGTCGGCAACGCGCTCGGCTCCAACCCGATCCCAGTCATAGTCCCGTGCCATCGGGTCACCCGCACTGGCGGCGCGCTCGGCGGCTACGGCGGCGGGCTGGACCGCAAGACCTACCTCCTGACGTTGGAGGGAGCGCTGGCGGGTCGAGCCGTAGGCTGAGACGTGGTCTGAGGGAGACGGTGAGATCCCTCCGGCGGCCCTCGGAGCACTGCCACGAGCCCGGGACGTGGCAGGCCTCCCGAAGGGGGACGTCACGGAGCCGAGCCGGTTCGTGGTGCCAGCGCAGGGCTCGGCGAGTGCGAGCGGCGGGGCCCCAGCGGGGCTCCGACCGCGACCGCCGGAGGGAGGCCCGTCACGTCTCGGGCGACTGTCCAGCGCTCCCCCTACCAGCCGGGGGGCGGCTCGCTGCGGTTCAGCAGGCGCAGGAAGTCCTCGGCGCGCGCCACGGCTTCCCAACGGCGAGCGAAGAAGTCTTGCGTGATCATCCGGCCGTCGGCCAGCGACGTCACGGTCACCGCCCACTGGTTCAGGGCGCGGGCCACCTCGACCTCGTGGGTGCCGGCATCGTTGCGCATGGTGAGGCCGCTGGGAGCCGGGCGACGGCCTCCCCGGTCATTGCGTCGGGAAGACGCCATGGCCATTGCGATACCTCCAAGAGCAGCCGGCGGGGCCGGCCGGGGCGACTGCGGCGACGCGCTGGGACGGAGTGCAGCGGCGCTGCCGGATGCCTCCAGTCGGATGCCCCTCCATTCTCCCCCAATTTGGGGCCTCTAAGGAAGCCTTGGAGGGCTGCCGGGAAGCGCGAGGCTACAAGGTCAGGCTGAGCTGGTCGCCGCCGTCATCGTCTTCGCCGGTCGTCTCGTCGACCGGCTGCGCACGCTCCACCCATTCGGGCACGCGTTGGTCACGCGCGCGGATCGTCTCCAGAACCGGTCGGGGCGGCCGCGGAGCGGACAGCCCAAGCAGCGCAGCCATGTCAAAGGCGTTCGCCACCGCGTAATTGGACGCGTTGTTGTTCATCAGCACGTGCACCGGCACGCCCTGTTCAGACGCGGCTTGAATGGCTGGAACCCACTCCTGCAGCTGCGCGGGCTTGTAGAGGTAGTCGAAGCGTTCGGCCGTGGTGGCCACTCTCTTGTACCAGGTGCGCCAGTTCCTTCCGTGAAAGCGAGCAATGCAGAGCCGGTGTGAGGTTATTGCCAAGTGTGGCGGGGCGGTGCCGCTGCCGATCTGGGGCGCATCGACTCCCACGAACACCGCGTCGAGCTCGCGGAGAAGCTCCTCCGTCTGAGGCAGGGCGCCCTGGTCGAACCAGGAACGGTGGCGGAACTCGACGGCGATGATGTCGTCCGGGTGGCGCTCTCGAATGGCCAGCAGCTGATCGCGGCTGTCGGGACGGTTGGTGAACCAGGGTGGGAATTGATAGCAGACCGCCGCCAGCTTCCCGCTCTCGCGCAATGGCACCAGCGCATTCAGGAAATCGCGTTCCTCCTCAGGCGTCGGCGGGCGCGGTTTTCCGTCCTCGCGCTCGTGCCCGGTGAGGCTGCGATACGCCTTGATGTCGAACTTGAAGCCATTCGGCGTCCGCTCGGTCCACCCCTCCACGACCTGGGGTTTGGGGATGCCGTAAAAGGTCGTGTCGATCTCGACAACAGGAAAGAAGCGTGCGTAGTACGTGAGCCTGTCGCGCTGCCTGCGCCCGTGCATCAGCTCGTCCGGATAGAAGTCCTTGTGGTCTGCCCAGTTGCATGTGCCGACAAGAATCGCCGCGGGCGAAGGGACGTTCATCGTCATCTGTCAAGCGAACAGTAACGAACCTGTCACCAAGCCCAGGAAGCGGCGTCTCGTTCCGTGGATAGCATTGCCAGGTCGCGACAACGTATCGGATTTGAGGCGCGTCTGTTGGCAGCACATGAGAGTGTCCGGCGGCCCTGGCGTCTGACTCCGGTCCAGCGCCTGTGGCTCGCGAGCATCGGCCTGTTGCTCGCCGCATCCGGCTTGTGGGCCGGCGTCGTCCGGCTCCTCCCCGCATACGCGACCCCACAGCTGCCGTGGTGGAGCGTTGTGCCGCTTTTCTTCGCTGCCGACCGCTGGCCTCTCACGGTGAACGTGCGCCGTGGAACGCCCGCCCTGGGCATGGCGGCAGCCCCGCTGGTCATCGGGCTCTTCTACATGACGCCGATCGACGTGCTGGCCGCCTACGCGACAGGCGTGGTTCTCTCGTCGCTGCTGCGCCGGCCGCTGGGCCTGCCCCAAGCGCTCTTCGCGATAGCGCAGTTTGTTGTGCTTGCGGGGCTAAGTGAAATCATCTTCCACGCATTCCCCATGGCCACCGACGACTTCCGCTGGGCCGCGTGGCTGGCGGCCGCCTCGGCGGTGGGAGTCCTGGTTGTGGGCAACACCGCGGCGATGATCGTCTTCGACCACTACGACGATCGCGTCCGTTGGCGCGCGCTGTCGGGCAAGATCGGCTACGCCGTCGGCGGTGCTGTTGCGTCGGGGTGCTTCGGTCTCATTGCAGTCGAGTTCATCCACTTCACCGTATCCGGCCTGGTCGTCGAAGGCGTGCTGGCCGCGATCCTGCTCGCCGCGTATCGCGTGTATGTCGCCGAACATCAGGAGCGCCTCGCACTCGAGTTCCTGCACGGAGCCGGCGATGCGCTCGGGTCGCGCGAGCTGGAGTCGGCAATCGTTCAGTTGCTCGGCCGCGCGCGCACGATGTTCAGCTCGGAGATGGCGCAGCTCACGATTTTCCCCTCGGCCCCGGGTGAGAAGGCGTTTCGCACGACGGTGCACGCGAATCAGCCCGACCAGGTGATGGACGCGCTGGATCTCGCACAGCTCGACGACGTCCTCGAAGCGGAGCGCGATGGCGTGATCATTGATAGGCACAAGTCGGCCCCGGCCACGTCCGAGATGCTGGCGCGGCGTGGGATCACCGAAGCAATGGTCGCGCTGCTCCGCGGCGAAACGCGTCTGCTGGGAGCGCTCCTCGTCGGTGGCCACGTCGACTCCCGCGCCTTCGACGCCCGCGACCTCCAGCTGTTCCAAACGCTCGCGATACAGACGAGCACCACGCTCGAGAACGGCCGTCTTGAACGCTCCATCGCCCGTCTCACGGAGCTGCAGGAGCAGCTGACTCACCAGGCGTTCCACGACTCGCTCACCGACCTCGCCAACCGCACCCTCTTCGGTGACCGCATCGACCACGCCCTTGTGCGCGCAGCCCGGGTGAACCGCTCCGTTGCCGTGCTCTTCATCGATGTCGACGATTTCAAGGGCGTGAATGACACGCTGGGGCACGGAGCCGGAGATGCTCTGCTGGTCGGGATCGCGGAGCGGCTGCGTGCCTCGCTGCGCCGGCCCGATACCGCGGCGCGTCTTGGCGGCGACGAGTTTGCCGTGCTGCTCGAGGATGTCGCGGATGCATCGGAAGCCGAGATTGTGGCCCGGCGAATCTACGACAACCTCCGAGAGCCCTTCGACGTGAATGGCCAGACGGTGAATGCGCGTGTGTCGATCGGCGTTGCGGTCTCAGATGGCGCCGCTGACAGCGCGAGCAACCTCATGCGCCACGCAGACGTCGCCATGTACTCAGCGAAAGGCCAGGGCAAGGATCGGTACGTGGTCTTCGCACCCGGCATGGAGACGGATATCGTGAGCCGCCACAAGCTGCGAGCCGACCTCGAGCTCGCCCTGGCCGCCGATCAGTTCGTGGTGCACTACCAGCCTGTCGTCGACCTCCACAACGGCGACATCGTCGCGCTCGAGGCCCTGGTGCGCTGGCGGCACCCGCAGCGCGGCCTCGTGCCACCCGTGGAGTTCGTGCCAATGGCGGAAGAAAGTGGGCTCATTCTTCCCCTCGGCGACTTTGTGTTGCGCACCGCGTGCAACACGCTGTTGCGTCTCCACGCACGATACCCAAGAGAGCAGCCGCTCGCCATGGCCGTCAACATATCGGCGCGCCAGCTGCAACAGCCGCTCTTCGTGGAGAACGTGCTGACCGCCATCACCGAGAGCGGCATCCTCCCCGACTCCGTCGTGCTCGAGCTGACCGAGTCGATTCTGCTCGAGGACACCGCGCACATCGTCAAGCTGGAGTCATTGCGGCGCCACGGCATTCGCATCGCGGTGGACGACTTCGGCACCGGCTACTCGTCGTTGAGCTACCTGCGCAGCCTGCCCGTGGACACCCTCAAGATCGCCAAGCCGTTCGTCGATGACCTGGGCGCCGAGCAGGGCAACGGTGACTTTGCGCGCGCCATTGTCGGCCTGGGAGCGGCGTTGCGGCTGAGCCTCATAGCAGAGGGCATCGAGCAGGCCACGCAGGTGAGTCAGCTTCGCGAGCTCGGATGCACGTTGGGCCAGGGTTTCTACCTGAGCCATCCTGTCGGGGCGGAGGAGATCGAGGCATTGCTGCAACGCGGCGGTATCGACCGCTCGATACTGGATGTGGACGGCGACAGCAGACTCGAGCAGGTCATTCCGCTGCGCGTTCATCGCTGACCCTCACCAGGCCGCGACGGCGCTACCCTCGCCGCCGTGCCCGACCGCGCCGCGCTTCGCGAACTAGCCCTGGCGTCCATGCGGGCAGCGTCGGCCGTGGTTACCCGTGGCGATTCAGTGGAGCGTGCCCCTGAGCGCAAGGGCTTCGGCGACTACGTCACCGCGGTCGACCGCGAGGCGGAGCGGGCCGCCATCGCGGTGCTGCGTCGCGGCGCACCCGACATCCCGGTGCTGGCGGAGGAAAGCGGAGGCCAGGCTGCCGACCGTGTGTGGGTCATCGATCCGGTCGACGGCACGACCAACCTGGTGCGCGGCTTCCCCATGGTCGGCGTGAGTGTGGCCTTGGTGGAGGAGGGACGGCCGGTCGTCGGGGCGGTGGGCGCGCCGCATTTTGGCGGGGAGTGGTCGGCGAGCGAGGGCGACGGTGCCTGGGACGCGAGGGGACACCGCCTTGTCGTCTCGTCGCACCTGGGGGCCGGCGTCGCGGCCACGGGGTTCCCGTTCCGGCGCAAGCAGAACCTGGGGCGCTATCTCCCCGCCTTCGAAGCCGCGCTGCAACGCTTCGAAGACCTTCGCCGAGCCGGCGCGGCCTCACTGGATCTTGCCTATGTCGCGGCGGGCACCTGGGATGGATTCTTCGAATTGGGGCTGGCGATCTGGGACATCGCCGCCGGGAGCCTGCTCGTCCGGGAGGCGGGTGGTGTCGTGACGGATTGGTCGGGCGACCCGGTCGCTGTCTTCAGCAGCGGCGACATCGTTGCCGGGAGCCCTGCCTGGCACGAGGCGATGCTCGAGATCACTGAGGGATCCACTCAGCCTCCGGGTCGGCGCGAGACGTAACCGCGCTCCCGGCTTCCCGCCTTATAAGGTAGTTCGCTGTGACTCCTTTGCCGACCGTCTCCGCCACTGGCTCCAACCTGCTCCGCGGTAAGCGAGTCCTGGTGACCGGCGTCCTGACGCCCAAGAGCATCGCGTTCGCCATCGCCGCCGCCGCGCAGGGCGCCGGCGCGCAGGTGATCCTCACTTCGTTCGGCCGGGCCATGAGCCTCACCCGCCGCAGCGCCCAGCGACTCTCACCCGCCCCGGACGTGCTCGAGATGGACGTGACGAATGTTGCCCAGGTGCGAGCCGTCGCCGGGCAGGTGAGCGAGAGGTGGGGTGGGCTCGATGCGGTGGTCCATGCGATCGGATTCGCGCCCGAGGATTGTCTCGGCGGCGGATTCCTCGACGCTCCCTGGTCCTCCGTGTCGACGGCGTTCGAGATCAGCAGCTACTCGCTGCGCACCCTGGCTGCCGAGTTTGTGCCACTCATGCCCAAATCAGGTGGGTCGCTTGTGACGCTGACCTTCGACGCCACTGTCGCCTGGCCCCTCTACGACTGGATGGGGCCGGCCAAGGCCGCGCTCGAGGCCATCGCGCGCTACCTTGCCCGTGACCTGGGACGGCGCGGCGTGCGCGTCAATACCGTGGCCGCCGGACCGCTGGGAACCATCGCCGCCAAATCGATCCCCGGCTTCGAGACGCTCGAGGCGTCGTGGGGGCTGCAGGCGCCGCTGGGGTGGGACAGCGCCGACGCGGGCCCAGTTGCGGACACGTGTGTCTTTCTGCTCAGCGACATGTCCCGCGGAATAACGGGGGAGATCGTGCATGTCGACGGCGGATTCCACTCACAGGGCGCACCGCTCGGCGAGATCGCGGGAGCCGTGAAACCATGAGCGCTAACGGCACCGCACGCATCGTCATCACCGGCCTCGGTGCGCTCACACCGCTGGGTCTGGACGCGGCGTCGACCTGGCAGGCGTGCCGCAGCGGTACGAGCGGGATTGGTCCCATCACGTCGTTCGATGCCTCTGCTCTGCCCACGCGTATCGCCGGAGAGGTGAAGGGCTTTGACGCCGCGGCGACGATGGGACACAAGGAAGCCCGGCGGAGCAGCCGCTGCAGTCAGCTCGCAATCGCCGCAGCGCGCGAAGCGATCGCCGACGCCGGCATCGACGTCCGTGAAATCGGCGAGGAGGTCGGCGTGCTCGTCTCGTCGGGCATCGGCGGGCTCGAAGTTCTTGAGCGCAGCGTGATCACGCTGCACGAGTCCGGCGTGCGCCGCGTGTCGCCGTTCACCGTGCCCGCGATGATCCCCGACATGCCGGCCGGCATGATCGCGATCGACACCGGCGCCAAGGGGCCCAATTTCGCGATTGTCAGCGCGTGCGCGTCGGGTGCGCACGCCATCGGCGAGGCCGCCGAATGGATCCGCCGCGGCGATGCCACCGTGGTCATCGCCGGGGGAACCGAGGCATCGATCACGAATATCGGCATCGCCGCGTTCGATGCCATGCAAGCGCTGTCCACACGCAACGATGAGCCACAACGGGCATCGCGTCCCTTCGACAAGGACCGCGACGGGTTCGTGATGGGCGAGGGTGCGGGCATCGTCATCCTCGAGGAATACGAGCACGCCCGACGGCGGGGCGCGCGCATCTATGCGGAGGTATCCGGGTACGGCGCGACCGCCGACGCGTCGCACATCACGCAGCCGGCCCCCGACGGCGACGGGGCGCGGCGATGCATCGTCCGAGCGATGCAGCGCGCCGGCAAGGACGCTGCTGAGGTGGGGTACATCAACGCCCATGGCACGTCGACCCAGCTCAACGATGCCGCGGAGACGCGCGCCGTGAAGGCCGCCCTCGGCGAGGCCGCAGCCACCGTTCCGATGTCGTCGACGAAGTCGATGCACGGGCACCTGCTCGGCGCCGCCGGTGCCGTTGAGGCGGTGATCACGGTTATGGCCATACACGACCAATTCGTGCCGCCGACGATCAACCTGGAAGAGCCCGATCCGGAGTGCGACCTCGACTACGTCCCCAACACCGGTCGCAAGGCCCGCATCGATTTCGCATTGAGCACCTCGTTCGGCTTTGGCGGCCACAACGCCTGCCTCGGCTTCAGCCGCGTCGATGGCGCCTGACGCGCACGAGCGGACCATAGGTTCTGGCCGGATCACGCTGCAACGGGCAGACATCACGACCCTTCCGGTCGACGCCATCGTCAACGCCGCCAACCAGTCACTCGCCGGCGGCGGCGGTGTCGACGGCGCCGTCCATCGGGCCGGGGGACCAGAGATCATGCGCGAATTGCGCGCGCGCTACGACGGTTGCCCGACGGGCTCCGCTGTGATCACGTCTGCAGGGCGGATGCCGGCGCGGCACGTGATCCACGCGGTCGGCCCGCGCTGGCGCGACGGTGAGCACGACGAAGCCGAGCTGCTCCGCGGGGCGTACCACAACGCCTTCCGGCTCGCTGCGGAGCAGGGCTGCGCCACCGTGGCGGCTCCGTCGATCAGCACGGGCATCTACGGTTTCCCCCTCGAACACGCTGCTCCGCTCGCGCTGGGCGAGGCACGCGACGCGCTCTCCGTCGCCGGTACTCCGCTCAGGCAGATTCTCTTCGCGCTGTTCAGCGACCGCGACCTCGCGGTCTACGCCGCTGCTCTGACCGCTTTGTAAATTCGCCGCAGTCCTGCGACACCGCCTTGACCGCGCTGTTGGCGGGCGCCGAATACAGTGGGCGGACTGTGCTGTCGCGCTCCAGCCTGATCGGCGTTCTCGTGACGCTGATCGCAGCGCTGTTCATCGGCCAATACGTGCGTGTCTGGATGGCCATCCCCGACGCCCAGGCGCGCACGAGCGACTTCGCCGGAACCTACGCGGCGGCGACGCTCTGGAGCCGGGGCGATGCTGCCCACATGTACGACAGTCAGGCCGAGCAGCAGGTTCTGGCGGCGGCCGGGACGCCGGCCGACCATCTCAACATTCCCTTCGAAAATCCTCCCGCAGCGGCCGTCCTGGCCAGCCCGCTGGTGTCGCTTGATCCGACCACCGCCTACCGCGTCTGGTCGCTGATCCAGCTCGGACTCCTGGCCGCGGCGATCGCCATCGCGGCCTGGGCGGCACCGTGGAGCAGCCGTTCCCGACCGATCGTCAGGGTGGCGGCGGTAGCCGTCGCGGCCGCCGGCCTGGGTTCGGGGCTCCTGTTCATCGAGGGCCAGTGGGATGGCGTCGCCGCCCTGGGGGTGGCGCTGGCGTACGTCGCCTGGCGTCGAGACTCAGGCGTCTGGGCCGGTTGGGCCATCGGCTTCTCGCTGGCGCTGGCCAAGCCGCATCTCGCCCTGGGCTTCGCGGCCTTCGCATTGGGCCGGCGCGACTGGCGCGCCGCCGGCACGATGGTGGCCGGGGCTGTGAGCGCGGGCCTCGCCGGCCTCGCCACAGCCGGTGTAGCCGGGACGAGCGGGTTCGTCCACGCGCTCCTGTTGCCCTCCAACAACCCGCTGTTCGTGATGCAGGGCGCAAGCGGGTTGGTCACGTCGTGGCTCGGAGGGTCGCTCCCGGTCCTGCTCATCACCGTCGCGGCGAGCCTCGCCGGCGCCGGAGCCGCAGCGTGGATGGGCTGGGTGTCACGCAATCGTCCGGGCAGCCTCGAGCCGGCTCTGGCGGGGGCGATTGTGCTCACGCTGTTCATCTCGCCCCACCTGCTCGGCCACGACCTGACACTGCTTGCGCCCGCTGTCGTGTTCGGGATGGCCTGGATCGCGGCTCGCGAAGCCGCCGGAGGGCAGCGGTGGCCAGGTCGGCTCAGCATCACAGTGCTGCTCACCTGGACATTGATCTCGCTGGCGACGCAGCAAGACCTGGGCAACTACAGTTCCGCGCCGCCTGGGCGGCTGACCCCCTGGATGCTCCTCATAGCCGCTGGGCTGTGCGGAGCGGCGCTCGCCGCATCCGTCCGCGCGCCAGGTGACGCCGCGACAGGCGCAGAGCGCCTCACCGTTTCCGCGGCCGGTTAGAACCGCGTCAGCCGTGGCGCAGGTAGCGCACGCGGCGGCGGCTGCGCTGCGCCTCGTTGTCCATCGGCACGATGCTGATGGTGCCGTCGGGTTCGAGCATCCCGAGACGCACCTCCTTCACGTTGCCGACCCCGTGCTCGCGGATCGCCATGTCAGCCTCTTCTTTGTCGATCCCCTCGCCGCCCAGCGCCGCCTCGACGAACTTCCCGTCGCGGATGATGATGCGCGGGCGTGGCGCCAGGATCCGGTGGAAGAAGTCGATCCGATCCAGCTGCGCAATGCCGGAGTTGATCAGCACGAGCACGCCGATGATGATCAAGCCACCGGTGACCGAGCTGTCCGGTCCGGTCATTGCAGGCTGCACCGCATTCGCCACCAGGAGAATCAGCACCAGGTCGTACAAGGTGAATTGCCCGATCTCACGTTTGCCGAAGATTCGGAGCGCCGCGAGCAGCACCGTGTCGATGAGTGCGCAGCGAACGATGAACTCCCACGGCGGGATGGCGGTATGAAACAGATCCACGCGCAGTCCTCCGGAATCGCCGCCGTCTGAATGCCGCGGCGGCGGCAGCGGAAACTCTAGGAGGAAGGGGTGTGGCGGACGCGCAGGCCGCGGAAATGGACGCGGCGCCGCCGGCCTTCCCTGGCAGGCCCAACCGGACGCGACAGCCGGCCGACGCGGCCGGCGGCGAGCGCGAGTGCCACCAGCCAGACCACAACCGTGGTGCCGAACAGCACGTATGCGACGTCCGCGACCCACGCAACGCCCGCGTGGTTCTCCCGCATCAACAGCAGCTGCGCACTGTTGAGCGTCGCAGTTCGCGACGAGAGGAGCGGAATGGCCTCGAGACTCTGGTCAGGCTCCGCCGGCATCTCGATCGGAGCAGCCGCGACAGTCGAGCCCTTGCCCAGCATCACGATCACTTTCCAGTTGCCACCTGCGGGGACCGCGCGGTCAGCGATGTACGCGCCGCCGCCCTCCGGCACGAGTTTCGCGTTGACCACGCCGCCGCCCTGCCACGCGGCCACACGGAACCAGTCCGCGTCGGCAGCGGCCGCCCCGGGTGACAGCACGACCTGGATCGCGATGTCGTGGGTCATGACCCGCTGGCCGTTTCGGTCAACGATGGATGCGGCAGGTCCCACCTGCCATTGGGTGATGTGCACGGTCGCCGCGCTTCCCTGACGCGTGAACGGCACCGCGAGGAGCGCGACGATCGCCGCGACACCGGCCACGGCGATCCAGCGTGAGTTCCAGGTCAACGGGTGGCGAGATGGCGCGAGACAGGTCGCGAAGGCGATGCCGGCGACTGACGCCGCTATGGCGGCCGCCAGAGGCACCCACATCATCGGGAGCAGGTCGGGTGTCCAGGGCTGCAAGCCCCACACCTGCATCCAAAGCCACTCCGATGCGATCCCAACCGTGCCGATCAGCACACCACCCAGTGCTGCGCTGCGGAAGCTGCCGCGCGTAACGGCGAACGCGATTTCGACGCACATCGCCTCCACGACGTAGAGCGGAAAGTGAGGCAGCGTATGGCCCAGCACCGGGCCGATGAGCAGCGCGATGGCGCCCCGCATGACGAGGAATGCAAGCGCGACGCGGACGGCTCCCCACGGCCCCAGGAGGGCGCGACCCGCCGTGAGCGCGAAACCGGCTGCCAGCGCGATCAAGAGAGGGTGATACAGCGCCTGCCATTGGGGCACGCCCATGTCGAATTCGAGTTGAAACGTGGACAGGCCGATGAGGACGGTGCCCAGGATCACGGTCTGCAACCCGCGGCGTGCGCGACTGACCGAACCAGGCGCCTCCCATAAGAGCAGCGCCAGGGCGAGAGGCGTCAGCGACGCACCGCCGATCATCACGAGGTGAGTCGGACTCCACATGGTGACGTCGACGCCGTAGGTGGCATGCCAGAGGTCGTCGAGCGGGAACGCGACCAGCGCGGCCGCGCTCATGACGAGCAGCACGGCGGCACCGGCCGGAATCACCAACGAGCGCACGCGCCACCCTGCGGCCGCGCGGTCGCGCGTTGCGTACACGATGGAGACGGCCGCTGCAACGCCGATGCCCAGCAGTCCCAGGATGATGAGTGTGTGCGGCACCGTGAACAGCTCACGGTCGCGACCCAGGTCGGTGTGCCATGCGACATCCCACATGAAGCCGACGAACGCCGTCGTGAGAGCCCACAGCCCGACCACGATGCCCGCACCCGCCCACGCGGGCAGGCTGGTCCGGCGCTCGATGCCGCGACCGATCGCATCGACCCGGCCGAGAGCTGTGCCCGGCGACCCCTGCCGTCCGGCGCGCGCGAAGTAGAGCAGCTGACCGGTCAGCAGCCCAAGCGAGATGAAGAGCACCAACCATTGCGCCGGGTCGGTCGTCTGCAGCCCGAAGCTGCCGGTGAAGAGATGGGCTAGCACCGTGTTGAGTGCGTACGTCGTCATGTGCCGTCCTCCGTGCGTCTCGAGCGGCCTTCGTCGATCAGCTGATCCAATCCGGGAAGCACAAGCGCGACAGCCCACTCGGTCATCTGCTCTGCGCTCAGCTCTTCGTGGCCGCCCCACCAGCGGGCCAGCGCCTCGACGGCGCCGTTCAGAAGGTGAGCCGTGGCTTCGACGCGCAGGTGGTCAACCTCCACCCCGAGACGGCTCGCACTCGACGCGAGCAGACCGGCAACGAGCTCGGTCTGGCGGCGGCGGACTGCGGCGGCCTCCGCGGCGAAGGGCGTGACCTCCCAGGCCAGTGCCTCCCAGACCCGGCGGTGCTCATCGACGTATGTAAAGAAGGCTGCGATGCCCGCGCGAAGACGGAGAGCGGGCTCGCTTTCCGACTCGGCAGCCTGTGCCAGACGGATGGACAGCTCGTCCGAGAAGCGCTCGACGCAGCGCCGGTACAGCTGCTCCTTGCTGCCCACCAGCGTGTAGATGACCGGCTTGGAAACGCCGGCCCGGCGCGCCAACTCGTCCATCGACGCGCCCGTGAAACCCTGCTCGGCGAAGAGCTCTTCCGCCAGCGTCAGGATCTGTCGCTCGCGCAGCGCGCGGGGCACGCGGCCGTGGGCGTAGTCGGAGATCTCCGCGATGAGGTCCGAGGAGAGTGTCATGCCGGCAAGGCTACCACAAGTAACCTACCTGTGGTAACTTACTTCGGGTAATCGCGCCCGGCAGGGAGCAGGACGGGAAGGCGTTCAATTCATCACTCATGGAAAGGAGCCGAAACCAATGACGACCACCGACGCCAGGCGAGTAGGGGCAGTCATCGTCGGGACCGGGTTCGCCGGCCTGGGCATGGCGATCCGGCTCCGGCAGGCCGGCATCGACGATTTCGTGTTGCTCGAGCGAGCTGGCGACGTCGGTGGTACGTGGCGGGACAACACCTATCCCGGGTGCACGTGTGACGTTCCGTCGAGCCTGTACTCGTTCTCGTTCGCGCCAAAGGCCGACTGGACGTGCACGTATCCGTCGCAGGCGGAGATCTGGACGTACCTGCGCGAGTGCGCGGAAACCTTCGGTGTCATGCCGCACATCCACTTCAACAGCGGCCTCGAAGACGCCGCCTGGGACGAGGCCTCGAGCACGTGGCGCGTGCGCTCCCAGCGTGGCGACTTCATCACGCGGTTCCTGATCCTTGGCGTCGGCCCGCTGAGCGACCCGAAACTCCCGTCCATTCCGGGACTCGAACGCTTCACCGGCCCCGCGTTTCACTCGGCTCAGTGGCGGCACGATCACGACCTCAGCGGAGAGCGGGTTGCGGTTGTGGGCACAGGTGCGTCGGCCATCCAGTTCGTTCCGAAGATCCAGCCGCAGGTGTCGCGCCTCGATCTCTACCAGCGCACGCCCGCGTGGGTCCTTCCCCATCCGAATCGCGACCTCACGAGCGCCGAGCACTGGCTGGCGCGCGCGCTTCCGTTCACGCAGAAGGTGCGCCGCGCCAGTATCTACATGGGCCGCGAGATGTTCGTGCTCGGATTCGCCGTCAACCCGCGGTTCATGACGGTGGCCGAGCGCATGGGCCGCGCCCACCTCAAGGCTCAGGTCGCGGATGCCGGTCTGCGGGCGGCGCTCACGCCGAACTACCGCATCGGCTGCAAGCGAATCCTCATATCCAATGACTACTACCCCGCATTGACACAAGCGAACGTCAACGTCATCACGACCGGGATCCGCGAGGTGCGGGAGCGATCCATTGTTGCTGCCGACGGTCGCGAGCGCGCCGTTGACGCCATCATCTTCGGCACCGGGTTCCGGGTCACCGATCCGCCGGTCGCTCACGTGGTGCGCGGCTCCGCAGGTGCGTCGCTGGCGGACGCCTGGCAGGGCAGCCCGCAGGCGTACCTGGGCACGTCGGTCGCGGGGTTTCCCAACATGTTCTTCCTCACGGGCCCGAACACCGGGCTCGGGCACACCTCCCTCGTCTTCATGATCGAGTCACAGATCCAGTACGTGCTGGACTGTCTGCGTACGATGCACCGCCAAGGTGCGACCGTCGTCGACGTCAAGCCCGAGGCTCAGGCCGAGTTCAACGGCGCCGTGCAGCAGCGGATGAAAACCACCGTGTGGACCACCGGAGGTTGCGCCAGCTGGTACTTCGACGCCAACGGACGCAACACCACGCTGTGGCCGACATTCACCTTCGCGTTCCGCCGCCGTACGGCGCGCTTCGAGCCCTCCGCATACACGCTGACTGCGGCGGCGCCGCGCCGCGCCGCCGCGTGACCTCTCCTCGCGTGCAACATCTCAGCGGACGGCTGGTCGTCGTCACCGGCGCCGGCAGTGGGATCGGCCGAGCCACCGCCTTGCGGTTCGCCGCCGAGGGCTGCACGGTGATCGCTGCCGACCTGTCGGCTGAGCGCGCTGCCGCGACGGCTTCAGCCTCTGCGACGCTCGCCGGCCGCGCCGTGCCGTACGAGGTCGATGTCGCGGATGCCGGCGCCATGGAGGACTTCGCGGCAAACGTGCATCGCCAGCATGGAGTTACAGACATCCTCGTCAACAATGCGGGAGTCGGGGTCGCGGGTCCGATGCTGAGCACTTCGCTGGATGACTGGCACCGCCTGATCGGCGTGAACCTCCTCGGAGTGGTTCACGGTTGCCGTTTGTTCGGCCCGCAGATGGTCGCGCGGGGAGAGGGTGGGCACATCGTGAACGTGGCCTCAGCCGCTGCGTTTCATCCGTCGCGCAGCCTCCCGGCGTACTCGGCGACCAAGGCGGCCGTGCTGATGCTCAGCGAATGCCTTCGGATCGAGCTGGCCCCGCATCACGTGGGCGTCACCGCCATCTGTCCCGGACTGATCAACACCGACATCGTTCGCAGCACCGTCTATGTGGGTGGGGACGCAGCGAACGCGGAGCAGCAGCGGCAGGCCGCGGTGCGCCTGTACCAGCGTCGCAACTACGGCCCTGAACGCGTCGCGGCGCGCATCCTGGATTCGGTGCGCCATAACCGGGCGGTGGTCCCCGTCACGGTGGAAGCGCATGTGTTCAGGCTGATCGCCCGGCTGTTCCCCGGTGTGGCGCGGACACTGGCCAGGCTCGAGCGCGGTGGGAGTACGCTGAGCCTGCATCAGGACACGTGACCGACAGGTTTCCTGGGTATAACTGACACAGATCGATGGGCACCGGAGTACCAATCCTCAGCATCGCGGGGATCCGCATCAAGGCCCACTGGAGCGTGCTGCTCGTTGCGGGGCTGCTCGCGTGGGGTCTCGCGGATGGCGTCATTCCCGGCGCCGTCCCCTCGACGCCTCTGGCAGTGCGCTGGGGGCTCGGGTTTCTTGCCGCCTTCCTGTTGCTCGTCTCGCTCACTGTCCATGAGCTGGCTCATTCCCTCGTGGCGCGCAAGCTTGGAGTAGCCGTGGACGACATCACCCTGTGGGTGTTCGGTGGTGTGTCGCACATCCACGACGACTGGGACACCCCCGGCACGGAGCTTCGTGTGGCTTCAGCGGGCCCCGCGGCGACACTGCTCATCGCCGCGTTGCTCCTTGGCCTCACGTTTGCGCTGTCAGGCCTCGGCGCTCCGCTGCTGGCTGTCGTGATCGTCCAGTGGCTGCTTGCGGTCAACGTGCTGCTCCTCGCCTTCAACCTGGTTCCCGCGTTTCCGCTCGACGGCGGCCGCATCGTTCGCGGTGTCATCTGGAAGCTGAGAGGCAATCGACGCTCCGCCACCATCGCCGCGGCGCGGGCGGGACGTGCCTTCGCTGTGCTGCTCATGTTGCTCGGGGTCATCGACTTCTTCCTGACCACTGACATCGGCGGGATCTGGCTCGTGTTTGTCGGCTGGTTCCTGGACAACGCCGCCCGGCGGGAACAGCAGGGCGAGGTCATCCGCAACACCCTCACGGGTGTGCGTGTACGCGATGCCATGTCGCGCGATCCGGTGCTGGTTCCCTCCTGGATCACTGTGCAGCTCCTCGTGGAGCAGTACATCATGCGCAGCCAGTTCACATCGTTTCCCACCAACGGCCTGGACGGGCGCGTCGATGGCCTCGTTACGCTGCACAACATCCGCCGTGTCCCGCCGCATCAGCGCTCGACGCGGCGCGCATCGGACATTGCCGTACCCCTCGCACAGGTGCCCATTGCGGCGCCGGATGATCTCCTCACCGAACTGCTGCCGCGCCTGGGCGCACACACCGAAGGCCGCGCTCTCGTGTTCGAGAATGATCAGTTGGTCGGCATCGTGTCGCCGCGGGACATCGCGCGCGTGCTGACGAGCATGGCGCCGCGCGGCGGTGCAGTGCCACTCCCCCCGGCGCTGCCGCAGCCGCCTCCGCTGCCGCCCGAACAGGAAACGCCTGCCCGCACCGCCTGATCCGGATCCCTAGACGTGAACCACGAGCTTGCCGTGGTTCGCGCCCCGGAACAGCTTGCGGAGAGCGGACGGGAAGTTGTCGAAGCCTTCGACGATGTCCTCACGCGACTTCAGCTTCCCTGCCGCCATCCAGCCGGCCATCTGCCTGACAGCCTCTGGATAGCGCGCGGTGTAGTCGAAGACCAGGAATCCTTCCATCCGTGCGCGATCGACGAGCAGGGTCATGTAGTTCGACGGGCCATGCATTCGCCCGGCTCGGTTGTACTGCGAGACTGCCCCGCAGACGACGATGCGCGCGTGGCGTGCGAGGACGGTGAGCACGTCATCCAGGATGTCGCCCCCGACATTGTCGAAATACACGTTGACCCGATCCGGGCACAGTTCGCGAAGCCGCGGCTGCACTCGCTCCGATTTGTAATCGATGGCTGCGTCGAAGCCGAGCTCGTCCACGATATAGCTGCATTTCATCGGGCCGCCCGCGATTCCGACCACGCGACACCCCTTGAGCTTGGCGATCTGGCCGGCAACTGAGCCCACGGCGCCCGCCGCTGCCGACACAACGACGGTGTCGCCCTCCTTGGCCTCGCCGATGTCCAGCAATCCGAAGTACGCGGTGAGTCCGGGCATTCCCAGCGTGCTCAGATATACGGGCAGCGGCGCCATGCGCGTGTCGATCTTCGTGACGCCGCGGCCATCGGTTCGCGCGTACTGCTGCACGCCGAACCATCCGCTCACCTGGTCTCCGATCAGATAGTCGTCATTGCGCGAGTCGACCACCTGGCCGACCGCTCCCGCGCGCATGACGTCGCCGATGCCGACCGGGGGGAGGTAGGAGCGACGCTCGTTCATCCAGCCGCGCATCGCGGGGTCGAGTGATATGTACTCGATCTTGACGACGAATTCGCCCTGCTCCGGCGAGGGCAACGGCTCCTCGACGACCTGCCAGACGCTGTTCTTGGGCAGGCCGACCGGACGCGCGGCGAGGCGGTACTGGCGATTCGTGGGCACGATGCCCGCAGATGTTGGCACAGCCGGTGACGCATACCGGGCCGTGTCGGGCGGGGCTGCGCTAACGTGTGCGCGATGCTGGGCGCCGGTCTCATCTTCTTCCTCGCGGTGCTGCAGGGGGCCACGGAGCTCTTCCCGGTTTCATCACTGGGTCACGCCGTGCTGGTGCCGTCGCTGCTCCATCTCAACTTCAACCCATCCGATCCCTCGTTCGTCCCCGTCCTCACCGTGCTGCATCTCGGAACCGCGGCGGCGTTGATCGTTCTGTATCGCCGGCAGTGGTGGCGGATCGTCGCCGGCCTGGGACGCGCTGTGGTGCGCGGCGGCATCGTCGAAAGCGACGAACGGCTCGGATTGATGCTCATCGTCGCGACAATCCCGGCGGGATTCGTCGGCCTGATATTCGAGAGCCAGTTCAAGGTCATCTTCGGTGATCCACGAGCGGCCGCGGCGTTTCTTGTGGTGAACGCCGCCATTCTTCTCACCGCAGAATGGTTCCGCCGCCGTGACGAGCGCAGGCGCGTGTCCGAACCCGACCGTCGCGGCCGGCACAGCGACGAAGCGCAGTACCTGGAGGTGGAACGACTCACATTTCCGAAGGCGATCGTCGTCGGACTCTGCCAGGTGGCGGCCCTGTTTCCCGGGATCTCACGCTCCGGCATCACGATGTCAGCCGGGCTGGTGGCAGGCCTGCGCCACGAGGAGGCGGCGAGGTTCTCGTTTCTGCTGGCGACACCGATCATCCTGTCCGCCGGCGTGCTCGAGACGCTCGAGCTCGGGCCGAACGGACCGACAGCGCTGATTGCCGCGGCTGCCGCGGGGCTAGCGGGTGTTGTCGCGTACCTGAGCGCACGATTTCTGCTGCGCTATCTTCGCTTCGGCCGCCTCGACCCCTTCGCCTACTACTGCGCAGCGCTGGGCATCACCGGCCTCATACTGACGCGCTGAACGTGAAGCCATGATCACCGACATCGCCTCGTTCCTCCGTTACTTCGAAGGCGTGAACAAGCGCGCCCTGCGCGATGTCGGGAGCCTTCCGGCGGCAGCAGAGTCCTGGCGTCCGCCGTCCGGCGAAGGAGAGACCGCCTGGAGCATCGGCGAACTGGTGGGCCACATGGCCGCGTCCCGGATGTTCTTTGTCGGGGCCTACCGCGGTGATGGCTGGATACCCGCGCCGTGGCCAAAGCCCACGACATCGCGTCCGGAGTGGGTTGCAGCACTGGCGGAATCGGGTGCCATGCTCGACGAGCGCTTGCGCGAGACACCCGACGAGTGGCTGCAGCGACGGATTGAGTCGATGGACACGCCGGGACGAACGTTTTCAGGGTGGCGCGGGCTGATGATGATGACCGAGCACGACGTGCATCACCGTTCCCAGATCGACACGTACGCCGGAATTCAGGGATGGCCGGTGCAACAGATCTTCGGCCGCAGAGCGGAGGATGTCGGCCTGCAGCCGCGTTAGGCCACGGTCACGCGCACAACCAGCTGCCCTTGACGCGCTCCGAGGCGCTGGTGCTGGTGCTGGCGCCGGACGCCGGCGGGAGTGTGGCGTTGATGATGTACATGCCCGGCCCGCCGCCGGTGCCTCCGGCCGTCGGCGGCGCTGTGATCACGCCGCTCCCGGCTCCGTTGCCCCCGCGCCACTCGAACCTCCCGCTCGTCCCCGTGGCAATGAGGTCGATCGACAGCGACGAATGCGACGCGAGTGTGAGGGTGCCCGGCTTGTCGTCCTTGACCACGAATCGATACGTGCTGCCGTGCAGCCCCTGCAGCTGCAGGCTCTGAGTCCCGTTGCAACTGCTGGTTCCCAACACACGCGGAGCATCGCTGGCCTGTCCGGACAGCTCCAGCGCTCCACCGTTGGGGCTCGGCAGAGCCGAAGCCGAGCTGCCGCTTCCGCCGGTCGAACTGGAACACCCGACGGCGCACGCCGCCGTGGCCGTCACCAGAAGCAGGGCCGCCCGCGATGCGGCCGGTCTACGCGTGCGAGCGCTGCAGGGGTGTTGGATTGGCGGAAGTATCGCCCTGCGCAGAATCCCTTCGCAAGCGTTGAGGCCTCTGTTCTCCTGGGCCATACGGTGTAACCGCCCGCGGTATTCGTAACGGGGTGATGTGCCCCATCGAGCAAGGGCAATAAGGGAGGCATGCGATGGTGCTGAGGAATCACGGCTTTCGGATAGGACTGGTGGCCGCGACGGCGCTCCTGGTGGCAACGACCATATCGATACGACCGGTGGGCGTCGTGGCGTCTGAGCGGGGCCACTTCAATGACCCGGGCAATCTGCTGATCACCGATCAGTTCAACAACCGCGTGGTCGAGCTGAATCCTGAGACGCGAGCGATCGTCTGGAGCTTCGGCTCCGGGAACCCATCGCTGTGCAACCCAGGCCCCGGCGCGATCATCGGGCTCAACGACGCCGAGCGGCTCTCGGACGGACTCACGCTGCTAGCCGGCACCGGCGTGCCGACAGGCGCGTCCCCAGCCGACTCCAGCTTCGGTTGTGTGGACAACCGCGTGATTGTCGTGAACGAGGACGGCAAGATCGTCTGGCAGTACGGACAGGCCGGCGTCACCGGGTCCGGTCCCAACGAGTTGAACGTGCCGGTCTTCGCCATTCAGCTGCCCAACCGCAACATCATGATCGTCGACCAGGGCAACAACCGCGTCATCGAGGTTGGGCGGTTCAGCAAGTCGATTGTCTGGTCGTACGGTCCGGCATCTGGCCCCGGGGCGCTGAACAATCCGAACAGCGCGGAGCTGCTGCCCAACGGCCACGTGCTCATCGCGGACGAGAACAACAACCGCGTCATCGAGATCACGCGCGGCGGCCACATCGTCTGGCAGTACGGTAGCGGCGATCCG
>DATMRA010000151.1:0-2429 GCA_035566535.1 Candidatus Acidiferrales bacterium | reverse complement strand
CATCGACGTCAGCAAGAACACGTCGCTGGCCCGCATGCAGCGGAGCATCAGCATCCTCGGCCGCCAGGAGGGTGAGGGCGTCGACTTTGCCAAGCTCATCTACCCGGCGATGCAGGCGGCGGACATCTTCGCGCAGCACGTTCACATCGCCCACGCCGGCATGGACCAGCGCAAGGCCCATGTGATCGCCCGCGACGTCGCGCTCCACCTGCGCATCAACGCGCTGCAGGGACCTGACGACCAAGCGATCAAGCCGACCGCGCTCCATCATCCGATCCTCCTCGGGCTGCGCCGTCCGCCGGTGTGGCCGGTGCCCGACGACGAAGTCCGCGACATGTTCGCTGCCATGAAGATGAGCAAGTCCGATCCGCAGTCCGCCGTGTTTGTGCACGACTCGCCGGACGAGATCCGCGACAAGCTACGCCGCGCCTTCTGCCCGCCGCAGACGGTCGAGTTCAACCCAGTTTTGGACTGGATCGACAAGATCGTGTTTCGCATCAGCGGTGGCCCGCTCGCCGTCGACCGCTCACCCCAGAACGGCGGCCCGGTGACGTTCGCTGACTACACCGAGGTCGCCGACGCCTACCGGAGCGGTGCCCTCCATCCGATGGACGCCAAAGCGGCGCTGACGGATCGCCTCATCGACCTCCTCGAGCCTGCCCGCGCGCACTTCGCCAAGCCGGAAATCCACCAGATGCTCGAGGACCTGGAGCGCGCCGAGGCGGCCTGATCACGCCGCGGGCGCGACCTCCGATGTGCAGTACATGCAACGGTGCGCCGCCTTGGGAATGGTGCTGAGACATTCGGGGCACTCGCGTGTCACCACGTCCTCCGCCGGCTTGGCGCGCCGCTCCGCCAGCTTGTTCATCGGCACGATCAGCACGAAGTAGATCACCGCGGCCACTGACAGGAACGCGATGACCGCGTTGATAACGTCGCCATACAGGAACCTGCTGTTGTTGATCGAGAACGTGAGCCCGCTGAAATCGGGTTTGCCCGCAATGGCCGCAATGAGCGGCGTGAGCAGATCCTTGACCAGGGCCGTCACCACCGCGGTGAACGCGGTGCCGATGACTACCGCGATGGCGAGGTCGACGACGCTGCCTCGCAGGATGAATGCGCGGAACCCCTTCAACACTTCTGGTCCTCCCAAACTCCGCTGGTCCGGCTAGCGCAATCCCACCGCGGACTGCACACGCAGCAACGTTGTGTTCGCCACCGCGGCCACGCGTTCCGCTGAGGACGCCAGCTGGCGGCGAAGCTCGGCATCATCGGCGCGGATCTCCAGATAGCGCTCCTGGATCGGTTCCAGCGTCTCGATGAGGGCATCAGCCACAGCACCCTTCAGCGCGCTGTACGGCTTCCCGTCGAACTCGGCCAGCGCGGTCTTGAAATCGACGTCGTGCAGTGCCGCGTAGATGTCGAGTAGGTTGGCCACGCCCGCACCCACGGGCTCGTGCACGGCCGGTTCCGTGTCGGTCTGCGCGCGCGCGATCTTGCGCCGCACGACGTCGGGGGGATCGAGCAGCAGCACCGCGTGGTTCGGCTTCTCCACCGCGATGCTCTTGCTCATCTTCTCCTCGGGCGAGTCCAGTCCCATGACACGCGCGCCAACCGCGCGAATCAGCGGCTGCGGTACGCGCACCACGTCGCCGCGGAGCGTGTTGAGCCGCTGCGCGACGTCGCGGGTCAGCTCGATGTGCTGGCGCTGGTCCTCCCCCACCGGTACGAAATCCGCGTCGTAGAGCAGGATGTCGGCCGCCATCAGCGCCGGGTATACGAACACCCCGGCGCCGACACGCTCGCGCCCCTGCTTCTGGCTGCGCACCTTGAATTGCGTCATACGCTCGAGCCAGCCCATCGGAATGAGACATTCGAGAATCCACGCCAGCTCCGCGTGCGCGGCGACATGTGACTGCACGAAGATCTCGCAGCGCGACGGGTCAAGTCCGCAGGCCTGGTACATGGCTGCCAGCTCGAGCGTATTGGCGCGGAGCGCATCCGGGTCCAGGTGCGTCGTCAGCGCGTGCAGGTCGACGATGCAGAAGTAGTTCTCGTACGAGTCCTGGTCGCGCGCCCAGTTGCGGAGCGCGCCGAGGTAGTTGCCGATGTGCAATCCGAAGTCCGGCTGGATCCCGGAGAAGACCCGCGGGCGCGGGTGGACGTTCGCAGCCATGGGGCCACAGAATACCCGCGTGACGGGCGGCCGATCGGCGGCCACGTTTTCGGGGGAATGCAACGGACATCCTTGTTGATCACTCAATCCAGACCGCGCGCATTTCCCTCCCTTCCTCGACCGTATTCGGCCTGCATCTCGCTCACGTTCGCCAACGGCGATCCGAGCGCAAACGGCGCAATCGCGCTAAGCCACGAGACGCCCTAGACCAACCTGCCCGCTGGCCGCAAGAACAACGACCGTCAGTTCGTTA
>DATMRA010000150.1:0-5043 GCA_035566535.1 Candidatus Acidiferrales bacterium | reverse complement strand
AGCTCGAGGCCCACCGCCGCGATCTCGCCGTGCTGCTCCTCACCGAGCAGGTTGCCGGCGCCACGGATCTCCAGGTCGCGCATGGCGAGCTTGAACCCGGAGCCCAGGTCCTGAAGGTCCGAGATGACGTCGAGCCGCTTGTCGGCTCTCTCGGTGAGCGAGCGCAGGGGCGGGTACAGGAGATACGAGTACGCTCGCTGGCCGGCGCGGCCCACGCGACCGCGCAGCTGATACAGCTGCGCGAGGCCGAGCCGGTGCGAATCATTGACCACGATGGTGTTCGCGTTGGGGATGTCCAGACCGGACTCGATGATCGTCGTGCACACCAGCACGTCGACAGTGCCCTCCATGAAGCGCCGCATCACCGCAGCCAGCGCGCCCTCCGGCATCTGTCCGTGCGCCACCTCGACGCGCGCTTCGGGGACGAGTGTGCGCAGGCGGTCGGCCTCCGCCTCGATGCTCTGGACGCGGTTGTGCACGTAGAAGACCTGGCCGGTGCGCGCCATCTCACGGCTGACCACCTCACGCACGAGCGATTCCTCGCGCGCGGTCACGTACGTCTTGATCGGCTGCCGCTCCTCGGGCGGTGTCTGAATCACCGACAGGTCGCGTATCCCGGCGAGCGACATGTGCAAGGTGCGCGGAATCGGTGTGGCTGAGAGCGAGAGCATGTCGACGGCGACGCGTAGTTCTTTGAAACGCTCCTTCTGCAGCACGCCAAATCGCTGCTCCTCGTCGATGATGACGAGTCCGAGGTTGCGAAACTCGATGTCGCGTTGCAGCAGCCGATGAGTGCCGATGACGATGTCTGCGGCGCCGCTGCGCAGGCCCGCCAGGGTGGTTGCAATCTCGTCGTCGCTGCAGAACCGCGAGAGCTGGTGCACCGTCACCGGAAATGGCGCGAGACGCTCGGTGAAGGTCAGAAAGTGCTGCTGGCAGAGCACGGTGGTCGGCACGAGCATGGCCACCTGACGCCCCTCGACGGCCGCTTTGAACGCAGCGCGCAACGCGAGCTCCGTCTTGCCGAAACCAACATCGCCACAGACGACGCGGTCCATCGGCCGCGATGCCTCCATGTCGCGCTTGATCTCCTCCATCACCATGATCTGGTCGGGTGTCTCCTCGTACGGGAACGACGCTTCCAGCTCCTGCTGCCAAGCACCGTCGGCAGCGTACGCATGACCGAGCGCCGCCTCGCGGCGCGAATACAGCGTGAGCAACTCGCGCGCCACCTCCTCGGTGCGCTCCTTGACCCGGCGCTTGGTGCGCTCCCACTCGCCGCTGCCGAGGCGGGAAAGGGCTGGGTGCGAGTCGATGCCGCCGACGTAGCGATCCACCCTGTCCAGGTGCTCGACCGGCACGAACAGGCGGTCTGAGTCCGCGTACTCCAGCACCATGTACTCGTGGTCGGACCCGGCGTCGGCAGCGACCGAGCGCATCTCCAGAAAGCGGCCGATGCCGTGGTCGCGATGCACCACCAGGTCGCCGGGCGCGAACTCCAACGCAAAGGCCTCGCGCGCGGCCGTGCCTGTAGCAGCGCGGCGTGCCCCCCGAGCCGATGTCGACTCTGCGCGGCGCGCACCGCGCGCGAGCAGCGAGCCGCGGCGCTTGGTGGCGCCGAACAGCTCGGCGTCCGCATAGACGTGGACACCCGAGGACTCCGCAATGAAGCCCTGCGACAGATCTCCCTGCGCGATGACGGTTGCGCCCACCGGCAACGGCGTTGCGGCTGCGTCGAAATCCGGCACATCAACGGTCGCGAGGCCCTGCTCCGCCGCCAGCTCTTCGACGCGGTGTTCCTGGCGGCTCATCGTCAGGACGGCGTTCCCCTTGCCCTGAACCTCGCGGACCTCGCGCGCAAACGCCTCGAAGCGTCCTGCGAAAGCTCCGGTGCTTCGCCAGTCGAGATGAGCCAGTGTCTGCTCACCCGGCTGCGGCTCGCGTACCAGGTCCAGGGCCTGCTGCGACCGCAGGGTCGCAAACACCATATCGACGTCAAGCAGCCCACTCGCAGCGCCCCTGGGCAGCTCACCGCGCTCCTGCTCCTGGACGAGAAGGCCGTCGATCTCCTCCGCGTAATGTTCAGCGACCCGGCGCAATCTCTCCCGGCCGCCCGCGAACAGCACGATGGGCTGCTCGAAGTGGTCGAGCAGCATCACGCCGCTGGCGCCCACCAGGTACGGAAAGAACGCGTCGACACCCTCGTCGTACACCCGGTCGACGAGATGTCCGCGGTCGCGCGTCCATGTTTCGCGCACCTCATCCCGCAGCGAGCTCGCGTCGAGCCGGTCGATTGCCGTGAGCGCAGCGGTGACCGTGTCCTCACGCAGGTCGAGTTCCCGCGCGGGCCACACCGCGACGGACTCGAGCTTCGCGATCGACTCCTGCGTGTCAACGTCGAAAACCCGCAGGTCATCAACCTCGTCGCCGAACCACTCTGCGCGCCACGGCCGCGAGCGGTCCAACCCGAACACGTCCACGATGCCGCCACGCACAGCGAAGTCGCCCGGGACCGATACGGCGGTCTCGCGCCGATATCCGAGTGCAACCAGCCGCGCGACGAACTGGTCCCGCGATTGGTGTCCGCCGCGAGTCAGTGACGTGACCCCTGCGGTGATGAGCTCCGGCCGCAGCGTCGGACGCAATAAGGCCTGGGGAGACGTGACCACAAGCGCGGGCGGCGTGCTGGCTGCTCCAGCCAGTGTCGCCATGCGTCGTCGCACAATTTCCTCGGACGGCGGTACTCGGTCGAACGGTGGTGTATCGGCAGCGGGAAATAGCGACGTGCGCGCCCCCGAATCCCAGACGAGGCAGTCGCTGTAGACGCGCTCGATCTCGCTCGATACAACAAGGACGTGCCGCCCGGTGTGTTCGCGCAACCACCACGCGAGCAAGCCAACCGCTCCCGAGGGAACCCCGGCCACGACGCCACGGCCACCGCGGAGCGCCGCTTGCAGAGCCGGCTCTCGATCGAGGCGCGCACGCAGCGTCGCGTTTGTCGCGCTGACCGCGGTGGTTGCGTCCAGCTTTTCAGACACCCGGGACACGGTTGAACGTCGTCATTGCCGCATCCGGACCGTCGCGAATGATGGCCACGATGGCGTCGGCGACACGGGAGATGATGCCGGGAAGGAGGTCGCGCTCCTCGGGTGTGAACGAGTCGAGCACGTGCTCAACAAGGTCGCCGTCACCGTCCGAACGGCCGACGCCAATGCGCATACGCACGAACTCGTCTGTGCGCCACGCGTCGATCAGCGATTGCACGCCCTTGTGCCCGGCCGAGCTGCCCTTGCGCCGGATCTGGATCTTGCCCAACGGAAAGTCGGCTTCGTCGTGGACGACGATGACGTCGCGCGGCGAAACCCCGTACTTCGCGGTGAGGTGCGCCGCCGCGCGACCGCTCAGATTCATGTAGGTCTGCGGGCGCGCGGTGACGACGTCGAACCCCTCGATTGAGCCCTCGCGCACCCGGGACGGCCCTTCACGACGCTCGCGCGCGAAGCGGCCGCGGTGTTCCAGCTCATCCAGACACATCCAGCCGACATTGTGGCGGGTGCGCGCGTACTCGCCGCCACGATTGCCGAGACCGATGATCAATGTAGGCACGGACGCGCTCAGCTAACCGGGGCACGGAGTGTCAGCACCAACGCTCTACGCCTCCACGGCAGGCTGCAGCTCGGGGACCTCCTGGTCGGGAAGCAATCGCCGTGTGACTGCAGTCATGCGAGCAGCATCTGCGGACTCAGCGTGGTCGTGGCCGAGACAGTGCAGCAAGCCGTGCACGGCGAGCAGGCGCAACTCCGCCGCGGGTTCCGAAGCTTGGGCCGCGGCCTGTTCCACCGAGATTGCAATGTCGCCGATCCTCATGCCGGCGCCGCGCGTCCCCAGCGCATCGCCGGCTGGAAACGCGAGCACATCAGTGGGCGCGTCAACGCCGAGGAACCGGCCATTCAGGGTCCGCAATTCCGCATCGTCGGTGAGCAACAACGTCAGCGTTGCGCGCGACGCGACGCCGAGGTCGTCACCGACGCGACGCAAAAGGCCGCCGAGCTCAGCGGACGCCACCATGCGGCGCTGCTCCGATGTCAGCGCCGGGCTGCGGACGAGCGTGACCCTCAGCGGGCCGTCACCCCGCCTTGACGCGGCGCTTGCGGGCGGCGACGAGCTTGCGCTTGCGGCGCACCGATGGCTTCTCGTAGTGCTCGCGGCGGCGCACCTCCGAGAGAATGCCGTTCTGCTTGATCTTCTTGTTGAAGCGTCGTAGCGCGCTCTCAAAGGTCTCGCCTTCGCGGACCTTCACTTCCGACACGGTCGGGAATTCACCTCCTCGGGATCACGACTGTCGTCGCTGAATGAAATGTGCAGTTGACAAGTCCAGTTTACCCGGAGCCACGCCGGCTACGCCGAATATGGCGACTGCGCGAGGAGCGCGTCGATAAGCGCCGGAAGGACAACGCCCGCTTTTCCGGGCAGGATGGCATCGGCCATCGCGTCGAGATCGGTGGCACCATCGTTGACGATGACCAGGCGGGCGCCATGTTTCACCGCTCGCACCGGAACGCCGGCTGCCGGCCACACCGCGAGCGTGGAGCCCACGGCCAGGCAGGCGTCGCAGCGCTCCGCTTCCTTCATCGCAGCGTCGAGATCCTCCGCGACGAGGCTCTGGCCGAAGCTGATCGTCGCCGTCTTGAGCAGCTCGCCGCACAGTTCGCAATGTGGGTCGTCGTCGCCCTCTCGAACGCGGTCGAGGACGCTCGCCACCGGTAGCTTGCGGCGGCAGCCCAGGCACACGACCTCGCGCGTCGTGCCGTGCAGCTCGATGACGTTCTGCGTGCCGGCCAGTTGATGCAGCCCGTCGATGTTCTGGGTCACCACGACGGGTGCTCGCCCCGCCTGTTGCAGCCGGGTCACCGCCTCGTGAGCCGGGTTGGGACGAGCGAGGTCGATCGGCGCCTCCAGCCGGTCACGCCACCGCTCGCGACGCACCTCAGGGTCGGCGAGGTAATTCTGGATCGTGTACCGGGCGGGATCCCGGGTTCGCCA
>DATMRA010000149.1:0-3170 GCA_035566535.1 Candidatus Acidiferrales bacterium | reverse complement strand
GTCCGAATGCGTCATTCCATTGATGAAGACCCCCCCTGTGCGCAGGCGGGCGGCCACTGCCAAGCCGCGATCTCGATCGCCTGTCCACACGTTGCCGCCCAGTCCGAACTGGCTGTGGTTGGCCGTCTCCACCGCCTCGTCCTCGTCGCGCACCCTGGTCACCGCCGCCAGCGGGCCGAAGGTCTCCTCCGAGAACGCGGGCATGCTGACGTCGCAATCGACGAGCACCGTCGGCTCCAGGTAGAACCCACGCAGGTCCGGGCGTGCACCGCCCGAGCGGAGGTGGGCGCCTCTGGCCAGCGACTCGCGGAGCTGCCGCTCGACCGTCTCGCGGAGGTCCTCCCGAGCGAGCGGGCCCATCTGCGTTTCGGGCAGCGTTGGATCGCCGAGACGGATGGCTCTCGCCTGTTGGGAAAGCCGGTCTTCGAACTCCTCGGCCACCGCCTCGACCACGATGAAGCGCTTGGCGGCGATGCAGCTCTGGCCTGCGTTCTGGAAGCGCGAGCGCGCCCCCACCTCGGCGGCCCGGGCGAGGTCGGCGTCCTCGAGGACGACGAACGCGTCGGATCCGCCCAGCTCGAGCACGCATTTCTTGATGCTCTCGCCGGCGGCAGCCGCGACTTTGCGGCCCGCGTCGGTGCTCCCGGTGAGGCTCACTGCCGCGATCCGAGGATCGGCGATCAGACCGGCAACACCAGCCGCCGGGATCGGCAGCGCGGTGAAGACGCCGGGCGGGAAGCCTGCCTCGCGCATTGCCGCCTCGATGCGCAACCCTGAGCGAGTCACGTTGCTCGCATGCTTCAGGACCACACAGTTGCCCGCAGCCAATGCCGGTGCCGCGCACCGGATGACCTGCCAGTACGGGAAGTTCCAGGGCATGCACGCGAGCACCACGCCGAGCGCGTCGAAGCGGATGAAGCTCGCCGGTGAGTCGCTGGGTGCGGCCTCATCCGCGAGAAAACGTTCCGCGTTGTCTGCGAAGTACTCGCAGCAGAAGGCGCATTTCTCCACCTCGGCCCGCGCTTCGGTGATGGGCTTGCCCATCTCGGCGGTGATGGTCGCCGCGTGACTGTCGATGTCCCGGCGGAATGCCGCTGCCAGATCGCGCAGCAGCCTTGTCCGCCGGCTCAATGAGGTGCGATGCCACGTGCGCCACGCGGCGGCGGCCGTATCCAGGGCGCTGTCGATGAGGTGGGGACCTGGAATGTCGAAGGACTCGATCTCGGCGCCGGTCGCCGGGTTGATCGAGTGGAGCCGCGCCACCTCCGTTGCCATCGTATTGATGGTACGGCGCGAACCGCTACGCGGTAGCAGCGCGCGTGGCGAGGATCAACACGGTCTGGTAGTGGAAGGGCAGCGTTCCGCCAAGGCCGTCGATGACGGCACCAACCTCGGTGAGCAATTCCTCGCGACGCGCCGGTTCCAGCCGGGCGTGATCACTGTGCGTGGCCAGGAACTCGAGCCATTGTTCGCGCGTGTACCGCGCCTCCCACGGGTAGCTGCGCACCTGCACGGTCCCAAAGCCGGCCGCTGCCTGGAGGCTCTGCGCGCGCGACCGCTGGTCCCTCATCGGCACTCGAAGCGCTGTGGTCTCGTCAGCGATCTCGGGAACCACGCGGCGGTACACGGGGTCGAGGAGGGCGAGCACCGCCGGATCGTGCGCTCCGAGATTCCAGAAGGCGGCGAGGTGACCTCCGGGCATCAGGACGTCCGCCGCTTTGACGGCGCCATTGATCGGCTCCACCCAGTGCCACGCCTGCCCCGACACGAGAAGGTCAAACCGCCGGCCAGCGGGCTCCCACGCCTCGAACGTGGCCACCTCCACGCGAATCCCGCGAGACCTCGCGACGTCAGCCATCCGCGGATCCGGCTCGACGCCGGTTACGTCACATCCGCGCGCGCCCAGGAGCCGCGCGACCTTGCCGGTTCCGCAGCCCACATCCAGAACGTGCGTGGGCTTCAGCGCCATGAGGTCATCGATCAGCTCGTCGGGGTACGACGGGCGCGCCCGGTCGTACAGGGTTGCCTCGCCGCCGAAGGACATGGCCCGCAGCCTGTCGCGGTGCAGCGCCGCGGGAGCTTCGTCCGGTGGGTTCAACCCAGGCGCGCCGGTGCGGGGGCCAGCGCCGCCTCGAGGTCTGCCGCCAGTGCGGGTGCGTCGTGAGGTTCAAGCATCGACGTGGTTATCCGGACGCCGCGACCCGCCGCGATGCGAAACCGCTCACCCGCGAGCACGCCCCAGCCGCGCTGCAGCAGCGTCGAAACCACGGCGTCCTCGTGGACGACTGGCACCCATATGTTGAGCCCGGAACGGCCGTGACACGCGATACCGCGCGACCGCAGCTCGGACAGCAGTGTCTCGCGGCGCTGGGTGTAGGTGCTTGCCGCCAGCGCCATCGTCTGCCGCGTCGCGGGATCCTGCCAGAGCGACACGACGAGCCGCTGCAGCAGGTGGCTGACCCATCCGGCCCCCAGGAGCCGGCGCCCCTCCACCCGCGAGACCGTGGTCGGATCGCCGGTGACGACGGCCAGACGCAGATCGGGGCCGAGCGATTTGGACACCGAGCGCACCTGCGCCCAACGCGACCGCCGCGCATCACACAGCGTTGCCCCGGACTGCTCTGTGATATCGGAGGCATGTTCGTCCTCGACCACCAGTGCGTCGGGATACCGGCGCAGCACTGCCCGAAGCTCCCCGGAACGCTCCAGGGTCACCGCGGAGCCGAATGGATTCTGCGCCCGCGGTGTCACCACGCACGCCGTTGCGCCGCCGCGCAGGGCGGCGGCCAGCGCGCTGGGGACAGGGCCGCTGTCGTCGACAGCGACAGGTGCTGTGACCAGTCCCATGACGGCAGCCAGGTCGATGAAACCCGGATAGCAGGGATCCTCGACGGCCACGCGGTCCCCGGCACGCAGGTGAGCGCCCAGCACCAGCTCGAGACCGTCGAGCGCGCCGCCCACCACGGTCAGGTTGTCCGCCGGCACGCCGCCGGCGGCGAAGCGTTCGGCCGCGAGCCGCAGCAGCTCCGGCTCCGATGGCGGCGCTCCGTACATGACAGATCTCGCGTCGATGGCATCGAGATGCGGCCGAAGGTCGGGCAGCAGTGCGGGGTCGGGATTGCCGCCGGCAAGGTCACGGATGCCGGGCGCGAACTGCGGCCGTCCCCGTG
>DATMRA010000148.1:0-2594 GCA_035566535.1 Candidatus Acidiferrales bacterium | reverse complement strand
AAGATCCGCCGGGTGGTGGAGCGCCTGATCCCCGAGGCGCCCCACGAGACGCTGCTCGTGCTCGAAGCACCCACCGGGATGAACGCGCTGGCCCAGGCTCGCGCATTCCACGAGGCGATGCACCTCACCGGGTTGGTGCTGACCAAGCTCGACGGAACTGCCCGGGGTGGGACGGCGATCGCCATCGAGCAGGAGCTGGGCGTTCCGGTGAAGCTCGTCGGTCTGGGCGAGGACATCGACGACCTCAACACCTTCGATCCCGCCGCGTACCTCGACGCGTTGTTCGCCGAAGCGGAGACAGCCAGCGCATAGCACCGGCAGGCGGCCGAAGCTGAAGTCTCGGCTACTATGTCAAGGCCTTGCCCTTGACAGAAGATTCTCCCGCACCGCGGCTGCCCAACCGGCTGACACAGCAGCGGCTTCTGGACGTGTACGGCCCGCTGCTCACGACCCATCAGCGCGAAGCCTGCCGGCTCCACCTCGACGAGGACTGGTCGTTCGCGGAGCTTGCCGAGCAGCTGGGCTGCACTCGCAGCGGCGCCCACGACCTGGTGCGGCGCGGACTCGCCCAGCTGCAGCACTTCGAGGACCGACTGGGACATGCGGCCGAGCTGATGCGTCGAGACGCTCTCGAGGCAGCGCTGCGCGATCGGCTGCGCCGCGCCGGGCGAGCGGTGGCCTGACATGTTCGATTCCCTGAGCGACCGGCTTGCCGCGGCGCTGCGCCGCTTCAGCGGACGCGGACGCCTGAGCAAGGAGGACGTCGAGGCGGGGCTTCGCGAAGTGCGGGTTGCACTCCTCGAGGCCGACGTGAACTTCAGAGTGGCGCGCGCCTTTGTCGACCGCATTCGTGAGCGCGCTGTCGGCAGCGATGTCCTCGAATCACTCACCCCCGGACAGCAGATCGTGAAGATCGTCGACGAGGAGCTCACCGCACTGCTCGGCGGTGAGACACGGAAGCTGCAGTACCAGCCGCAGCCTCCCACCGTGGTGATGCTGATCGGGCTGCAGGGCAGTGGCAAGACGACCACCGCGGCGAAACTGGCGCTGGCTGTCCGGCGCGAGGGGCACCGCCCGCTGCTGGTGGCCGCCGACCTGCAGCGTCCCGCCGCAGTGCAGCAGCTGGAAAAGCTCGGACGCGACAACAACATTCCCGTGACCGTGCCCGACGGCAAGACCAAGGTCACCGACATGGCCAAGCGCGGCGTGGCCGACGCTCAGCGGCTCAACGCCGACGTCGTCATCCTCGACACGGCCGGCCGGCTGCAGATCGACGAACCGCTCCTCGAAGAGCTGCGCAAGATTCGCAAGACGGTCACAGTGCACGAGAGTCTTCTTGTCGTCGACGCGATGACCGGGCAGGAGGCGGTGAACGTCGGCCGCGCATTTGAGGACGCCATCGGCATCGATGGTGTTGTGCTGACCAAGCTCGACGGCGATGCGCGCGGCGGCGCCGCGCTGTCTATGCGAGAGACCATCGGCAAACCGATCATGTTCACCGGCGTCGGCGAAAAGGTGACAGACCTCGAGCCGTTCGCGCCCGATCGGATGGCCTCGCGCATCCTCGGCATGGGCGACGTGCTGACTCTCGTGGAACGCGCGCAAGGGAATGTCGACGAAGCCAAGGCGCAGGAGATGGTTGAGCGCTCGTTTGCGGGGCGCCTGACCATGGAGGACTTTCTCGAGCAGCTCCGTCAGGTGCGCAACCTCGGTCCGATGGAGGGCGTGCTGGGCATGCTCCCCGGCGGTCGCAAGCTGATGCAGCAGGTGGGATCGGCCGTACCGTCGGAGCGCGACATCGGTCGCATGGAGGCGATCGTGCTGTCAATGACAGCGCAGGAACGCCGCCGCCCCGAGGTGATCAAAGGATCGCGTCGCAAGCGCATCGCCGCCGGCAGTGGCACGGCCATCGCCGACGTGAACCGTCTGCTCAAGGGATTCGACCAGATGCAGAACGTGTTCAAGGCGTTGGGCGGCAAGGGCGGCGCCAAGGGCGTGCGCGGCAAGGCGCGCATGCTGCGCCAGCTGAAAGATCTCGATCCGACGCAACTGGGCATTTGAGGCAGCAATCGATGGAGAAGGAGCACGCGTGGTAAAGATTCGACTCAAGCGGATGGGGACGACCAAGCGGCCCGTGTACCGGATCGTTGTGGCGGACTCACGGAGCCCGCGCGACGGGCGGTTCATCGAGGCAATCGGTTTCTACGATCCGTTGCCCAATCCCGCGGTCGTGCGCATCGATGAGGAGAAGGTGCGTGTATGGATGCGCAAAGGCGCGCGTCCATCGGAAAGCGCGCGATTTCTGCTCGTCCAGCAGGGCATCCTAGCTCCACTTCCGCGGCGCGAACGCCCGGGTCCTTCCGCAGGAGACGGCGCGGGTCCTGCCGCCTCCGGGTCCCCCCCGGCTAGCTCCTCGGAAATCGCTGCGCCGGGCTCCGCCCCTCCGGCGTCACCCGCGCCGTCAGACGAGCCGGCACCGGTCGCGGAGGAAGTAAGCGCAGCCGCGCCGGCTGCTGAGACAGAACAGGTCGCTGAGGCCCAAGCGGCAACAGAGGACGAAGCGTGACTGACTACGCCGATCTAACCAAGTTCAT
>DATMRA010000147.1:0-3767 GCA_035566535.1 Candidatus Acidiferrales bacterium | reverse complement strand
GGAATACCTCGCCACCGCCGATCACTGGTGTGTGGCGCTTTCCGGGGGCCCGGACTCGTTGGCGCTCACGGCCGTTGCGGCCGGCCTGCTGCCGACCACAGCGCTGATCGTGGACCATGGTCTGCAAGGCGGCTCGGCAGCGATTGCCGCGGCCGCGAAAAGCCAAGCCGAGGAATTGGGATGCGTTGACGCCCAAGTGCTTTGCGTGCAGGTAAGCGGAGACGGCGGTCCGGAGGCCGCCGCGCGCAATGCTCGCTACCACGCGCTGGAGGCCGCCCGTCGCGATCGTCCGGTGCTGCTGGCCCACACCCTCGACGATCAGGCCGAGACCGTGTTGCTCGGGCTGGGCCGTGGTTCGGGTGCCCGCTCGATCGCCGGAATGCGCGGCTACGACCCGCCCTGGTGCCGGCCGCTGCTGGGTATGCGGCGCGGCGTGACGCACGCCGCGTGCGCTGAGCTGGGGCTGGCCGCTTGGGATGACCCGCACAACACCGACCGCCGCTTCACCCGGACCCGGCTGCGCCATGAGGTGCTGCCGCTGATGGAAGAGGTGCTCGGCGGCGGTGTCGCGGAGGCGCTGGCTCGCACCGCGACCGCGCTGCGCGAGGACACCGAGCTGGTCGATGCCCTGATCGCGCAGGCGATGACGACTTCCGCGAACGCCGAGGGACTCGACACCCGGGCGTTGGTGGCGCTGCCCGACCCCGTGCGTCGCGGCGTCATCCGCAGCTGGCTGCTTGCCGGCGGCGCGATCGGGCTGACCGACAAGCAGATCCGCGGCGTGAACAGGCTGATCACCGCCTGGCGTGGCCAGGGCGGAGTGGCCGTCGGGTCCGCGCTGCGCAATCAGCGCCTGGTCGCCGGCCGCAGCGGCGGGCTTTTGACGTTGCGTCGGGAACCGGTCAGCCCGGCGACGATGCAGTGGCGGCACCCCCCGCCGCGCAGCGGCGACGGGGACGCGCAGCGCGAGGACGAGGAGCCGGGCCCTCAAACCTAAGCCGACCACCGTTGGTCGTCAGCCCGATGACATGGCACGCTGTGGTCGTGGCAGCGGAATCGCCGGAGCTGTACCCCGGGGACATCAAATCGGTGTTGCTGCGCGAGGAGCAGATCCAGACCCGCATCGCCGAGCTCGGGGCGCAGATCGGCGCGGACTATCGCGAACTGGCTGTGGCCGACGACCGAGACCTGCTGTTGATCACCGTGCTCAAGGGTGCGATCATGTTCGTCACCGACCTGGCGCGCGCGATCCCGCTGCCGACGCAGTTCGAGTTCATGGCGGTCAGCTCCTACGGATCGTCGACGTCGTCGTCGGGCGTGGTGCGCATCCTCAAAGACCTCGATCGCGATATCAACGACCGGGATGTGCTGATCGTCGAGGACGTAGTCGACTCCGGGCTGACGTTGTCGTGGTTGTTACGCAACCTGGCCACTCGGCATCCGCATTCACTGCGGGTCTGCACGCTGCTCCGCAAGCCAGATGCGCTGCGCGCCAACGCGGATATCGCTTATGTGGGTTTCGACATCCCCAACGAATTCGTGGTGGGCTATGGCCTCGACTACGACGAGCGCTACCGCGACCTGCCTTACATCGGAACCCTGGACCCCAGGGTCTACCAGGACTGAGCGCTCGCCCGGCGACGATGCGGGCCGTCAACGGCCCGGGGCGAAGCCGCGGATATCCCTACCGGAGTTCCCAGACCGCGGCGACCGAGAAGTTCACCGTCTGCTGGCCGGGCTCCAGCGGAACATTCGACGGCATGGCCCCGCCTCGCGGAGCCGGAGCCAGGATGGGTGGCGCGGCTCCGGATGCCTCCGAGATCGAGATGACCTTGCCCAGCTTCAGCCCGGATAGCTGTGCGTACTGCTCCGCCCGGTCCTTGGCGTCCTGAAAAGCCCGCGCACGCGCGTCCTTCACCAGCTGCGAGTCGTCCGCGATGGAGTAGCTGACGGAATTGATCCGGGTGGCGTCGCCGCCGGTACCCACGATGATTGCCAGCACATGCGACGCCGAGTCGGCGGGGTGGATCTTGACCCGGATCGAGTTGTCGGCGCGGTACCCGGTGATGGCGCCGCCGGAATTGTCGTACTGGGGTTGCAGGCCGACCTCGGTGGTGCTGATGTCCTTGCGATCGACGCCGGCGCCCCCCAGGGCATTGATGACAGCCTGCTGACGGTCGTTGGTCTGATTCATCGCCATAGTGGCGTCCGGCGCGGTGAACTCGATACCGACGTCGGCGGTGAGGGTGTCGGGCACGCCTTGGACGTGTCCGGAGCCCACGACCGTCACCTGACGTGTGTTGTCCGCCAACCGTTCTGAGTGGCTGTCGCAGGCGGACGAGACGGCGGCCGCGAGACCCACCGCGAGCGCGATCCGGATTGGCAGCCTGGCGCGTTTGGGGACGGGCATGATTGGCACGCTACGCGCGATGTCTACCCACCCCGGGTGGGGTGGGGTATGGTGAGCGGGAAGCAGAATTGGAGTGAGGTATGAGCGAGGAATTGACGGCGAAGAAGCGGGCGGTGCTGAACCGGCTGAAGACGGTTCGAGGCCACCTCGACGGCATCATTCGGATGGTGGAGTCCGACGCGTACTGCGTGGACGTGATGAAGCAGGTCTCAGCCGTTCAGTCCTCGCTGGAGCGGGCCAATCGGGTGATGCTGCACAACCATCTCGAGACGTGCTTTTCCTCTGCCGTGATCGATGGCCGCGGGCAAGCGGCCATCGACGAGCTGGTCGATGCAATCAAGTTCACCCCGGCGCTGACAGGTCCGCTCGCACAGCTGAGCGGTGCGGCGGTTGGCGAACCCACTGACCAGCTGGCGACGGCAGACAGCAGCTAGACCTGGCGATCAGGACCGTGACTGTCCCCAGCGTTGTGGCCGGTCGTCGATATGAAGGGAGCGTTCGTGATGGTGTTGCATGGACTCGTGGCGAAAGCCGCGCCCACGGTGGTGACCGGCGCCGTGGGGGTTGCGGCGTATCAGGCGCTGCGCAAAGGGGTAGCGAAGGTTCCGCTGCGCGCGGCGACCGTCACCGTGACCGCATGGGGCATGCGCTTTGCCCGCGACGCCGAGCGCAAGGCCCAGCACAGCGCTGAGCAGGCCCGACTGACGGCCGCCGATGTGATCGCCGAAGCGAAAGAGCGCATCGGCGAGGACGTTACGCCGCTGGTGGTGGTGGACTCGGACAACAATGGCGCCCACTGACACGCTCGCCGACGTCGATACCGCACTCAAGGTTGTCTCCGACGCGGCGGGGCGAATGCGGGTGCACGCGACCGGGTTTCGTTTCGACGAGGTTCGCGCCGTAGCAATCGAGGACTCGGTCGCCAAGGTGACTGGCGTGTGCGCCGTATATGCGTATCCACGTACGGCATCGGTGGTGATCTTTTTCTCGCCGGAGAGTCGCGACACCGAAGCCGTCTTGTCGGCGATCGCCGATGCGCGGCACGTTCCCGCAGAGTCGGTGCCTGCGCGTGTTCCGCACTCGGTTGGTGCGCGCAAACCCGGTGTGGTGCAGCAGATCACCGGCGGAATCCGTCGGTTGATGGGCGGCTCGCCGGATGGCGACGAGGTAACCGAGACAGCTGGCTGCGGCTCCGCGCCGGCGAGCTCATGCGGGGTGTCGCCTGCCGAGGAGAGCAGGCGTCAGCAGCGCACATGGTTGCGGCGAGTGTGGCTGGCCGTGCCGTTGTCGCTGCTGTCGTTTGGGTTAACGACATTTTTCGCGGCGTACCCCTGGGCAAAATGGTTGGCCTTCGCCG
>DATMRA010000146.1:0-4020 GCA_035566535.1 Candidatus Acidiferrales bacterium | reverse complement strand
GCATGGGACTCGCAATCAACCATGGCGCACCAGATCATCGCGCCACCTGCGGATGTGTGCAGCGAGCTGCAGCCCCAAGGGCATGCAACGATGGCCGGAAAGCCGGCTCCCGGTCGCGGCGCCCCCCCTCTCTGCCAATGTTGTGTGAGACGCTCTTGATCGAGGAATTATTGACCTTTGGGGGCGAGGTTGGAGCACGACGCGATGTTGGAGATGGAGCAGGATGGAGCCGGGGACCCTGGAGTGGAGGGCGCCGTAGGCGGCCGCAATGGAGGGGTCGCCGGGCGCGCCGCGCGGGTGGGGTTCCGGGCTTCGAGCTCGTCGAGCGCGCGAAGCGGCGGCGGTTTACGGCTGAGTACAAGTTGGGGTCGTGCGCGAGGCCGATGGGTGCACGCAGCTGGGGGAGGTCGGGGCGCTGTTACGCCGCGAGGGCTTGTATTCGTCGATCGTGAGCGAGTGGCGTAAAGCGCGCGATGCTGGTTCGTTGCAGGTGCTCTCACGGCCGCGGGGGCGCAAGCCCGCCGACGGGCGTGACGTGGCGCTCTCAGAGCCCGAGCGCCAGGCCGTCCTCGCGGAGTTACATTCCGAGCGGTTCGTTGACTGCTGAGGGTGTCCTGTTTTCTGTGGTGCGCCGGGATAAACCGGCATGAGGAAGGAGATGGAAGTTCTTCACGTTGAAGGAGTAGCGATCCGCGACGGCCCTGAGTCATGCGTGGGCGCTTGTGAGGGCGTCGGCGAAGCGTTGACAGGGGTTCTGTGGGCGGGGCGATTGAGCCGCGAAATTCGGATCTGGGTGCCGACGCTGTCACAGTGGCGGAAGGCGACGCCTGGCATGGCGCTATCGCGAGTCATGTCGGGACCCGGCGCGGTCAGAGGAGCCCAGGCACGCAGGAAGATCCTCATGCGCGAGAACCGGGAGGGCCAGTGGTCGGCCCGCCTTGTCTTGGATACCTCGCCGTTGTTCGCGGGGCAGCAAAGGCTAGGGTGGGTCCGCGAGGGGAACACTTCGGTGGTAAGCCCTCGATGAACGACCAAGGGCAATCAGACGGCCTCGTAGTACCTGCGAAGTCGCCGAACAAGCCCGTTTCGGCGGGGGCGGAGGTGGTGGAGGAAAGGAGGCCGGCCAAGGGAAACACGGCCAGGGAAACGCGTCCCGGACACAGAGCCGGAATGAGCGTGAGCAGTGACCTGGATCGTGTGCGTCGGGCAGCAGCAAAGGACAAGCAGGCACGGTTCACCGCGGTCCTGCACCACGTCACCGTTGATCGTCTGCGGGATGCGTACCGGATGATTCGTCCGGGTGCTGCCGCCGGGGTTGACGGGGTTGGGTGGCAGGACTACGGGCAGGATCTTGAGGAGAACCTCAGGGATCTTCATGCCCGTGTTCATCGGGGCGCGTACCGGGCGACTCCTGCTCGGAGGGTGTTCATACCCAAGCCGGACGGGCGGCAGCGACCGCTCGGTGTCGCGGCGCTGGAGGACAAGATCGTCCAGCGGGCGCTGGTGGAGGTGCTGAACGCTGTCTATGAGGAGGATTTCCTGGGTTTCTCCTATGGGTTTCGGCCGGGGCGCAGCCCGCACGATGCGCTGGACGCGCTCGCGGTCGGGATCGAACGGAGAAAGGTGAACTGGGTGCTCAAGATCGACGTCAAGGACCTGTTCGACACGCTCGACCGGGCTTGGTTGATGCGGTTCTTGGAGCACCGGATCGCCGACCGACGGGTTCTACGGCTGATCCAGAAATGGTTGGCCGCAGGAGTCATCGAGGACGGGAAATGGTCAAGCACAGAGACAGGAACGGCGCAAGGGGCCTCGGCTTCGCCGCTGCTCGCGAACGTCTTCCTGCACTACGTGTTCGACCTTTGGGCGCAGCAGTGGCGGCAGCGTCACGCACGCGGGGACGTGATCCTCGTGCGTTTCGCTGACGATATCGCTGTCGGGGTTCAGCATCGATCTGATGCCGAGCGTTTCCTTGCCGGGGTCCGTGAGCGTTTCGCGGTGTTCGGCCTGGAGGTCGCCACGGAGAAGACGCGGCTGGTCGAGTTCGGCTGCTATGCGGCAGAGCGCAGGGGCAACCGCGGGCTCGGCAAGCCCGAGACTTTCCAGTTCCTCGGTTTCACGCACTTGTGCGCGAAAACGCAGGCTGGAGCGTTCAGGGTGCGCAGAGTCACGATCAAGAAACGGATGAGCGCAAAGCTACGCGAACTGAAGAGTGAGATGCGTAGGCGCGCCCATCTCCCTATCCCCGTCCAGGGACGCTGGCTCGCCAGCGTCCTCGCTGGACACTTCCGCTATTTCGCGGTGCCCGGCAACATCAACGCGCTCGGCGCGTTCCGCAACGCGGTCATCAGGCTATGGATGCGCACGCTCAGGCGGCGCAGCCAACGCCACCGAATGACCTGGCAGCGGATGACGCTGATAACGCGACGATGGCTACCCACGGCCAGCATCCTGCACCCTTGGCCAAACCAACGCTTCGACGCCAGAACCCAAGGCAGGAGCCCAGTGCGTTAGCGCGCACGCTGGGATCTGCGCGGGGGGCGCTCGGCAACGAGCGTCCCTACCGCGATTAGGCGGGTTGGTGTGGTTAGTGGGGGTAGCGGTCTGCGAAGTGGATCTTGAACGCGGCGCTCGCGGTCGTCCAGTTGTAGGTTTGGTGCCAGTTCTTCTCGGCGTTGATGATTGCAAGGTAGAGCAGCTTGCGGGCGGCGTCGTCGGTAGGGAATTGTCCGCGGGTCTTGATCGTTTTGCGGATCTGGCGGTTTAGCGCCTCGATCGTGTTCGTGGTGTAGACCACGCGGCGTAGGTCTGGGGGGAACGCGAGGAATGGGCTGACGAGCTCCCAGTTGGCTCTCCAGCTCTGGGAGATCATCGGGAACTTCTCGTCCCAGCGCTCGGCGAACTGGTCGAGCTCTGCGAGGGCGGCCTCGGCGCTGGGGGCGGTGTAGATCGCCTTGAGGTCGCTGGCGACCTTCTTCTTGTCGCGGTAAGCCACGAACCGCAAGCTGTGGCGGATGAGATGCACAACGCATGTTTGGATGACGGCCTGGGGCCAGACGGTCTCGATCGCCTCGGGGAATCCCTTCAGCCCGTCGACGCAGCACACCAGGACGTCCCGGACGCCGCGCTGCTTGAGTTCGGTGAGGATCGAGAGCCAGAACTTCGCACCCTCGGTCTGCTCGATCCAGATCCCGAGGACCTCGCGTTCGCCGTCGCCATTGACGCCGATCGCGAGGTAGGCGTGCTTGTTACGCACGACGCCGTGGTCGCGAATCTTGACGACCAGCGCGTCGAGGAACACGATCGGGTAGACCTCCTCCAGCGGCCGGGCCTGCCACGCCTTGACGTCCTCCAGGACCGCGTCGGTGACACGGCTGACGAGGTCGTGGCCGACCTCGACGCCGTAGATCTCCTGCAGGTGAGCCTGGATGTCACGCACGCTCAGGCCGCGCGCGTAAAGCGCGACGATCTTCTCGTCGAACCCGTCAAAACGCCGCTGGCCCTTCTTGACGATCTGCGGCTCGAACGTCCCGTCACGGTCACGAGGGCCATCCAGACGCAGCGAGCCGTGATCGGTATGCAGTGTCTTGGGGGTACTCCCGTTACGGCTGTTCCCGCCCGCCTGCACGCGCGGCGCCGAGCCACGTGGATAGCCGAGGTGCTCGTCCAGCTCGGCGCTCATCGCCCGCTCCAGGAGCCGCTTGGTCAGCTGCGCCAGCAAGCCGCCAGGGCCAGTCAGCTCCTCAGGCGTCCTCGCACCGGCGAGCAGCTCATCGACCAGCTCATCCGACAACACGCCCCCAGGAGGGGACGAAACAGCAGCATTCAGTGGGACATCGATAGGCATGGTGCTCCTCTCTGACGAGCCGGGAGGGCTGCCCCCGCGGGGGCAGCCCTCCCAACCCGAAGTCAGGACATGCCTACACAGACCGTCGGACACTCCCGAGCTGGTCGCGGCGCTCCCGCACCTGCCCGTTGGTGGCCAGCAGCCGGTAGAACGTTCGCTCGGAGGCGAGATAG
>DATMRA010000145.1:0-5771 GCA_035566535.1 Candidatus Acidiferrales bacterium | reverse complement strand
AGCGCGTCGTAGCCAAGGGTCTCAACCGTCACGGCAAGGAGGTGCGCGTGAAGGGCGACGGTCTGCTCGCGCGCGCCGTGCAGCACGAGATCGATCACCTCGACGGCATCCTGTTCACGACACGCGTCAACGAAGGCACGCTCCGCGAGCTCGACCTCACCGCGGAGGCGGAGGAACCCGAGATCGTCAGCGCCGTCTGAGGCGCGAGCGATGTTCGCCGGCTGACGTGGCACCGTGAGAATCGTCTTCATGGGCACCGCAGCGTTCGCTGTGCCATCGCTGCGCCGCTGCGTGGAGAAGCACGACGTCGTCGCCATCGTGTCGCAACCCGACCGTCCTGGCAGCCGAGGCGCACCGGCGCCGCGCCCCGTCCGTGATGTCGCAGTTGAGGCTGGCATCGAGGTGTTGACGCCGGCGCGGATTCGCGAGCCCGGGGTCATCGAGGCCATCCTGGCTAAGGCTCCGGACGCCATCGTCGTGGCCGCGTATGGACAGATCCTCCCGGAGCCGCTGCTGCAACGGCCCCGATTCGGTGCCATCAATGTGCACGCATCCCTGCTTCCGCGCTGGCGCGGAGCCGCACCGATCGCGCATGCGATCCTGGCCGGCGACAGCGAAACCGGAGTGTCGATCATGCGGATGGACAAGGGTCTCGATACAGGGCCTGTGTACGCGCGTCGCAGCGTCGGCATACCGTACGACGCGACCACGCCGGCGCTGACCGCCGAGCTCGAGGAGCTCGGCGCCGACCTGCTGATCGAGGTGCTCTCGTCGGTCGAAACAGGAGATGCGCACGCCACACCCCAACCCGACGACGGCGCCACGTACGCGCCGCGGTTGCGCCGTGAGGACGGTGAGCTCGAGTGGAGCCAGTGCAGCGCGGACGACATCGACCGTCACGTGCGCGCCCTGCAGCCGTGGCCGGGCGTCACGCTTCCGCTGGATGGCGGCAGGATGCGCATCCTGGCGGGCCTGCCGGTGAAGCGGCTCGCGGTAGATGAGCCTCCATCGCCTGGCGCGGTGCTGGGCCGCGACGGCGAGTCCGTGGTGGTGGCCGCACGCGAGGATGCGTTCAGGGTCGACCTTGTGCAGCCGCCCGGAGCACGACCCATGACGCCCGCTGCGTTTCTGCGCGGTCGCCGCGAGCGATGACAGCGAAAACAGCCACGCGATCGACTGATCCAATGCTGGCACGCAACCGCCGCGCGTCCCACGAGTTTCACATCATGGAAACGTTCGAGGCGGGCATCGAACTCACGGGCACGGAGGTCAAATCGCTCCGCGCCGGCCGCACGCAACTGCGCGACGGTTACGTTCGCATCGAAAATGGCGAGGCATGGCTGATGCAGGTGAACATCTCCCACTACGAGCAGGGCAACCGCAACAATGCCGATCCCGACCGGCGCCGCAAGCTGCTGCTGCACAAGCGCGAGATTGAGTACCTCGATGGCAAGGTGCGGACCCAGGGACTCACCATGGTTCCGTTGCGCATGTACCTCGTACGCAACCATGTGAAGGTCGAGATCGGGTTGGCGCGGGGCAAGAAGTTGTGGGACAAGCGCCAGGACGTGGCGCGGCGGGACGCACAGCGCGAGATGGAGCGCGCAACCGCTCGCGCGACGCGTACCAGCGCCTAACCGGCTGCTTGCACCTCGGGCGCGGGCTCGGGAAGCGGAAGGTCGTCTGCGAGCCGGCGCGGCCGGTTGCTCTGCGTGTCGGGCACGACCTGTGCGGCCAGCGAGTCCAAGGCCTGGCGAAACTCGCGCAAACCGGTGCCCCGAAGCGCGCTGATGCAGATCGGCGAAAGCCCCGCGATGTCGCCGAGGCGCAGCCGCACGGATCGCTGCTCTGCCGGGCGCACGCGATCGAACTTGTTGATGACGAGCAGCGCCGGCTGATCGCACTCCATGTCGGCGAGGGTTTCCAACACCGTTGTGAGCTGCGCTTCGCAATCCGGATGCGAGCCGTCGACGACGATCGCGAGCATGTGCGCCTGGCGCACTTCCTCGAGCGTCGCGGCGAACGCCTCCACCAGCTCTGTCGGGAGGTTCTGGATGAATCCGACAGTGTCGGTCAGGATGATCCGCCGCCCAGAGGACAGGTCGAGACGCCGCGACGTCGGGTCGAGCGTGGCAAACAGCAGATCGTCGGCCAGCACCTCGCTGCGCGTCAGATGATTGAGCAGCGTGGATTTGCCCGCATTCGTGTAGCCGACAAGCGCGCACGACGCGAGTGGCACATCGGTGCGCGCCGTGCGCCGCGTCTGGCGCTGGCGCTCGATCACGCTGAGCCGCTGGCGCAGCCGCTTCAACCGCTGCCTGATGAGCCGGCGGTCCACCTCGATCTGGGTCTCGCCCGGGCCGCCTCGGAGCCCGACGCCGCCGCGTTGCCGTTCCAGGTGCGACCAGCCGCCTGCCAGGCGAGGCAGGAGGTGCTCGAGCTGCGCCATCTCCACCTGCACTCGGCCCTCTGCCGTTTTGGCCCGGCGCGCGAAGATGGCGAGGATCAGCTCGGTACGGTCGAGCACCGGTACTTCCCAGGCCTCCTGCAGGTTGCGCTGCTGGCGCGGCGTCAGGTTGTCGTTGAACAGCACCGCGGGGCGGGCGAGCTCGGCCGTGCGCACCGCAAGTGCGTTCACCGCTCCGCTCCGCAGAAATGTGGCCGGGTGCGGCTCGCGTAACGTGACCAGGCTCCGCTCGAGGACGCGGGTGCCCAGCGTGCGGGCCAGCTCCTCGAGCTCATCGAGTTCGATCTCTGTCCGCTCCCGGTCGGCGCGGCCTTCGGCCGTCCCCACGATGACGACGCGTTGCAGGGTGGAGCCGATGCCTGGATCGGCTCCGGATGCGGTGTCACGCGATGGCATCTACACAGACTAGAGCGGACGGAAACGCAGTGCTGACCAGATGTCGTCGATCGCCACCTGGCGCACCGGTTTGATCCCCTTCTCGGTCAGCGTCCTGCCCAGGATGTCGCGGTTGAGATCGGTGCCCATCTTGCCCCCCTTGGGGTAGGCCAGCCACGCCAGAGCGTCCCGTCGCGCCGCCTCGACGAACGGAGAGGCGATCTCGTCCAGCTCCGCCACGCGGATGACGAAGCAGATGACGGCGTCGGCGCCGCTCGGATCCTGAACCATCCGAAGCGGCGTCACGTCGGCCAGAAGCGTCCTCTGCAGCGCCCGCGGGCAGTTGATGAGGGCGACACTCTGGCCGGGTTTCAGCTGCAGCCGCTGGCCGGCCGGCTCGTCTGGCATGTCGTCTGGAGCTCCTGATAGCGGGCTACCGTCGGTTCGGCGTCCACGCGGCTGGGTATCATGACCCGAGCACGGACACCCGCGCCGGATCTGTCGCTCATGGGGGCGTTTGGTTTCGACGGGGTCGTGGGTCGTGCGATGGCGAGCCGAGCCCCGGGCTCGTAAAACCGGGAAAAACATACGTGCGAATAACGCACCTGTCGCCCTCGCTGCGTAAGTAGCAGAGACGAATAAGCTCAGCCTTCGGGCTGACGTCGACCGCTTCCTCGGCCGTGGGGAGCGGACCCGACGTTAATGCAAGCGGCCTAGCCGCCCGCCGGTGTCTCGGCGACGGGCGGGACGTTCACCGGGGCTGGCCGCAGCAGAGCCTGGTCCCAGGGCGCTGATGCGGTGAGATAAATACCGGGACTACGCTCGTAGAGGTCGCATGGAACGCGGCTTCGGACCCGGGTTCGACCCCCGGCGCCTCCAGATCACTCCCGGCAGAACCGGGAAAACGTCGTCAGTCCGCGTACCGTTCGTTCGACAGACGCGGGGCTCGGCGAGCGAGCTCCACCCCTGGGAGAGCCGTCATGCCAATTTTGCGAATCGAGCATTCCGTTCCTGACTACGAAGGCTGGAAGCGCGCCTTCGACGGCGATCCGGCGGATCGGAAAGGACATGGCGTGCGCCGCTTCTCGGTCTTGCGTTCTGTCGAAGACCCGAACTACGTGATGATCGACCTCGAGTTCGACACCCAGCAGGAGGCTGAGGGACTTCTCGAAACGATGCGCGGTGTCTGGGCGGGCCCGGGCAGAGCGGTGATGCAGAACCCGCAAGCCAGAATCGTCGAGACGGTGGAAAGCAAGGAGCTCTGACACCGGGTATCGTCGATGTGATGCCCGAACGCACCGAGGCCGGCGTCGCAGCCGGCAGCGAAGCTCCACCACTCAAGGGGATGCGCAACTACGACGTGAAACCATCTGACGAGCTGATCCGCTTCATGGCCGAAGGCTGGGCTCCCCCGCCGCCGATTGCCGTCGAGCCGCATCCCGCGGTGACCAACTTCGCGTCACGTCGCGCCCAGATCTCCAGCGCATTTCCCAACAACAACCTCGTCATCCCAACGGGCATCCCCAAGGTTCGGTCCAACGACAACCCTTACCGCTTCCGGCCGGGAAGCGATTTTTTCTGGCTCACCGGGCAGGACGAGCCCGAGTCGGTCCTGGTGATGCGCGCAACCGATGGCGGCCACGAGGCCACGCTGTACATCGAGCCGCGCGCCGACCGCACAACCCCCGAGTTCTTCGTGGACGCACAGCGAGGAGAGCTATGGGTCGGACCGCGGCGCGGACTTGACGAGACATCCCAGCACCTCAGTATCGCTTGCGCGCCGCTGGCCCAGCTGCGCGAGGATCTGGCGGCCCTCGACGGCTCGGCCACGGTGGTGCTGCGCGGGTATGACCCTGACATCGATGCCGCGGTTCCGGTTCACGAAGCCGACGCTGGACTGGCCACCGCGCTCAGTGAGTTGCGCCTTGTCAAGGACGACCATGAGGTGCGTCAGCTGGAGCGCGCGGTAGCGGCGACGGTTCGTGGGTTCGAGGACATCGTCCGAGCGCTCCCTGATGCGATGGAGAGCGGCGAGCGCGTGATCGAGGGTGTCTTCAATCTGCGGGCGCGCGTCGATGGCAACGACACCGGGTACGGGACCATCGCCGCGGCCGGTCCGCACAGCACCATCCTGCACTGGCAGCGCAATGACGGAGAGGTGCGCCGCGGGGAGTTGTTGCTAGTCGACGCCGGCGTCGAGTCGCAGGAGCTCTACACGGCGGACATCACGCGCACGATTCCGGTCTCCGGTCGCTTCACCGCAGCGCAGCGCGAGCTGTACGAGCTGGTGCTGCGCGCCCAGGATGCCGGCATCGCCGCCGTTCGTCCCGGCGCCGACTTCCTGGATCCGCACCGGGCCGCAATGAAGGTGCTGGCAGAGGGTCTGGAGCGCATGCAGCTCCTCCCCGTCACCGCTGAGGAGGCGCTCAACGAGGAAAGCCAACTCTACCGACGGTACACGCGGCACGGGACGTCGCACATGCTGGGTCTCGATGTGCACGACTGCTCGCACGCGCGCGACGACCACTACCGAAACGGACCGCTGCTGCCCGGTATGGTCCTGACGGTCGAGCCCGGGTTGTACTTCCAGCCGGACGACCTCACCGTCCCCGAGCACCTGCGTGGTATCGGCATCCGCATCGAGGACGACGTGCTCGTGACCGAGGACGGCTGCCGCGTCCTCTCCGCTGCACTGCCGCGCGCCCCAGACGACATCGAGCGCTGGATGGCGCAGCTCAGCGACGAGGATCCGCAGCTGCGCAGGCCGCTGTAGGCGGCACTCGTGCAGGTCATTCTCACTGCACCGCGTGGTGAGCTTGCCGGGATCGTGTCTCGAGCGCTCGATGACGAGCCCGTACGTGCCGACGGGCCGCGGGTCGTCATCAATGTTTCACTGCAGGCGCCAAACAATCTGCTTCACGATGGGCAC
>DATMRA010000144.1:0-5420 GCA_035566535.1 Candidatus Acidiferrales bacterium | reverse complement strand
AATTCCACGAGATGAGCTTGATTTCTCCGAGGTACGGCGTGCCCATGATGCTTGACTCCTTAAGCGGTAGCGCCAGAGAGCGATTTCGACGCGGTCAGGTGCGCGGCGGGAAGACGCCCTGCAGGGCGATGCAGAAGTTGAGCGTGAGATACGGCTGCATGTTGTTGTGCGGCTGGTTCCCGCCGGTCAGGGTGAGCGCTTGCGCGTTGAGGGCCGTGGTGGGCGCGATGGTGGTGTAGAGATCGACGGCCCCCGTATGTCCTTGGCCGTCGTCATAATGCCCCTTCATGTACACGTTGTTGGTCGGAACGGCGGAGGTCGCCGAGCTGACGTTCGCGTTTAATGAATGGTTGTGGCTCGGTATTTCGCTCGTGAGAAGCGTGACCGAAGTGGACCCTCCGGTTTCGCCCTCGTCATAAAGCGACAGGCCCGGACCCTGCCCCCAAAACATCGCCGACCTGCCCTGTAGGTTGGGCAGCCCGAAAGTGGACTTGCCGTCCCCACCGTACATTGTACCCAGCAGAGAGAAGAGGGCGGTGTTCTGGGAGATCGGCAAGAGCTGGCCGTTGCAGAACGCCCAGCCCGTGGGCGGGAAGTTGAACCCGAAGATGCGGATTTCAGCGACGAAGGGATTGGACATTTTGCGTGCTCCGATTGCCTGGGCGGCTTACGTTTGCGACGGGAAGACCCCGAACAGCGAAATGATGAAGCTGACGCATTGGAAGGGCTTGATATTCTCGTGCGGCTGGTTGCCGCCGGTGAATTGGATCGAGGTGTTGACAAGCGGCTGATTGGCAGTGGTATTGCCGTAAATATTGTTGCCGGTCCCGCCGACCGCCTGACCGGGATAGGCATTGGACGGCGACTGCTGCGGACCGCCGGTCGCGCCCACCAGGCCGTGATTGTGCTGCGGAATTTGCTGAGTCGTCAGGGTGACGGTCTCGCTGCCGGCGGCTTCGCCGATCACCAAGCTGGCGCCCTGGTGGAGCGCGAGCCGTCCGCGCAGGTCCGGCACGGCGAAGGTGGTCTGGCCGTCGCCGCCATAGGTCGTGCCGATCAAATTGAACAAGGTCTCAAATTCTGAGATCGGAAGGAGACTGCCGTCGCAGAACTGCCATCCGGCCGGCGCGAAGTTACCGCCGAACATCCGGATTTCGCCGACATAGGGTTGGCTCATGATCTAGGCTCCTGCCGTGTTACTGCGACGTGGCATGCGCGTCCTCGCGAGCTCGGCGGTCTTCACCACCGCGCCATACGAGTGCGATGCCCGTCGCCCCGACTTTCAGCTGCTGGAAACCAGCTTTTCCGCCTCGTTCATCTCGCTTCGGCCGCAGCGGCCCGGCGAACGATGGCAGAGTGCAGATCTCCTCTCCCGAATGCGTGCTCGCTCACGCTAGCAGGGATCGGGGCAATCGGAAAGCGAATTTTCCGTGGCAAGCCGCGCGGCGACCTCGCTCACATCGTGGGGTTGTCCGATACGTTCCTTTCTCCCTCAGACTTGACTTGCCAGCGCGTCGCCGCCCGCACCTGCCGATGCAAACTCGCATGAAGAGCATATTACCATTCGCTTGCGCCCGCTTGTGTCGGCGCGAAAAGCCATGATAGGTTCACAATCGGTTGCTACGCAGCTTTTCTAATATTCTTCGATTAAGAGAGGGGTCGTCAGCTCGCTACTACTGAGAGAACCGCCGTTGACGGCGGTGGCGGGCTTTTGCGTCGAGAGTCCAGTGATGTGCAACAACAAATGTCTCGGGGACGGATCGTTACGCGCGTTGGGGCTGCGCGCCTTCCGCAACAAACTCGAGCCGCGAGCCCACTTCGAGTGATCCAGCACTATCCAAGTTGCTGTTGCGTTGTGGCCTCCGCGCCGGCGGAGCCGCAGCCGGTTGAGCGCGTCGAATCACAATAATACTGAGCAATAAAGGGGAGGGAGATCATGACAACGTATACCGCCCAGAGCATCGTCTTCATCGATTCGCGCGTGCCCGACATCCAGGACCTGCTCGACGGTCTGCAGCCGGGCGAACAGGCGTTCGTCATCGATTCATCGAGCGACGGCATTCAACAAGTCGCCGACATCCTGGCGGCGAACAACCTCAGCGGTCTGTCTTCCATTTCCATCATTTCCCACGGTGAGAGCGGCGCGCTGGAGCTCGGCTCGTCCTTTGTCACCGACGGCAATCTTTCCGCGCATTCCAACGCGCTCGCGGAGATCGGCGCGTCGCTCGCGCCCGGCGGCGCCATCCAGCTTTACGGCTGCGACGTGGCGCTTGGCGCCGGCGGCCAGCAATTCATCAATGACTTCTCCGCCCTGACGGGCGGCGCGGCCGTTGAGGCATCGACGCACATCGTCGGCAGCGCGGCTCTGGGCGGCAGCTGGACCCTCGACGCTTCTTCGAACGGCGCGAACGGCACCCCCGTCGCCGCCGCCCCCTTCACTTCGCAGGCGCTCGCCAATTTCCAGGGCGAGCTTGCCGCCTCGGTTCAGACCGAAGTGTGGATGACCGCGACCGGCGGCGGCAACGACAGCGCGCTCGTTCACGCGGACGACACCGGCAACGGCACCGCCACCAACGCGGTCACGCTGTTCCATGAAGGCTCTTCCAATTATCCCTCGTCGCTGTCCAATCTCACCAACGTCGCGCTCGACACCACCGATAACCTCTATTTCCTGGCGGAACAGAGCGAAGGCACCGGGTCGAACCCGAACGTCATCTGGGTGGGGACGCTCTCCAGCGAGCTGAGCAATCCGACCGGCACGCCGACGCTGACGAGCATCTATTCGCAGGGTGGGAATCTCGCGACCACGGGCGTGATCACCGGCCTCGCCCTCGACCCGAGCAGCAAGGAAGTTTTTTTCACCGAGCACCAGAGTCTGCTCGAAGTCTCCTATACCGGCGGCACGGTCACGACGCTCGCGACCGGCGGCGCCAACGTCTTCGCCGACGGCCTGGCGCTCGACGCCCCGCATAACCAGGCGTTCTTTTTCAGCAACACCACGAGCAGCAGCTTCAGTGGGACCATAGTGACGAGTAATGCGATCTACGTCGACCAGAACCTGACCGTTGCGAACTCGACGCCGACCCAGCTCCAGTTTTCGCCGGACGACTCGAATCTCGACAGTGGCAACTTTCCGTCGTCCCTGGGTCTGATCACGGGCATCGCGGTCGATACCAAGACAGAGAAACTCTATTTTACCACCGAGCCCATAACGGATCCGTTCGCCGCAACGACCGGCACCGGCGGCATCTACGAATACGACCTGAGCCAAGGCACGTCGGGCACCTACAACGCCATCTGGGTGGAGCCGTCTTCGGGCTCGCTGTTCCTGACCTACATCCAGATCGACGACGCGAACAACAAATACTACGTCACCGGCAACCAGGCCGGCGACGTGCAGCCGGCGGTGTACGACGGCGCGTTGAGCGGCGGGACGGCGGCGCAGTCGCCGACATTGTTCGCCGATCTGACGATGACCAGCATCACGCAGAACGCCGAGGGGCTGGCGCTCGACGACGCGCCGACCGTCGCGCTCGCGGCCACGGTTCCAAGCTGGACGGAGGAGGGCGCGAACGTCACCCTGAACGCCGGCGCGACCGTCGCCGATCCCGACAATGCGGGTCTCCGCAGCGCCACGGTCAGCATTTCCGGCGGCTTCCGCGCCGGCGACGTTCTGACCGATTCGACCGCCGGCACTTCGATTACCAGCAGCTACAACGCGGCGACCGGAGTGCTGACGCTCAGCGGCGTCGACACGGTCGCCCACTATCAAACCGTGTTGGACAGTATCCAATACCACGGCGGGGAGAACCCGACCGACTTCTCCCGCACCGACACCTCGCGCACGGTGACCTGGACGGTCAACGACGGCTTGCTGACCAGCGCGCCGCAGACGTCAAGCGTGAGCGTCATCTTCGTTAACGACCCGCCGACCTTGGCGGGCCTGACCACGGCGTCGTGGACCGAGGAGGGCTCCGCGGCGACCCTGTCGGCGGGCGCATCGGTCACCGATCCCGACGATCTCAACCTGACGAGCGCCACGGTGGCGATCACCGGCGGCACGTTCGTGGGCGACAGCGACGTGCTGGCGGCGAATGTCTCCGGCACAAGCATCACGGCGAGCTACAACGCGGCCACCGAGACGCTCACACTCAGCGGCAGCGACACGCTGGCGCACTATCAGTCCGTGCTCGACAGCGTCACGTTCCAAGCCGGCGAGAACCCGACCAACTTCGGCGCCGACCCGACGCGCACCGTCACCTGGACGTTGATGGACCCGAGCGGCACGGCCAACGGCGGCCTCGCTACCGGCACGACGACCTCGACCATCAATGTGATCCGGGTCAACGACGCGCCGACGCTCACCAATGTCGCCGCCAGCGCGCAATACACCGAAGAAGGCGCGCCCACGACGCTCTCCGCGGCAGTCACCGTCACCGACCCGGACGATCTCAATCTCTCGAGCGCCACGGTGGCGATCACCGGCGGCACCTTCGCAGGCGATGGCGACGTACTCGCGGCGAATGTCGCCAGTACCAACATCACCGCGAGCTACAACGCGGCGACCGAGACGCTCACGCTCACCGGCACCGATACGCTGGCGAACTATCAGTCGGTGCTCGACAGCGTCACCTTCTCGGCCGGCGAGAACCCGACCGATTTCGGCTCGAACGCGACGCGCACGATCACCTGGCAGGTCAATGACGGCGGCGGCACCGCCAACGGCGGCGTGCAGCTGAGCAACATCGCCACCACCACGCTGGGCATCACCAACGTCAACGACCCTCCGACGCTTTCCAACGTCGCGGCCACGGCCTCTTTCACCGAAGAAGGTGGGACGGCGACCCTGTCGAACGCGGTTTCGGTGACGGATCCTGACAACCTCAGCCTCGCGGGCGCCACGGTGGCGATCACCGGCGGCACCTTCGCGGGAGATGGCGATGTGCTGGCGGCGAACGTCGCTGGCACCAGCATTACGGCCAACTACAACACGGCAACCGAGACCCTCACGCTCGCCGGGACCGATACGCTCGCGCATTATCAGGCGGTGCTCGATAGCGTGACCTTCAATGCGGGCGAGAATCCCAACGACTTCGGCTCCAATCAAACCCGCACGGTCACCTGGACCCTCAACGACGGTTCCGGCTCGTTCAACCTGAGCGCGCCGCAGACCACGACCGTCAATATCACGAACGTCAACGACGCGCCGACCTTGTCCAACGTGGCGGCGAGCGCGCAGTACACGGAAGAAGGTCCGTCCACGACGCTTTCCGCTGCAGTCACCGTCACCGACCCGGACGACCTCCGTCTGTCGAGCGCCACCGTGGCGATCACCGGCGGCACCTTCGCGGGCGATGGCGACGTGCTGGCGGCAAACGTCACCGGCACCAACATCACCGCCAACTACAACGCGGCGACCG
>DATMRA010000143.1:0-2835 GCA_035566535.1 Candidatus Acidiferrales bacterium | reverse complement strand
GTCGGGACGCCTCGACCCCAGGTCGCGCCGCTCGTGCTGTCCGTCGAGCGCTCGAGTCTTGGCCTCCTTACGGGGGCGTCTGAAGTGGCGAAGGAGCTTGGCGGCCTGATCGAGGGTGCGAGGCAGCGGCTCTTCATCACCGTCCCCTACGTTCACCCTGAGGTGCCGGCGGTCGCTGTGCTCCTGGAGGCGGCCGCGACCGCAGGGCGCCGGCAGGTCGACGTCCGGCTCCTCCTCGGCGAGCGGTCGAAGTCGCGGGACGCGGAGCGGCTGTGCAACGTGGGATTTCCCATCCGGCGAATGGACCCGCGGCGGAATACACGCGGACACGCGAAGGGGCTGGTGACCGAGAACGCCGTTGCGGTCGGATCGGCCAACTGGAGCGCCGGCGGCCTCACGCTCAACTGGGAGGCCGCGCTGGTGGCCCGCCAGCCGGCTGCCGCCGGGTATTTCGCTGCCGCCTTCCTTCGTGACTGGGACACGTCGGTGTCTCTCTGACAATCCGTTTCGGCGTGCTCAGGCGGGGCTATCCTGCCTGCGAGATGGACATCGTCGAACCGGCTGAGACCGACCTGAAGGCGCCACTCACGCTTCCGGCAGTGCCGCTGCGCGACAACGTGGTGTTCCCTGCCCAGCTCGCGCCCCTTGCGGCCGGCCGGCCTCGATCGGTCGCAGCCCTCGAGGAAGCAGGCGATGGCGATGGCAGGGTGGTGCTGGCGATTCAGCGCGACGCCGACCACGACGATGTCGACCTGGACGACGTCCACCCCATCGCGGTGATCGCCCACGTCGGCGCCTTCCGCCGCCTGCCGACCGGTGGAGCGCACGCGCTGGTGGAGGGCCGTGAGCGCGTCCGCATCATCAGGTGGGAATCCTCTGGCGACTCGTGGCGTGCGACGGTCGAGGAGGCGCCCGACGTCGTCGCCGAGAGCACCGAGATCGACGCCCTCAGTGGGACTGTCAAGACTCTGTTTGCCGAATATGTCGGCGCCGGCGCCGCGGTGGGACCGGACGTTGCCATGGCCATGGCGCGCGCCAACCACCCCGCGCTTGTCGCGGACATTGCCGCGACCGCTCCCGACCTGACGTTCGAAGAGCGCATGTCGCTCCTGCAGCAGCTCGACGTTCGCGACCGCTTGCGGTCGCTCGTGCCGCTGATGGCACGACAGTCAGAGGTCGCGCAGCTCCGCAGCAAGATCCACGAGGACGTGCAGAAGACGATCAATAAGTCGCAGCGTGAGCACATCCTCCGCGAACAGCTGCGCGCGGTGCGTAAGGAGCTGTCCGATCTCGAGGGCGGCGAGGGCGAAGAGGAAGAAGATCTCGCCACCCGTGTCGAAAACGCGGGGATGCCGGAACCGGTCAAGACGCGCGCGCTCAAGGAGGTGCGCCGTCTCGAGCAGATCCCGAGTGCATCTCCGGAGATGGGCATGGTGCGCACCTGGGTTGACTGGTTGCTGGATCTCCCGTGGGGCGACCCGCCCGCCGAACACGTCGACATTGAGCGCGCGGCGGCGATCCTCGACGAAGACCACTACGGGCTGACGAAAGCAAAGGACCGAATCTTGGAATGGCTCGCGGTGCGCGAGCGCACGCGGGCCAAGCTCGAGGCTATTGCGCAGACAGGGGAATCCACCGCGGGTCCTGCCCTGGCCAAAGCCGGCACTGACGAAGTTGGCGCGGGTGACGCCGGCGGGGAGGAACCCATCCCGGCGAGTTACGGGGAGCCGGGTGGGGGGGACCCGAAGGCGGCAGGACCCGCGCCTGAAACGAAGTCCGCGCAACGGCGGCGTTTACAAACGCCGATTCTTTGCTTTGTCGGCCCTCCGGGCGTCGGCAAGACGTCGTTGGGTCGCAGCATTGCGCGCGCGCTCGATCGCAAGTTCGTGAGGATGAGTCTCGGCGGCATCCGCGATGAGGCGGAGATCCGCGGGCACCGGCGCACCTACATCGGCGCGCTCCCGGGCCGGATCATCCAGTCGATGCGCACAGCGGGCACGCGCAATCCGGTGATCATGCTCGACGAGATCGACAAGGTGGGGGCCGATTTTCGTGGCGACCCCTCGGCGGCATTGCTCGAGGTTCTCGACCCAGAACAGAACTTCGAGTTCAGCGACCACTACCTCGAGGTGCCGTACGACCTGTCGCACGTGCTGTTCATCACGACCGGCAACATCGCGGAGACGATCAGCTCGCCCCTGCGGGACCGGATGGAGATCATCCGCATCACCGGCTACACCGAGCAGGAAAAACTCGGGATCGCCAAGCGCCATCTGATTCCCAAACAGCTGGAGCAGCATGGCCTGGAGACGGACGAGCTGGAGATCACGGACGAAGCCCTGGTGGCGATGCTGCACGGCTACACGCGCGAGGCAGGTGTGCGCCAGCTCGACCGAACCATCGCCGAGACCGCGCGCAAGGTGCCACGCAAGCTCTCGGCGGGCGAAGCTGCGCCCATCGTGGTCGGGCCGGACGACCTCGCCGGCTACCTCGGTCCGCAGCGTTTCGACTATGGCGAGGTACAGGAACACGATGAGATCGGCGCTGTGACTGGCGTTGTCGTGAGTGAGGTCGGCGGCGATATCGTCACCGTCGAGGCGCTCGCGATCGAGGGCAAGCCTGAGCTGGTGCTGACAGGACAGCTGGGCAGCGTGATGGAAGAGTCCGCGCGCGCTGCGCTCTCGTGGGCGCGGGTGCACGCCTCGGAGTACGGCGCACCCAAGGATTTCTTCGACACGCATTCGATCCACGTGCACGTCCCGGCCGGCGCGATACCCAAGGACGGGCCATCGGCGGGGGTGACGATGACGACCGCAATGGTGTCGGCGGCTTCCG
>DATMRA010000142.1:0-14724 GCA_035566535.1 Candidatus Acidiferrales bacterium | reverse complement strand
AGAACGTGGGTCTCACCACACAGCTGATGCAGCGCCTGGAGGATTTGCGTACATCCCGTCAGCGGCTGGTCCACGCGCAAGACCAGGAACGCCGGCGGTTGGAGCGCAACCTGCACGACGGCGCGCAACAGCACCTCGTAGCGCTCAAGGTGAAACTGGGGCTCGTCGAGTCGCTGGCGGCGAAGGATCCAGCCAAAGCCAACGTGATGCTCGAACAGTTGAAAGCTGACACCGACGAGGCGCTGGAAACGCTGCGCGACCTGGCGCGCGGCATCTACCCACCGCTGCTGGCGGACAAGGGCCTGGGCACTGCGCTTGCAGCGCACGCGCGCAAAGCCACGGTGCCGGTGATGGTCGAAGCCGACGGCATCGGCCGCTACTCACCTGACGTTGAAGCGACCGTGTACTTCTGCGTGCTCGAGGCTCTGCAGAACGTGCAGAAATATGCGCAGGCCTCAAGCGCGACCGTTCGCTTGGGCGAGCAATCGGGCACCTTACAGTTCGTCGTCGAGGACGACGGCCAGGGTTTCGACCCCTCAACCGCGAAGAAGGGTGCGGGGCTCACCAACATGTCCGACAGGCTCGATGCCGCGGGCGGAAGCTTGGACGTGGCCTCCAATCCCGGCGGAGGAACGCAAGTGCGCGGGACGTTGCCGGTGCAGGTCCTCGCGCCCGCCTGACGGCGCTGTCAGACGCGGGAGCGGAGTGTTTCCAGACCTTCGCCGCTGAGGTCGGCGAGGGCGGCCTTGCGCCCGGTGATTGCCATGATCAGCGATACGGCCGGACCACTCACTTCGGGACCGTCACCCACGATCCACTCGACGTCGGTGGCGCGCAGCCGAAGCCCAGCGCTGCGCTGCTTGCCATGAAGCAACGGAGTTGCTCCGTGAGCGAAGTCGCCGGCTGTCACGAGCGCTTCGGGTGACACATCGAGATGCTTTCCCGTCGGCCGTGCCATGTCCTCGCCGTGGATGACCGCCTCGGCCAGCCAGGTGGCCTTCGGGCCCGGCGGGGCCGAAGTCCGTGTGCTGGTATCGCGGTATTGAGCAAGTAGTTCCGCTGGAGTCTGCGCCGCATGGCTCGCCACGCCCTTCTCATTGAACGCGCTGAAACGGAAGCCGGTCCCAGCGAAGCGGCCGAAGAACTTTCCCGGAGTCATGAGCTGCGTCTCCACGCAATGTGCCGCGACGTCACGGATGCGCCAGCCGCCGCAGAGCGACGCTGCCTCCCACTCTGCATCGGTGAACGTGCCCAGCATGTCGCCGACCTTGCGGCGTTGCTCGTGGATCAAAGACCAGAGCTGCGCAGGAGTCATCGTCTTGGTTGCGTCCGCCATGCTTGTGTTTCCTCTCGCTTGGATTGCGGCGTCAGCCGCCATCGCATTGTAGCTGCCCGTTTTTCCGCTCGCGGCACGTGAGAAGGAGAGCCGGCCGCCACCTGGCGACCGGCCACCTTCCTACATGACGTCGAACGTTTCCGCCACTTCGATGCTGGCCCCACCCTGGAGCACTGGACACATCTTTGCCGCCTTGACCGCGCTGTCGATGCTGTCGACCTCGATCAGGCTGTAGCCGCTGACGGGATTGGCCCCGCCACCGTCCGAAACCGCGCCGTCGGAGGTGATTGTCCGCGACTGTCCGACAGGGTTTCCCGGATCCTTCAGCGCGGGACCCAGCTCCTTGAACCAGCCTTCCCACGCCGCCATCGCTTGACCGCGTGCTTCCTCGGACTCGGGCATGCTGCCCCCGTGAAACGTCAAGAGATACTTCGCCATATCGACTGCCACTCCTTGTGTGCTGTCTGCTTATTGAAAAAAAGCGCCAACGTTGAGACTCCAAAGCGTTACGGTGGCTCACGCGCCAGCCGTGGCGCCGCCGCATCTGCGGAGCCATCGCGCGTCGCGCCGCCGTCGCGGATTCGCCGGAGCAACACCTCGCGTTCAGCCGGGTTGTTGGTCAGCTCGAACGCTCGCCGATCAGCCTCGCGCGCCTCGTCGATGCGGCCGAACTCGCGGAGCAGCTCGGCGCGCGTCGCGTGCAGAAGGTGATACCGGTCCAGATCTACCGACAATGCCTCGACCTCCTCAAGCGCGGAGGCGGCGCCGGCGACGTGGCGCAGCGCGATCGCGCGGTTGAGGCGCACAACCGGGCTCGGCATCACCCGCGTCAGCGCGTTGTAGAGGGCGAGGATCTGCGCCCAGTCGGTCTCCGCGTACGTGGCTGCATCCGCATGACACGCGGCTATCGCTGCCTGCAACCAGTACGGACCGGGTGCTCCCAACCGGCGAGCGCGCTCGAGCAGCGCGTTGGCGTCAGCGATGGCGGCGTGATCCCAGACCGCGCGATCCTGGTCCTGCAGCAGGACCACTGAACCGCGCGAGTCGAAGCGGGATGCGCGCCGGGCTTCGTGCAGCTTCATGAGCGCGAGAAGCGCGAGCACCTCCTGCTGGTCGGGCAACAACGCATTGACCAGCTCGCACAGCCAGATCGCGTCCGCGGAGAGGTCCCGGCTGGTGGCGCGATCCGGTCCACTGCTCAGGAAGCCCTCGTTGTAGACGAGGTAGAGCATCGCGAGCACCTCGCCGACGCGCTCCGGCAGTTCCTCGCGCGCGGGCATCCGGTAGGGGATGTGGGCCTCAACGATCTTCCGCTTGGCGCGGACGATTCGCTGCCCCATGGTTGTTTCCGAAACGAGGAATGCGCGAGCGATCTCAGCCGTGGTCATCCCCATCACCGCACGGAGGGTGAGCGCGATCTGCGCCTCGCGAGCGATGGCGGGATGGCAGCACGTGAAGATCAGCCGGAGCCGTTCATCCGGCTCGCGACTGACCTGCTCGACGTTCACCGCGCTCAGCGCCTGCAGCTTGTCGCGGTAGCGGGCCTCGCGCCGAAGCCGGTCGATCCCCCTGTGACGCGCGGTCTGCAGCAGCCACGCTCCGGGACGATCGGGCACGCCGTCGCGTGGCCACCGCTGCAGCGCGATGACGATCGCGTCCTGCACCAGGTCCTCCGCCAGGTCGAGGTCACCGAGCTGCCGGGTCAACGACGCGCAGACCGCGCCGGCCTCGTCGCGAAATGCGGCACTGATTGCCTCCAGGGTCGCGCTCGTATCCCCGCTCATCTGGTTCGAACCGGCTCAATGACCGTCCATCTCGAAGTCGACGACCGGCCGGATCTCGATGGCGTGATCCTTCGCCGGCCAGCGCTTGGCAATCGCGATCGCCTCGTCGAGGTCGCTGACCTCGATCGTCGTGAACCCCGCCACCGTCTCCTTGCTCTCCATGAACGGGCCGTCCGTGACCAGCGGGTTGCCGCCGGACCAGCGCACGGTGGTGGCGTTGTGAGCCGGCTGTAGCTCCGAGCCGGTCTCCACGATCTTGCCCTGCTGTCCCAGGTCCATGAACCACTGATTGATCGACTCATACCTGTGGTCGTGTGCGGGATCGGCGAGGAAGGCCTCGTCATCGCGGACGAACATCAGCACGTACTTCTGGCCCATCTGGTGCACTCCTACTGCCCGCTGCCGGTGGTTGTTGTGAATTGCGGGTGAGATCGGATTCTGCTCTTCACCTGAACGACGAACGGGCCGCCGCCGAATCGACATCACCCGGTTTCGCCAAGCCTTAACTTGACCCCTTCTATTCTTGGAACTAGTCTGGATTTGTGGTCCTGGCGAGTTCGCGCGATTTCGTGGCGGGTTTGCGCAGCGCAGGCCTCCGCGTCACCCCGGTGCGCCTCGCGCTCCTGACCCTGGCGTCCGAGCCAGGGCACCACGACGCCGAATACCTCATGCGAGCGGCGCGCGAACGTCTCGGGGCGATCTCGGTGCAGGGTGTCTATGACGGTCTGCGCGCGCTGGAGAAGGCCGGGCTGGTGCGACGGATCCAACCCGCGGGCGGGCCCAGCCGCTTCGAGACGCGCGTCGGCGACAACCACCACCATGTCGTGTGCAGGGGATGCGGTGAGACGGATGACGTGGACTGCGCGCGCGGGGCCGCGCCGTGTCTCGAGCCGTCGTCGTCGCACGGGTTCGTGATCGACGAGGCCGAGGTCACGTACTGGGGCCTCTGCCCCTCATGCCACGGCCGTCCAACAGCGATCAGCGAGAAGAGCAGGGCCAGACAGGAGGCGAGCGATGACTGACGAGCGACCCCCGATCACCACCACCGACGCGGGCATTCCCGCGCCCAGCGATGACCATTCGCTCACCGTTGGACCGGACGGGCCGATCCTGCTGCAGGACCACTACGTCATCCAGAAGATGGCGCAGTTCAACCGTGAGCGCGTGCCCGAGCGGGTGGTCCACGCCAAGGGCGGGGGCGCCCATGGGTACTTCGAGGTGACACGGTCGGCCGCTGAGTGGACCAAGGCCGGTCTTTTCGGCACGGCCGGGAAGCGCACGCCCGTGTTCGTTCGCTTCTCCACCGTCGCCGGTGAGCTCGGATCGGCTGACACCGTTCGCGATCCGCGCGGTTTCGCGATCAAGTTCTATACCGAGGACGGCAACTACGACCTGGTTGGCAACAACACGCCGGTCTTCTTCATTCGTGATCCCAGCAAGTTCAGCGACTTCATCCACTCGCAGAAGCGGCTTCCCGATACGAACCTGCGCAGCAACACGATGATGTGGGACTTCTGGTCGCTGCAGCCGGCCGCGATGCACCAGGTGACATTCCTGATGAGCGACCGGGGCACGCCCCGCAGCTGGCGCAACATGAATGGCTACGGCAGCCACACGTTCATGTGGATCAACGCGGGTGGCGAGCGCTTCTGGGTCAAGTACCATTTCAAGACCGAGCAGGGCGTCGAGAACTTCACCGACAGCGAAGCCAAGGCGATGGTGTCGGAGGATCCCGACCATCACATCCGCGACCTGCACGACACCCTCGCGCAAGGCGGCGAGGCCGTGTGGCGTCTAGAGATGCAGATCATGCCGCTCGAAGATGCGGCGGGTTACCGGTTCAACCCGTTCGACCTCACCAAGGTGTGGCCGCACGGCGACTACCCACCTATCACCATCGGGCGCATGGTGCTCAATCGCAATCCGGACAACTATTTCGCCGAGGTCGAACAGGCCGCGTTCGAGCCGGCGAACATGGTGCCCGGCATCGGGCCGAGCCCCGACAAGATGCTGCTCGGCCGGCTGTTCAGCTATCCCGACACGCACCGTCATCGCATTGGCGTGAACTACCTGCAGCTGCCGATCAACCGGCCGCAGGCAGCGGTGCACAGCTACAACAAGGACGGCGCGATGCGCTATCAGCACGCGGGTGACCAGCCCGTCTACGCACCGAACAGCTTCGGCGGACCGGCAGCCGATCCGGCGCGCTTTCCCGACCCATCGTGGAATGTCAGCGGCGAGATCGTCCGCACCGCGTACACACTCCACAGCGAGGACGACGACTACGGCCAGCCGGGAGCGTTGGTGCGTACGGTGCTCTCAGAAACCGATCGCGCCCACCTCGCCCACAACATCGCCGAGCACCTCAGGCCGGTCGAACCCACGATTCAGGCCCGCTCCTTGGAGCACTGGCGCAGGGTCGACCCGCAGCTCGGCGACCGCATCGCCGAAGGGCTCGGTCTGGCCGTGCCGGCGGCTGTCTGAAATTTGATGCGACCCGGGTAGGACGGCGCGTTTGAGCGCCGTCCTACCCGGGCACGACCGCGATGATCGAGAAGGTCGTGAAGGGAAGGGAAGCGCCGCGTAGTGCAATTGCACTGGTGGCAGCGGTGCCGGGTTCCTGATAAGGTTCGGCTATCAGATTGGGAGCTGGGGGGTTCGGTAGGTTGAGGTTCCTGAAGGCGCCGGTGCGCTTTGTTGCGCCGGTTTTGGCGATCTTCGCCGTTTTGGTGCTCAGCGCCGCCGATTGGCCGACCTATCTCGGTGACGTTTCGCGAAGCGGAGCGGGCACGGACACGACTCTGACGACGGCGAACGCCGCCCAGCTGACAAAGCTCTGGAACTTCACGACGGGCGGTGTGATCGCGGCGTCCGCCAGCGTAGCCACCGAAGTCATCAACGGCACTTCAACGCCTGTCGTCTACGTCGGATCGTGGGACGGGTTCGAATACGCGCTCAACGCGAACACTGGCGCGCAGATCTGGAAGACCAATCTGGGCATCACGTCCAGCACGCAATGCAAAGCGCCGCCGAGCGCCGGCATCAGCTCCGCGGCTGCAATCGTCAACGGCGTCGTGTACGTGGGCGGCGGTGACTCAAACTGGTACGCGCTCGACGCCACTACAGGCGCTGTGCTTTGGAAAATCTTCACCGGAGACAACAGCACCGCTGGCGGCCACTACAACTGGGCGAGCCCGCTCATCGCCACCGCTGCTGATGGCCACACGTACGCCTACATCGGCATTTCCAGCTTCGGTGACTGTCCGCTCGTGCAGGGACAGCTGATGCAGGTCGACATCAACACACAAACGCTGGTGCACACGTGGGATGTGGTCGCCAATGGTCATGTTGGCGGAGGCATCTGGACCTCCCCCGCATACGATGCGGCCAACAACGAGGTGTGGGTCACCACCGGGACGATCGCGGGCAGCGGCGCGACGTTCCAGTACGAGGAGTCCATCGTAGCCCTCAACGCAACCAATATCTGCGCCAACTGGTCCACGCCGAATGCGTCGGTATGCGGCAGCACCTTCTCCTCCACCGCGCCCAACAAAGCGGCCGCGTTTTGGCAGTTGCCGTCGAGCGACCGGGTGTACGACTCCGACTGGGGCACCACACCGACCATCTACACCGACGAGAACGGCAACCAGATGGTGTCTGCGATCAACAAGAACGGCTACGCCTATGCATGGAACCGAAACACCCTAACCTCGACCGGTTCCGTCGGATGGGTGTGGAAGAAACAAGTCGCGACCGGTGGCGTCTGCCCGACGTGCGGTGACGGCAGTGTCTCGTCGAGCGCGTACGACAGCGTGAACCACATGCTCTTCCTGTCCGGCGGCCACACCACCATCAACGGGTCAGCCGTCAACGGCTTCGTTCGCGGTGTCGATCCTGCCACCGGCAACTTCATCTGGCAGCATGGGATGTCGAATCCCGTCATCCCCGCGCTGGCATTCGATAACGGTCTCGTCGCCGTTGCTGCCGGAGCTACCTTCAGCGTGCTCAACTCCTCGTCAGGCGCGCAGCTCTACAGCACGAATCCCGGCTCCGGCACGTTCTATGGAGCGCCGAGCTTCGCGAACGGCGAGATCTTCGCCGGCTCAACGAACAAGAACCTGTACGCCTTTGGCATCAGTGGCGGATCCCCGCCGCCGCCGCCACCACCCCCGCCCAGCTGCCCGACCGGATGGAACTGCACGGACATCGGCACCGTAACGCCGGCTGGTAACCAGTCCGTTAGCGGCAACGCATGGACCGTCACGGGCGGTGGATCTGACATCTGGGGCACAGCGGACCAGTTCCATTACATCTGGCAGTCCATGACCAACAGCAACAGCGTCAGCGCGCACGTCTCCTCGATCACGATCACCAATGCGTGGACCAAAGGCGGCGTGATGCTTCGCTCGTCGACGTCGCCGGGGTCGCCGTATTACGCGGTGTACGTGACTCCAGCCAACGGCATCGTTGTGCAGTACCGCTCTGCCCAGGGCGGCGTGGCGGTTATGGCCGCGAGCATTGCGGGCACAGCGCCCCAGTATCTTCAGGTGGCCGACACGACCGCGAACGCGCTCACCGCCTACACGTCGCTCGACGGCGTGACGTGGACGCCGATTGCCAAGTCAACAGTGACGCTCAGCCTGGGCACATCGATCCTCGGCGGCGTGGCGCTGACCTCGCACCAGCAGGGCACGGCCGCAACGCTGGGTGTCGACTCGGTCACCGTGGGCAGCACCGGAGGCGCGCCGCCGCCGCCGCCCGGCTGTCCGACAAACTGGAACTGCGCTGACATCGGGGGCGTGTTCCCCCCGGATCCAGCTGGCAGTGAGTCGCTGAGCGGAGGCGCCTGGACGGTCGCCGGTTCCGGCGGAGACATATTCGGCACCTCCGACCAGTTCCACTACGTGTGGACGCTGCCTGCCCAGGCTGACAACCAAAGCATCGTTGCGCACGTGGACACGCAGCAGAACACCAACGCATGGGCAAAGGCAGGTGTCATGTTCCGCCTCAGCAGCGACCCAGGCGCACCCGAGTACGCGATGCTGGTCACGCCCTCGAATGGCCTCGTAGTGCAATGGCGCTCGGCTCAGGGCGGCACGACTGCTCGCATCTCCACACTCCTGGGCGTTTCGGCACCGCCCGGCGCCTGGGTGATGATCACGAGAACCATAGACAGCAACGGCGTCAACACGTTCACCGCGTACACATCGTCGGACGGTTCCAGCTGGACGATGCTTTCCGGATCTCAGATCGTTATCACGCCCGCGTTCTCCTGGGGCGCAATGTACGAGGGCCTTGCCGTGACGTCGCACCAGTGGAACGCGACCAGCACCGTCACCATGGACAGCGTGGCGCCGTCGTGATCGAGGCGTTGCCGAACTGAGGACCGCCAGAACCGAGGGGATGCCTTAAGGTAGGCACCCGTGGGGTCCAAGGATAGGCCAGGAACGGGACGCGCCTTGAAAGCTGTCGCGTTGGTCTTCGTCGCACTCTTCCTCAGCGGAGCCGATTGGCCGACGTATCTGAGCGACGGCTCCCGCAGCGGGGCCGGTACCGATACCACGCTCTCGACGGCCGACGCGGGGCAGATCACGAAGCTGTGGGCGTTTTCCACCGGCGGCGCAGTTGCCCCGTCGCCCACCGTGGTTGGCGGAGTCGTCTATGTCGGATCGTGGGACGGCAACGAGTACGCCCTCGACGCGGCCTCGGGTTCGATGATATGGAAGACGTTCCTCGGCACCACCAACATCCCAGCGTGCAGTCCACCAAACCTGGGCATCACGTCGGCAGCGACGGTGCTCAACGGCGTGGTCTATGTCGGCGGCGGCGACTCGAACTGGTACGCGCTCGATGCTACGAACGGAAACGTGCTCTGGTCGGTGCCCACGGGCGACAACAGCGCGTCCGGCGGCCACTACAACTGGTCGAGCCCGCTCATCTATACGGCCAGCGATGCCGTCACCTACGCCTATATCGGCGTCTCGAGCAACTGCGACAGCCCCTTGGTGGAGGGGCAACTCATGCAAGTGAACCTCGCTACCCACCAACTGGTGCATGTGTTCAACGTGGTCCCGCCGGGAAGCAAGGGCGGGGGCATCTGGACATCTCCGGCTGTTGACCCGGCCACCGGTCGGATTTTCATGACGACCGGCACCATCGTGACCTCGGATTCAGCGGCCAATCAGAAGTACTCGGAAGCCATCGTCGAAGTCGACGCCACCAACGTCTGCAGCCTCGGCTGCGGCACGGCCATCGACTCGTGGCAGCTTCCCGCCAACCAACGGACCACCGATTCGGACTGGGGCACGACGCCCACGCTCTTCACCGATGGCACCAGAAATCTCGTCGGGGCAATCAACAAGAACGGCTTCGTCTACGCGTGGGACCGCTCGAATCTGAGCGCTGGCCCCGTCTGGATGGTGCAGATCGCTCAAGGTGGACAGTGCCCCACCTGCGGGGACGGCAGCGTTTCGTCGATGGCGTTTGCCGCTGGCAAACTCTTCGCCGCTGGCGGGCACACGACGATCAGCGGGACCAACTTCAACGGATCCGTTCGCGCGATCGACCCTGCGACGGGCAGCTTCAAATGGGAGCACGGCGCCTCAGGCGTCGTGGTTCCGGCGCTCGCATACGACAACGGCCTCGTCGTCGACGGCGCCGGATCAACGCTCGAGGTGCTGGACGCGAGCAGCGGTTCGCGCCTCTACAGCTTCAAGGCCGGAAGCATCTTCTATGGAGCTCCGAGCGTGGCCAATGGTGAGATCTTCGCGGGCTCGGTCGACAAAAACGTGTACGCGTTTGGGCTCCAGGCGAGCGGCCCACCCCCGCCCGGGTACGTTCTGGACGGCTGGGGAGGTATCCATGCGGTCGGTGGCGCGTCACCCGCAACTGGCGCAACATTCTGGAGCGGATGGGACATCGCTCGCGGAATCACGGTGCGTTCGGACGGCAGCAGCGGGTGGGTCCTTGACGGGTGGGGCGGTGTCCACCCGTACAGCGGGGCGCCGTCGATCACCAATGGCCCGTTCTGGTCGGGGTGGGACATCGCGCGCAGCATCGCCCTGAACCCATGCGACCCGGACAACGGCGGCTACGTCCTCGACGGTTGGGGCGGCGTGCACGCGTTCGGGACGGCGCCGGCGGTGACCGCCAGCCAGTACTGGCGCGGATGGGACATCGCGCGCGCCATAGCTCTGAACCCATGCTCAGGTAACACCGTCAGCGGATACATCCTCGACGGTTGGGGTGGAGTGCACGCGTTCTGGCAGCAGGGGAAAGCGCCGGTGTCTTCCCCCGCCGTGAGTCAGTTCTGGCGCGGATGGGACATCGCGCGAGGACTTGTCGTAACCAGCGCCGGGTCTGGCTACGTCCTCGACGGCTGGGGCGGCCTCCATCCCTTTGGCAGCGCCGGTCCGGCGACCACTACCGCGTACTTCGCTGGCAGGGACATCTGCCGCTCCATCAGCTTTGTGGGTTCCGCCGGCGGTGGATACGTCATGAACGCGTTTGGCACTCTGCACCCCTGGTGGATCAACTCACGCGGTGCGATCGGCATTCCTTCCAATCAGCCGTATTGGGGGACATGGCAGATCGCCCGCGGTGTGGCCGACTGACACGTCCCGAGCCGTAGTCGCATGGTCGGGCCGCCGTAGACTGGGTTTGTGACAATCTCGCCTGAAGGTGGGGGGAGCTCGCAGTCCTTCGTTTCGCTGTACAGCCACGGATTCATCCGCGTGGCAGCAGCAGTCCCACACGTTCGAGTGGCGGATCCGGCATTCAACGCGGAACACACGCTCGGGTTGGCCCGCCGTGCGGACGAGGCGGGGGCTGCGCTCGTCGTGTTCCCCGAGCTGGGCCTCTCGGCATACACCGACGACGATCTCTTTCACCAGGACGCGCTGCTCGACGCGGTGACCGGAGCGCTCAACACGATCATCGCGGCGAGCGCGAACCTCGCGCCGCTGATCATCGTCGGTGCACCGCTGCGCAGCGAGCACCGCCTGTTCAACAGCGCCGTCGTCATCCACCACGGCCGGGTGCTCGGCGCCGTGCCCAAGAGCTACCTGCCCGGCTACCGCGAGTTCTACGAGAAGCGCTACTTCGCGGCCGCTCGCGATGCACTCACTCCGACAGTTGTCATCAACGGCGACCGGGTGCCCTTCGGCTCCGACCTCATTTTCGAGTGTGCGGACCGCACCGGCTTCGCCCTCCACGCGGAGTTGTGTGAGGACGTCTGGGTGCCAATCTCCCCAAGCACGTACGCCGCGCTGGCCGGGGCAACCGTCCTCGCCAACCTTTCCGCCAGCAACGTCACCATCGCCAAGGCCGACTACCGCCGGATGCTGTGCGCGTCGCAGTCCGCGCGGACGATCGCCGCCTACATCTACACGGCCGCCGGCGAGGGCGAATCGACGACCGACCTCGCCTGGGACGGTCAGGCCCTCATATGCGAAAACGGCAACGTACTCAGGGAGAGCCAACGTTTTGCCGGCGATGAACTACTGATCACCGCCGACGTCGACCTCGAACGTCTTGTCGCCGACCGCATGCGCATGACCAGCTACAGCGACAACGCCCACGACCATGCGGAGCGTCTCCATTCGATGCGGCGCATCCGCTTCGAGTTCGGTTCTCCGCCATCCATAGCAACGCTGGATCGCCACGTCGAGCGTTTCCCGTACGTGCCCAGCGATCCTCTCTCACGCGCTGAGCGCTGCGCGGATGTCTACCGGATCCAGGTGAACGGACTGGCCACGCGACTGCGCAGCACGCGCATCACCAAAGCCGTCATCGGCGTGTCGGGTGGGCTCGATTCGACGCAAGCGCTCATCGTCGCGGCGCGCACGATGGATGCCCTCGGTCTGCCAAGAACCAACGTCCTGGCCTACACGCTTCCGGGTTTTGCCACCAGCGAAGCCACGCTGGACAACGCCCGCCGCTTGATGCGGGCGCTGAGTGTCACCGCCGGAGAGATCGACATCCGCCCGTCCGCCACGCAGATGCTGCGCGATATCGGACACCCTGCCGCCGGCGGTGCTCCGGAATACGACCACACGTACGAGAATGTGCAGGCCGGCGAGCGCACGTCGCATCTCTTCCGGCTGGCAAACCGGCACGACGCGCTGGTCGTCGGAACGGGCGATCTCAGTGAGTTGGCGCTGGGGTGGAGCACATACGGTGTGGGTGACCAGATGTCGCACTACAACGTCAATGCGTCCGTCCCCAAGACCCTGGTGCAGTTCCTTATTCGCTGGATGGTCGACACGAATGAGCTCGGCGACGAGGCCGGCGAGGTGCTTCAAGCGATCGTCGACACCGTCATCTCACCCGAGCTCGTGCCCGGAGATGCCGAGGGCGCGGGCCCCGGTCAACGCAGTGAGGACGTCGTTGGCCCGTACGAGCTGCAGGACTTCTTTCTCTACTACGTGCTTCGCTTCGGCTTCAAACCGAGCAAGGTCGCGTTTCTCGCTCATCAGGCCTGGCGCGACTGCCGCCTCGGCGACTGGCCCGACCTCATTCCCGAAAGCCAGCGGCGCCAGTACTCGCTGGCCGACGTCAAGACATGGATGCGCGTGTTCCTGCATCGTTTTTTCGAGATGAGCCAGTTCAAACGATCTGCGATGCCGAACGGTCCCAAGGTCGGTTCGGGCGGATCGCTGTCGCCGCGAGGTGACTGGCGCGCTCCCAGTGACGCGGTCGCGACGGTGTGGCTCGAGGAACTCGAGCGCAACGTCCCCGACTCGCTCTGAGCGGGGTATCAGAAGCGCCGCTCTACTGCTGCGCCTGCGCCATCCTTGCCGCCATCGCCGACGCTATCGTGGTGACGTCGGGCAATGAGCTGTACTGCGAAGCGATCCCGCTCACGTAGCCAACGAGATTCCCCGACCGTACGAACATGACCGCGCCGTAGTTGTTGCCCGACCCCGGCTGCGTCGGCCCATAGACGATGCCCTTGCTGTCGTCACCCACGCGCGACACGCTCTGCCCAAGACCGCACTGCTGGATGCTCGCCGCCAGCGCCGTCATGTAAGCCTGCGCATCACCGGGTGCGTACTGGGCCACGACCGTCAGGACGCGATATGAGGAAGTCGCGTAGCGGCTCTTCGAGGCGGGGTACGCGGCGTTGGCCACGTGCGACGGCGTGCATATCAGCCCGTTCGTGCCGGAGAGGTCGCGATTCGCCGTTGCGTCCTCGGGACTCGCGTCCACGGCATTCGGATCATCGGCAGACGAGACGACAACGCTGCTGAGGTCGATTTGCGCGGGGGGCGTCGCCGGGTGCGCGGATCGGGACGGCGTCGGCGTTGCACCCCCGTTGCCGGTGTGCGTGACGCCGCTTGGTCCGCGGCTCAGCACGATGATGAGCACAATCAGCGCTGCAGCCGCGGCCGCGCCGATGCCGGCGAAAAGGCCAAATCGGCTTCGCCGGTTTGACGGTGGCGGAGGCACCGGCACCGGCTCGACCTCGGTCTCCGAACCCGTCCACGGTGGCGGCGGGGGCGGAGGGGGTCCGGCCGGTTCCATCGGCACGGTTGCGCGTCCGTTGCCTGCGGGCACGACCGTAGGAGCGTCCGCGGGCGCGACGCCGAGCTCCTCCAGGAGGCGGCGCATGTAGTCCAGGTACTCCGTGGGGCTGAAGTGATGCGTGCACTGGTAGCCGAGGTAGTCCTGAGAGCTGGCGTCGCTCATGTTCAGCACGAACGTCTGCTCACGATTGCAGCTCACGCAGTGAGCGAAGATGAAGAACGGGTGCAGGCTCAGCAACGGCCGGAACTCGCTGGTCCGATCAAGCACGTACAGCTGCTTGTCGGGATACGGCTCGTCAAGCAGTGTCGGGTTGGGGGCCGCGCGCGGCGTCTGCCCGGTGAGATACGTGACCACGTGCCGGTATCGATGCGGTCCCTCCTGCTCGAATTCGAGGGTCACACTGCGGATGTACACGAGCCGGTACTCGGCGATCACACCCATCCGGCTGTAGAGCTGACGCAGTGCGGGCAGCAGGAGATCGGCGACCGCAGCGCGATCGTGTGTGCTGGGACGTGCCCCGTGGGCCAACCGATTGCGATACCCGACAAGGAGTTCGAAGAACTGCTGGGTCGACACGCCCGATGGGTCACCGATCGACGCGCCGTAGCCCATCGCCGCCATGATGCGAGACAAGCTCTGCGCGGCATTGAGAATGGCCCCGTCGTGCTTCTGGCGATAGAACGCGTCGAGCTCGGGTATGACCAGCGAGCGCCCATCGCGGCGGTATAGGGCAAGGATGTCGCGCAGCCAGCCATGCCAGTGTCCGAGGCTCGGCCGCTGTATCTCGAGAAGGTCGCGATTGATCTTTGGGTCGCGCGCGTGATCGTGGAAGTACTGCGAGATCGCGATGCTGGTGAAGTACTTCAGCGTCACCTCGAAGAGATCGAGCAGGTACTCGTGAGCCTCCGCGGGATCGGGTGCCTGGAAGAAGGCGCGGTCGTACGTGGCCACCAGCGGGTAGGGATACCGATCGACGATCTCCTCGTCGATGCGCTCGACGTCGTCGCCAACAATCACCGCTGTTTACTCCGCGCCGCCAGAAGCCGATAGAGGATCAACGCAAGGCCGATCCCGATG
>DATMRA010000141.1:0-5410 GCA_035566535.1 Candidatus Acidiferrales bacterium | reverse complement strand
CAGGTGGTAGTTGGCGTTGAACCAAGAGATAAGGCTTGGCGTCCACGGTAGGTAGTCGCTCTGCGGAACGGTAAGCACAACGTAGTCGGCGCGTTGAAACCACGACAACCATTCGGCTACGAATGCAGTTGATTGTGGCTGAGCCGGCGGTGGGATCCCGTCGTTGTCAGTGAGCCATAGGCCGAAGGCGTCGGCGAGGGCGGGGCATCCGGGCTGGGATGCTGAGAAACGGTCGCTGTCGATCAGGGTTCCCGCCTCGTCGGATACAACGCAGGCGCCCTTCGGAATCCGCGCCTGGACCGTGGCTTGCGGATCGTACGCGCCGCTGACATGTGTGTAGGCAGACCCGACATCGCTCTCCAGCACGAGAATCGCGGCGATGACGATGGCGGCGGGAAGTACAGCCGACGCGACGAGCTTTCCGGCGCGCTGCGCGTTTCCCCCGATCTGCACGCCCGCCCAACGGATGCCTTGCACCGCGCGGCCGAGGCAAAGGCCGAGCAAAACCGCGCCGAACGCCGCTACGAAGTACGCGTAATAGCTGTAGACCTCTTTTACGACGAACAACATCACCCCTCCGTCGATGGCAGCGACGAGGAGCACGAACCAGTCAAGGCGCCTCGACTTTCGGGCCGTGATCGCGTACGTGGTCACGACGAAGATGGCGAGGACGAGGGCTATGGCCAGAGCAAGCTGCGTGCTCGCCGGGTCGGTCGACGGCGTGAATCCGAGCAGCAACTGCAGCCGCTCACCGAGCGAGGTGAAACCCTGTCCCGTGATTGACCGAATGAGCTGAGAGAAGACGACGTCGTGCACGAAGGCACCCGGGGCAGCAACGAAAAACGGCAGGCTCGGCACGCCGAAACCGAGCACCAGCCCGGAAGCGAACGGAACCACGGCCGAGCGCCAGATGGGTACGCAGATCAGCAGCGCGGCAATAGCGGGGAAGACACCCCAGGCCTTCATCACAGTGGCGAGACCGAACAAGACACCCGCCAGCAGCAGCCGTCGTGATGAGCCGAGGCCGCCGCTGCGGAACATGACCAGGGTCCCGAGCAGGCAGAACATCACAAGGTAGGGGTCTAGGGCGAGCGTGTTTCCCACGCCCAACGCCTGCGGGAAGAGGGCGAGCCCGAGCCCGCTGATCAGCATGGCAACGGCACCGCGGTCGCGCAGGATGACAGCTGCAAGGGACGCGTTCAGGCCGACCACGAGCGCCGTCACAATCCGTGCCGCGGCCAGCGCGTTTCTACTGCCGAGAACATCGAGTGGTGCCATCAGCACGGCGATGCCCGGCGGATGCACCCAAGCGTAGTCGCGATAAGGGAGTGCACCCTGCAGGAGCCGAATAGCAGGGCCTATATAAACGCCGTCGTCGGAGCCGTGCAGCCCGACGAGGGCGTCGGGTTGCGCGAGCTGATAGCCGCACAGGCTGAGCGCGACGAGCCCTGGAATGATTGCGAGGGGCACCCACAAGGGGACGGCGCACGCGCGTCTGATGGCGCGAGCGGCCATCGATGGGACCCCCCGTGTGGCGTGCAAGGCCTCGGCTCCAGGTTTCATGACGCGGCGGAAAACACGGCTAACATTGTCGCCGTCGACCCGACCTCAGGAGGCTTGGTGACACTCATCCCAAATGAGCACGTGGAGCCCGTTCGCTCTCGTGCCCGGGTCGCCTACCTGAGGTTGCCCACTGCCCTGGCCCCGCTACGGTGGCTCTGGGCACACCGTGGGCATCCGCGGGCGCCACTGTGGCTGCTCGGGCTGCTGAGCCTCTTCTCACTCGGCGCCCGGCTCTGGTATCTGAACAAGCCGATCGATCCGAAGACCCACGTCTCCGGTCTCATCTTCGACGAGCAGTTCTACGTCAACGCAGCCCGGGTGATCGCCGGCATCCACCCCACGGGAGCGTATACGGGAACGGCGCTGTTCCACGATCCGAACGCGGAGCATCCGCCGCTCGCCAAGATGCTGATCGCGGCGTCGATCAAGGTGTTTGGCGACAACGCATGGGGCTGGCGCATCTTTCCCGTGATCTTCGGCAGCCTGGCGATTCTCGCCATGTACTGGCTGGTTCGCTCGGCGCGCGGCGGAACGTGGCTTGCGCTCGGCGCTGCAACACTGATGGCGGTCGACAACATGCTGCTGGTCCACGGGCGCATCGCCACCCTCGACATCTTCGTGGTCACGTTCATGCTCGCGGTGGTCGCGCTGTATCTCCGCGGACATCCACTGCTGGCCGGGTTGACCCTCGGGGTCGGACTCTGCACCAAGTTGGTCGCCTTCGATGTGGCGTTCGTGCTCATCCTGCTCGAGCTTGGGCGTGTCTTCTTACGACCGCCTGACGAGACAAGGTCGCGTATGGCGATCGCGCGTGCTCGCGTTCTGCCGCTGCTGACCACCGCCGGCGTGGGCGCGGTCACGTACCTGGCCGTGCTGTTCGGGCTCGACCTCATCGTCGCGCCGATCGGCGGAGTAGGAGACTGCACCACGGTGCCGAGCGGCTTCCACAACCCGATCGAGCACACCAACTTCATGCTCTGCTATGCGGGCAAGCTCACCAGTCCGAACGGCCCGACGGGTATCGCCAGCTATCCGTGGCAGTGGTTGCTCAACCAGACGACCATCGACTACTACAAGGTCGCGACCACCGTCACGGCAAATGGCGCCACGATCGCGACCATTCCGATCATATGGTTCCAAGGCGCGATGAACCCCGCGATCATCCTGCTTGCGCTCCCGGCACTGGGACTCGCAATCCGCACCGCGTGGGTGCAGCGCGACACCTTCTCGATGCTGTGCGTGGTCTGGTTCCTGGGGACCTTCCTGCCCTTTGTGGTAGCGGCGGCGCCGCTCGGCAAGTACGGCAACCGCGACTCGTACATCTACTACACGGTCATCGTGCTGCCGGCCGTGTACGCCGCTGTCGCCGCGCTCTTCTCGCGTCGCTGGCTGCCCACCGCCGCGCTACTGGGATACGTGGCCATCGTGGGCTTCTGGTTCGTCGAGCTCTATCCGTTCCGCACGTGGAGCGGCCGCTGAACGGTGCGCGTCCTTCGCTGGTTCATCTCACCGGCAGCGTGGGCGCTGCTCCTCTATGCCGCGGGCGCATTTGCCCTCACCCACGTGGCGTGGCGGACACCCGGCGCCGCCTGGGCGGGGAGCTGCTGCGACCCGCAGCAGACGATCTGGTACGTGCGCTGGGCGCCGTACGCGGTCGGCCATCTCGTCAATCCGTTCTTCATCGATCAGCTGAATGCGCCATATGGCGTCAACGCCATGTGGAACACGCCGGTGTTCGCGGCCAGCCTGCTGGTATCGCCGATCACGTTGCTGTGGGGGCCGGTGGTGGCGTTCAACTTCCTGGTCACCGCAGCGATTGCACTGAGTGGCTGGTGCGCCTACCTCGCACTGCGTCGCTATTCCCACGGCAACGCGGGCCCGCTGATCGGCGGCGCGGTGTACGGGTTCTCACCCTATGTCGTGCCGCAGGCGTTGTTGCATCTCCCTTTGGCTCTTGCATTTGTCCCACCCCTCTTTTTGCTCGTCCTCGACGAGCTGCTCATCCGCCGGCGTCGCTCGCCGTTGCTGCTGGGCGTGGCGCTCGGCGTTCTCGTTGCGGTGCAGCTGCTGACGGAGGAAGAACTGGTGGTCACCTCTGCGCTCATGGCAGTGGTCATGATCGCGGTGCTCGCGTGGCGCCGGTGGGGGGAGGTGGTCCTCCTGTGGCGTCCGGTGGGCAAGGCGATTACGGCGGCGGCGCTCACCGGGCTCGTGCTGTGCGCGCTTCCGCTGGCCGTTCAGTTTTTCGGACCGCAGCGTGTGCACGGGCAGTTGCAGGACCCCGAGTCATTCTCTACTGACCTGCTCAACCTGGTGGTGCCGACCCACCATCAGCTGATCGCTCCGGACGCCGCAGCAACGCTGGCCGGTCATTTCACCGGCGGGTTCGACTTTGAAGCCAACGCGTACATCGGCTTTCCGCTGTTGCTTCTGCTCACCGCCTTCACCGCGACGCACTGGAAGGATCTGAGGATTCGAGCCGCGGCGATCGTCGCGGCGGCCGCGTTTCTCCTCTCGCTCGGTCCGCACCTGCACATCGGCGGCGCGTCAACCGGCTGGCCGCTGCCGTTCTGGCTCTTCACCCACGTGCCGTTACTTCAGGACATCCAGCCGAACCGCCTCGCGGTGCTGATGTGGTTGGCGATCGCCGTGCTGGTGGCCGTTGCCGTCGATCGCGCGTTGACGGGGCGCTTCTGGACGCAGATGGTGCCTCGGCTCGGTGTCCTCGGCGTCGCGCTCGTCGCCATCCTGCCCGCTGGGTTGCCCGTGACCACGGCGGACATTCCCGTTTTCTTTCAGCGCTGGTCGGACCACGGCATCCCTGACTCCGCGACGGTGCTCATCGCACCATTTTTCCGGGACGGCGCCGGCGCCGCGCCGATGCTGTGGGCGGCCGTCGCCGGCGGCGGCGTGCGCATGCCCGAGGCCTATGCCTTCATCCCGGCAGCCGATGGCAGCCCGATGTACGGGCCGATCGGGACGACCCTGACCAGAACCATGGAGTCGATCCAGGACACTGGTGTGGTCATCATCGTGCGCGGACCGGTTCGAGACCAGGTGGCCCGGGACCTGCGGACGCTTGGGGTGCAGGACGTCATCGTCGGTCCGATGGACAATCGCGATCAGATGATCGCGTTCTTCACCGATCTGTTCGGCCGTTCACCCCGCGTGGTCGAGGGTGTCCAGATCTGGAGCCAGATACAGCAGGCGGGCGTCGCGCCGCCGCCGGCCTCCTAGCCGTCGAGGTTACTGGTCGATCAGTCCTGCTTTCTGCGGGCGATCTTGCTGGCGCCGAACACCAGGGTTCCGCCGCCTACCACCAGCAGCAGACCGACACCGAACTCGATGTCAGCGCCAGTCCCGGGGGTGGTGACGCTTGTGCCCTGGACACCACTGGCGACAGCGCTCGAGGAGGCAGCGCCCGAGCCGGCAGGGGTGCTTGTCACCGTCACCGTGACGGTGGTTGGCGTGCCGTTGACCGTGGTTGTCCGGGTCTCCGTCGTGGTGACGGGGGCTCCGACCACTTCCTCGGTCACAGTCTTTGTCGTGCGGGCGGTCGTGATCGTGGTGACCGTGCCGTTGATCGTGGTGGTGACAGTGCCATTGACCGTCGTGGTTTCGGTGGTCGGCTGGGTAATTGTGAAGGTGGTCGGCTGAGTCGTCGTCTCTGTGATCGTCACGGTGGTCGGCTGAGTCGTCGTCTCTGTGATCGTCACGGTGACCGGCTGAGTTGATGTCTCGCGAGAGGTCTCTGTCGTCGTGGTGGTCAGCGTCTGAGTTGTGGTGTCGAAGGTCTTGGTCGTGGTCGTGGTGATGGTGGTCGGCGACGTCACTGTCGTGGTGGTTG
>DATMRA010000140.1:0-17337 GCA_035566535.1 Candidatus Acidiferrales bacterium | reverse complement strand
ATCCTTGGGCCAGCAGGGGAGGGGTGAAGCTCGCTGCAGCCCTCGATGCCTTCGACGTCTCCTGCACGGGTCGGGTGGCGCTGGACGCTGGGGCGTCCACCGGCGGCTTCACGGACGTGCTGCTCAGCCGGGGCGCCGCGCTCGTCTATGCAGTGGACGTCGGCCATGGCCTGCTCGACGGCCGCCTGGCGTCGGATGCCCGCGTGACGGTGCTGGACCGCACCAACCTGCGCCATCTCCAAGCGCTCCCCGGCCCTCCCCCGGACCTTGTGACCCTGGACCTCTCCTTCATCTCTCTTCGGCTGGTACTCCCCGCGGTCGCGGCTTTGGTGTCCCGGCCCGCGGACGTCGTCGCCCTGTTCAAGCCCCAGTTCGAACTGGGACGGGACGCGGTTGGGCGCGGTGGCGTCGTCCGCGACGCCGGGCTCGGTGAGCCAGGGGCGCGGGCGTTCATGGAGTGGGCTGGAGCCGCAGTCGGCGCCCTTGCACCCGATCCGCCGGTGCCCGCCGCGATTCGCGGTGCCAAGGGCAACCAGGAGTGGCTTGTCCGCCTGGTGCTGCCTGCGCAGGAGGATGGAGGGTGACCGAGCCCCGGAGCATCGGATTCCTGCTCCATCCTGGCGAGCAGGAGGCGATCGAAGCCGGTGTTGCGCGTGCGCAGGCCTGTGGCTTCGGCGTTTGGACGGCCCTGAGCGACCCAGAGACGACCGTGGCCGAGCATGCTGAGAACACGGCGCTGCTGATCACTGTGGGAGGGGACGGCACGTTTCTGTACGGCGCCCGTCTGGCGGCACCGCGCGGCATCCCCGTCATCGGGGTCAACCGGGGGCGGCTCGGGTTCCTCAACGACGTCGAGCTCGACGATTTGCCCGACGCGATCTCGAGGTTCGGGGCGGGAGACTTCCGCACGCAGCGGCGCGCGCTGATCGACGTGCAGGTCACCGCTCCCCAAGTCGAGCCGGGCGCGCTGGCGCTCAACGAGGTGGTGGTGCGCGCCCGCGGTGTCAGCGTGGCGCGGCTTCGTGTCGACGTCGACGACGAGCTGCTCGGCGAATTCGATGCCGATGGTGTCGTGGTGGCAACCGCCACCGGCTCCACCGCTTACGCGTTGAGCGCGGGCGGACCACCGGTCGATCCACGCCTGCACGCGCTCTGTGTCGTGCCCCTGGCGCCGCATGCCGTCATCAGCCGCGCGGTCGTGATTCCGGATGCGGTGCGGGTTCGTATCAGCGTCGAGAAAGGGCAGGTTTTTGTCGCCACCGACGGCTACTCCATCGCGCTGCTGACCGACGGAGGCGAGGTCACCGTCCGTCCCGGACCGGAGCTCGAAGTTGTCCGGTTCACCGACTCGCCGTCGTTCCACGCGCGCCTGCGGCAGAAGTTCCGTTTCGGCGTGCCGCACAAGGACATCGAGCATTCCCACGAGCGTGCCCGGCTGTCCGATGCCGTTGACACAGAGCTGGGCGGGGGTGAGTGGGATGCTTCGTGAATTGCGGGTGTCGAACATGGCGGTGATCGTGGACGCGCGTCTCGATGTCGGCACTGGCTTCACCGCGCTCACCGGCGAAACCGGATCAGGCAAGTCAGTGTGCGTCGGTGCCCTGCGCGCGGCGCTGGGCGGACGCGTCGACTCCGAGGTGCTTCGACCTGGCGCAGCGGCCGGACGAGCAACCGCCGTGTTCGACGAGCTGGCACGGACGCTGCGGGCGCGCATCGCCACGCTTGGCGTCCCCGACGACGACCTGCTCACGTTGAGCCGCGAGATCGTGCGCGGTGGTCGTGGCTCGTGCCGTATCAACGGAGCGCTGGTGTCGCTGAGCGTATTGCGCGAAGTCGGCGACGCTGTCGCCGAGGTGACATCGCAGGGTGCCAGTCAGCGCTTGCTGCGGCGCTCGTGGCAGCGCGACCTACTCGACGCCGCAGGTGGTGAGCCCGGTTTGAGCGCTCGGCACAACGCCACCGCCGCCATACGCGCGTGGCGCGACGCGACCACAGCACTGGAGAGCGCTAGCCGGGCTGCTCGCAGCGGCGCCGCGGAGGTCGAGCGTGCCCGCGACCTCGTCGCTGATATAGCGCCGCTCCACCTGCGCAGCGGCGAAGCTGACGAGCTCAGCGCGGAGCGCGCGCGGTTGCGTTCGGCGTCGCGCCTGCTGACGGCAACGGAGGCGATCGCCGCGGCCGTGAGCGACGACGAGGCCGGCGCCGCTGACTCCATCGCGGTGGCGGTTGCGCCTGCCGCGGAGCTCACCGCGATCGACCCGGGCCTCGGCGCACTTGTGGACGAAGCGAACATGCTGGTGGACAGGCTCCGCGATCTCGGCCTCGATGCGCGGCGCCACGCGGAGTCGATCGCGCTCGACGAGGGGCGGCTGGCCGAGGTCGAGGAGCGGCTCGATGTCATCGTCAGGATCACCAGGCGCCACGGGTCGATCGACGAAGCGCTCGCGGACGTGCAGCGCGCCCAGGAGTTGCTGGCCGCCACGGATGGCGGCGAGGAGCTGATCGGCCGTCATCAAGCGGCGGTCGACGTCGCCCACGCGTCAGCCGGCGAGGCCGCCGCGGTGCTCAGCCGGGCCCGAGCGTCATCCGCGCGAAGGCTGGAGCGGGCCGTCACCGAACAGCTTCGCGACCTGGAGCTCCCTGACGCTCGGTTCAGGATCGTGTTGAGTCGCACCCCCGACGCGGACGGGCTTGACGCGGGAGACGGCTACCCCGTGCGCTGCGGCCTCGAAGGTGTCGATGACGTCGAGTTCCGGCTGGTGACCAATCGCGACATGGTGCCGGCGCCGCTCGGTCAGGGACCTTCGGGGGGCGAGCTGTCGCGGCTTGCTCTCGCACTCTCAGCGGTCGTTGCCGAGGAGGGCGCGCCGATCCTCGTGCTCGATGAGGTGGACACCGGAATCGGCGGCGAGACCGCGGCTCGGGTGGGCGACGTCCTCGCCGCGATCGGCGACAGCCGTCAGGTGCTCGCCGTCACCCACCGCCCTGAGATAGCCGCACGAGCCGGGACCCACCTGCGAGTGACCAAGCAAGAAGGTCCCGGGGTGCCGGCCGCGTTTGTCGATCGCGTCGAGGATGGGGAGCGCACCGCCGAAGTCGCGCGTCTCATGTCCGGTCGGGCGACCCAGGCCGCGCTCCGGCGCGCCGAAGAGTTGCTCCGGGAAGGCGCACGCGGAGCGGCGGCCCAACCGGCTCGTCGATCAGCGACCCGTACCATGTGAGCGATGGATCGGGTGGGAGAAAACGACGATGCAACCCCGCAGGGTGTGGTGGCGTCCCCAGTTCGCGGCGACGACGAATCCCGCTTCCCCATCGACGTTCCCGGGTATCAAGGCACCCTCGAGGATCTCCTCCGGCGAGCGCAGCGCGGTGATATCGACCTGACGCAGGTCTCGGTGAGCGCGATCACCGATTCATTCCGAATTCGCCTGGAAGGGGCATCGGCCCGCCCTGAGATGCGTGACGTCGCGGACTTCCTCACCCTGGTCGCCCGCGTCGTGTCTCTGAAGGCCAGTGCGGTGCTGCCCGACCAGCCGCTCGGCGAGGACCTGGAGCCGGAAGAGGATCCCGGCAGTGAGGCGGGTCGCCGGCTGGCTGAATACCGGCTCTTCAAGGCGGCGGCCGAGGCACTTCTGGCCGATGCCGCGGACACAGGGGCACGCAGCTTTCTGGGCATCGTCTCGCCCGAGGTCATCCCGATCGAGCGCATGCGTATTCCGCCGGAGCGCCTGGCCGCGGCATTCCGCACGGTGCTGGAGCGGCTGGCCGAGGCCGAGCCGCTGCCCGTCGGAGCTGTCACGTTCTCGGTGGAGGAGAAGGTGGCCCAACTGCGCGCGCGGCTCGCCCAGGGCGCGTGCCAGTTCGAAGACCTCTTCACGGGTTGCGCGTCGCGCCTCGAGGCGGTTGCCTGCTTCCTGGCGCTGCTCGAGCTGCTCCGCCTGGGGGAGGCGACGGTAGACCAGCGTGACGCCGTGGGCCCGATAACGGTGACCGGTCGTGGATGACGAGTTGATCATCGACGTCTTCGGCCGGGCCGAGGTGCCCACGGCCACCTTCGACGCCGAGGCCGAGGATCTCGGCGTGGCCCTCGAAGCCGTCTGCTTCGCGCTCAACCGGCCGCTGACGCTGACCGAGGCCGGGGAGATCCTGGGCCGCAGCCCGCATGCGATCAGTGCCGCCGCGGACGCCCTGGCGCGCCAGCTACGCGGGCGCGGCCTCATGCTGCAGCGTCATCAGGACTCGATCCAAATCGTCACCAGGCCGGAGGTCGCCTGGGCGGTTCAACGCGCGCTGAACCCCGAGCGGCCGAGCCGTCTGAGCCGGCCGGCCATGGAGACGCTGGCGATCGTCGCGTACCGCCAGCCGGTAACCCGGGCGGCCATCGAAGCAATCCGCGGTGTGAACTGCGATGCCGTCCTCGAGCACCTCGAGCATCGCGGGTTGGTCGCCGAAATCGGACGGCAGGAGACCCCGGGCCACCCGCGCCTGTTCGGCACCACCCTGCGCTTCCTGCAGATCGTGGGCCTGGAACGCATCGACGATCTCCCGCCCATCGCGGACGGCAGCGCGCTGGCGGCGCTGGACGAGGTATTCGCCGACGCCGACGTGCCGTGACCTCGCAACCGGGTGAGCGGTTGAACCGCTACCTGGCTCGCCGCGGAGTGGCCTCCCGCCGCGCGGCGGACACGCTCATCGAATCCGGCCGGGTGACGGTGAACGGCCGGGCCGGCCGGGTTGGGTCGGTCGTCGACCCGGCACAGGATGCCATCGCCGTTGACGGCGCCCCGGTTCCAGCCCGCAATTCCACGGTGACGATCGCCCTCAACAAGCCCGTCGGGGTCGTCAGCACGCGTCACGATCCGCAGCGACGAACGACTGTGATGGACCTGGTGGACGTGCTCCCCGGACTTGTCCCGATCGGTCGCCTCGACGCCGACAGTCGCGGGCTCCTGCTGCTGACCACGGATGGCGACCTCGCCCATCGTGTGTCACACCCGCGGTACGGCATCCGCAAGCGCTATCGAGTGACCGTGTCGTCAGACGTGCTGGACGCACACCTCGAGCGTCTGCTCCACGGCGTCGAGCTCTCCGATGGGCGCGCCCGGGCCCTCAGCGTGCAGCGTGGCGCCGGCCGACGCAGGCTCGAGATCACCATGGGCGAGGGACGGCGCCGGGAAGTGCGCCGCATGTGCGCCGCCGTCGGGCTCGATGTCGTGGATCTGATTCGCGTCGCTGTCGGCCCCATCGAACTCGGGGTGCTCGCTGAGGGCGCGTCGCGACAGCTCACGGAGAGCGAGGAGGCCGCGCTGCGCCAGGCGGTGGCCCTGCAGCCGGATACGCCGGCGCGCAGCAAGCAACAATCGCCCGTGTACGACGCCGGGCGGGTTGTCACCGTCGATGGGCCGGCGGGGAGCGGGAAGAGCACGTTGGGGCAGCGGCTCGCGGATTCGCTGCACCTTCCGTTTATCGACACGGGCCTCTTCTACCGCGCGATAGCTGTTGCCGCGACCGACGAGGGTTTGCACCCCGATGACACTGATGCGCTCGCGCGCCTCGCCGGGCGCTGCGACGTCGTGGTCAACACCGACGTGCATTCAGACGGTCCGCGCGTCTTGCTCAATGGTGTGGGGGTCGACCGCAAGCTGTATGACGTGTCGCTCGCTTCGATGCTTTCGGCGGTGAGCGCTGTGCCGGGAGTTCGTGCCGCACTCCTCGCGGCTCAGCGTGCGCTGGCGCGCGCCGGCGCGGTGGCGGTCGGCCGCGACTGCGGCACGGTTGTCTTCCCCGATGCGCGCGTGAAGTTCTATCTCGAAGCCGGCTCCGAGGTGCGCACACGCCGCCGCGCCGAGCAGGTTCGCGCCCATGGCGGCACCGTGGACGCTGCAGCACTCGACGCCGAGGTGGACGGGCGTGACCGCGCGGACAGCTCGCGCACGGCGGCGCCGTTGCGCCCGGCTGAGGATGCGCACATCATCGACACCGAAGCCAATGGGGTAGACGAGATGGTGCGGATCGCGCTCGAGATATGCGCACAAGCCGGGCTGCCGGCAACGTGATCTACGCGATCATGCGCGCACTGGTGCGCGCCCTCGTCGCGATTGTCCTCGGTCGCCGCTTGCGCGTCGATGGCATGGAGAATATCCCGAGGTCGGGCCCCGCGCTGGTCGTCGGCAATCACGTCGGCTCCATCGACCCGGTGATCCTCGGTATCAACATCCCGCGGCTCGACGTGTACTACATGGCGAAGAGCGAGCTGTTCGAGAAGCGATTCATGGGCTGGCTGTTTCGCCACAACCACGCGTTCCCCGTTGTTCGCGACAGCCCCGACCGCACTGCGCTCCGGCGCGCTCTTGACCTCCTCGCGCGGGGCCACGTGTTGCTGCTGTACCCGGAGGGCACGCGTTCATCCGACGGGTCGCTAAGCCGCGCCCAGGCGGGCGCCGGCTTCATCGCCAGGCTCTCTGGGGTGCCGATCATCCCGGTCGCGGCAGAGGGCAGCGACCGGGTCCTGCCCCGCGGAGCCAGGATTCCCAGACGGCGGCCGGTGCACATCACCATCGGGTCGCCCTTCGCGCTCCCCGCCACGGACGACCATGGTAGAACGCTCTCCAACCAGCAGGCCGCCGACTACATGATGGCCAGGGTCGCAGCGCTCCTCGCCAACGGCCGTCGCAAGCCGGCGGGGTCGGGTCGGCTCTCTGGCACGCCGCCGGCAGCGTGAGCACCCCGGGGCGTCCCGAGGCCCTGGTTGCGTTCGACCTCGAGGCCACCGGCCTGTCGCCCAAGACGGATCGTGTCCTCGAGATAGGCGCGGTCCGCTACGACTCGGAGCTCCGGCGGACCGGCCAGCTCGATCTGGTGGTCGACCCGGGAATCCCGATTCCGCTGGCTATCCAGCGCCTTGTCGGCCTCGGGCCTGACGATGTTCGAGGCGCGCCCACCCCACTTGAGGGCATGGCCCAGCTCGCCGACTTCGCCGAGGGTGCCGTGCTCATCGCGCACGGCGGCGCATTCGATCTCCAGTTCTGCAGGGCGCTCCAACCCGAGGCATTCCGCAACCGGTTGGTCTTCGATACGTTGGACCTGGCTCGCGTCCTCCTGCCCACCGCGTTCAGCCACAGCCTCGTCTTTCTCTCGGGGCTGCTGGAGCTGCGCCACGAGCGGCCCCATCGGGCTCTCAGCGACGCCGAGGCAACGGGCGCGCTGTTCGCGCTCCTCGCAACCGCAGCAGAGCGACTCCCGACTGGCGTGCTGGCCGAGATTCGCCGCGTCGCCCGCCAGGTGCGGGGACCCCTGCAGGAGTTCTTCGACGGGGTTGTACTCGGTCACGGGAACGCGCCGCGCACAAGCGCGCCGGGCAATGGCGGGCCACAGCCGATCGCAGCACCCGACGAACCCAGCCGTCGACGCTTCGAGGAGCTGCAGAGCCTGCCCCTCGACCAGGCGACTGCCCAGGTGCTCGGCGCGGATGGCCTGCTCGAGTCCGCCGGCACTTTCGAGTACCGCGAGGGGCAGGTGGAGATGGGCCGTGCCGTGGCCCAGGCCTTGGACCGGCGTCGCCGGCTGCTAGTGGAGGCGGGGACCGGCGTCGGCAAGTCGCTCGCATACCTGGTGCCGCTGGCGCTGTGGGCGGCACGTACCGGGGAGCGAGGCGTGGTCGCGACGCACACGGTAAACCTGCAGGAACAGCTGGCGGATCGCGACCTGCCAGCGGTCGCGCGGCTCGTGCCCACACCGCTCGCCGTCGCCGTGTTGAAGGGCCGCAACCACTACGTCAGCCTCCGGCGCTGGCAGCGATTTCTCGCGCGCCCGGACGGCGACTCGCCGCGCGATGCAGTGGACGCGATCCGCTTCAAGCTCAAGATCCTCGTGTGGCTGGCCGAGAGCCGCACCGGCGACCGTGCGGAGCTCCACCTGGCAGCAGAAGAAGAACCCTTCTGGCGATCGATCGCATCAGACACCGACGATTGTCTGGGCACGTACTGCATGAACTGGGCGAGCCGGCGGTGCCACATGGTGGCGGCGCGAGCCGCCGCAGCAGATGCTGCCATCGTTGTCACAAATCATTCGCTGCTGCTGGCAGCGTCTGAGCGGCAGGGGCAGGTACTCCCATCGTATAGCGCGCTTGTGGTCGACGAGGCGCACCACCTGGAAGCGTCGGCGACCGAGCAGCTCGGCTCCCGCGCACGCGGCTCCGACCTCACGCTGGTGCTCGACCGGTTGCCCGCACGGCCGGAGAGCCCGGTGGGTGAAGCCCTCGTGCGCTGCCGCGAGGCTGGGCAGCGCGTTTTCGGGGACGCCAAGGGGCTGCTGGCAGAGATGCTCGGCGGCGAGCACGCGGGCAACGGTCGCATCGGGTTGACCCCGGAAGTCCGCGATGACTCCCGTTTCGGGACGGTGCTCCGCGCCGGGCGGCATGCGGTGACCGTGCTCCTTGCAGCTGCGGCCACGCTGGAGCAGTCGCGCGACACTGGCGCATTGCAGCATGAGCTGCTGCCCCAGCCCGGTGCGATGAGCGACGAGGTCAACCTGGCTGCCGCTGCGCTTGCCGGTATCGCATCCACGATCGATCACGTCATCTGCCGCCCACGGCCCGGGTACGTCACGTGGCTGGAGATGCGAGCCGAGCAGTCCGAGCTGCACGAGGCCCCGGTGAGCGTGGCCGAGCCTTTGCGCGAGCTCATCTTCGACCAGGTGGAAAGCGCGGTGCTCACGTCGGCGACGCTGTCGGTGGCCGGCAGCTTCGACTTCATTCGCGGCCGCACGGGGATTGGCGAAGGCGCCGAGGAGCTGAGCCTGTCCTCGCCGTTCGACTACCTCAGCCAGGCGCTGTGCGTGCTGCCCGAATCCATACCGCCGTATGACGATCCGCTCCACGACAACGCCATCGCCGAGCTCATTGCCGGCATTGCGGAGCGGCTTGGGGGTCGCACGCTCGCGCTGTTCACCGGGTATGGCCCGCTGCGACGGGTGCATGCACTGCTCCACGACCGCATGGAGGCGCACGGCGTTGCCATGCTGGGTCAGGGTATCGACGGCACAAGGCGCCAGATCCTCAACAGCTTTCTGAGTGATCCCCGCACGGTGCTGCTCGGGACGAGCAGCTTCTGGGAAGGCGTCGACATCCCGGGAGCCCGGCTGCAGTGCGTGCTGATCGACAAGCTTCCGTTCGCGGTGCCGACCGATCCGCTGGTGCGAGCGCGCACCGACGGCCTGCGCGATCCGTTTACGCAGTACATCCTGCCCATGGCGGTGATCCGTCTGCGCCAGGGCTTCGGGCGCCTCATCCGTGGGTCAGGGGATCGCGGTGCGGTGGTCCTCTGCGACGAGAGGCTGTCGACACGTGAGTACGGCGACGTGTTCTTGCGCGCCCTGCCTCCTGCGGGGGTCGCCCGGGCGGGCGCGGACGAGGTTCCAATGCTCATAGAGCGCTTCATCCGTGGGGGAGCAGTGCCCGAGGCCGTGGGACAATCGAGGAGTGGCGACTGACGGCGGTGCGTCGGAGGGGGTACTTGCTGTCGTGGCGACGCCAATCGGCAATCTGCAGGACATCACGCTGCGCGCGCTCCAAGTTCTGCGTGAGTGCGACGCAGTGGTGGCGGAGGACTCCCGCCGCACACGCGCGTTGCTGAGCGCCCACGGCATCGCACGTCCGGTGCTGTCGCTCCCTGCGTTCGACGAGCACCGCCGCGTGCCGGGGCTGCTGGCCCATCTCGACCGTGGCGAGACCCTCGCGCTCTGCACAGACGCGGGCACACCGGTCATCAGCGACCCCGGCGCTGCCCTGGTGCGTGCTGCGCGCGCATCCGGTCACCGGGTGATCACAGTCCCCGGCCCTTCCGCCGTCGGCGCGGCCCTCGCTGCAAGCGGCTTGAACGCAAGCGCGTACTACTTTCTGGGATTCCTGCCGCGCACGCCGTCGAAGCTCGTGCGGGCGCTGGAAGCCGGCCTAGCGTTGGGCACGACGCTGGCGTTCTTCGAATCGCCCATGCGCCTGCTGAAGACGCTTCGCCTCGCTACGCCGGTGCTGGGCGACCGCGAGGTTGTGGTTGCCCGCGAGCTGACAAAGGTGCACGAGCAGTACCACATCGGCACCGCTGCCCAGTTGGTCGAAGAGTTCAGCAAGCAGCCGCCGCGCGGCGAATGCACGGTGTTGATCGCAGCTTGACGGAGGCTGCACTCATCGACACGCATTGCCACCTCGTGCTCCTCGAGGAGCGTGGCTTGCTGGGGCAGGCGCTGGAGGGCGCGCACGCAGCCGGCGTCGAAACCATCATCACCATTGGCGTGAACCTCGAGGACACTGATCGCAACCGCGTCATTGCTGAAGCGCATCCCGGCGTGCGCTTCACCGTCGGTTGGGACCCGCAGCAGACGGTGCCGCCCGACGCAGCGGAACAGCGCGCACTGGGGGAGTTGCTGCGGCACCCGCGTGCGGTCGCGGTGGGGGAGGTCGGGCTCGACCTGTACTTCCGGCCGGGGTACCACGACACACCGCTGGAGGTGCAGCAGCGCTCCCTCCGCGTGATGCTGGAACTGGCGCGCGAGCATGAAAAGCCCGTGGTGATCCACGACCGCGACGCGCACGCCCCGGTGCTCGAAGCGATAGGCGATGTGCCGGGCTCGCATGGCGTTATGCACTGCTTCACCGGTGACGCGGAGCACGCCAGGCGATGCGCAGCGGCTGGATTCCTGGTGTCCTTCTCGGGCATCGTCACGTTCCGCAACGCTGCGGACATCCAGGACGCGGCACGGTCCGTGGCCGACGATGGCTTTGTCGTGGAGACCGACGCGCCGTTCCTTACCCCTGTTCCCTACAGAGGCTCGGTCAACCTTCCGGAGCGAGTGGCGGTGACCGCCGCGGCTGTCGCGGGGCTGCGTGCGACGCCACCGGAACGCATCCGCGCAACCACGACGGCCACTGCTCGCCGCCTGTTCAACCTCTCCGATCCGGCTGATGACATTGGCGGCTGACGGCGCCACCCGTCGCGGAGCACGAGCGGCGCGACCGCTCGACCTCACGCGCCCTGAAACGGTTCGCGCCGTGGCGCGCCGCGTCGGCCTGCACACAAGCCGGCGGCTGGGTCAGCACTTCCTGATCGACCGCACGGTGCTCGAGACGATCGTCGCGGAACTTGCACCGGCGCTGGACTCGACAGTCCTCGAGATCGGGTGCGGCATCGGCACGCTGACCGGTGAGCTCGCGGACGCAGCCGGGAGGGTCATTGCGCTCGATGTCGACCCCGCCTGCGTCCGCGCCACTCAGATAACGCAGCGGCACCGCACCAACGTGCAGGTGGTGCGCGCCGACGCGCGACAGCTCGACCCGGCAGAGTTCGGCATCAGCCCACCCTGGCTCGCCGCGGGCAATCTGCCGTATCGCCTGACCGGGAAACTGCTGGGGCATCTCTTCGAGCTCACGACGCCGCCCGCGCGAGGCGTGTTCCTGGTGCAGCGGGAGGTGGCGGCACGGCTCAGCGCCGGCCCCGGTGATTGGAGCGCGGCGACGCTGGCGCTCCGCTCCATCGCCGCCGTCACGCGCGTTCGTGACGTGCCGCCGGCTGCATTTGACCCGGCGCCCGCGGTGCACTCCTCGGTCATCCGCGTGGAACCCGTCGGCGGCTCGCTGGGGGAGGAGCGCCGCCAGATGCTGGCTCTGGCACGAGCGGTGTTCCAGCAGCGGCGGAAGACGCTGCGCCACGGCGTGACCCACGCGATGGGTGGCGATGCCGCGGCCGCGCTCGAAGCACTTTTGCGCGCACGTATTGATCCAGGGCTGCGCCCGGGTACCCTTGGGCTTGATGAGTGGCAGCAACTTGCCCGTGCCGTCGTAGCCGTGGAGGCCACCAGACCATGACGAAGTCGGAGGTTCCCGCCGCGAGGCCCGCGGGCTCCTCCACCCTGGCACCGAAGCCGAAGCATGTGCCACCCGCGGTGGAGGTGCGGGCTCCGCTCCATGCCACGCGTCCCGCGGTGCCACCCCAGCTGCAGGACCGCGAGGGGTTCATCGCCGTGCTGCGCGGCGACTTCCGCTATCTCTGGGCGGCGCAGGCCGCGTCGCAGCTGGCCGACAAGTTCCTCATGTTCACCCTGCTGATCTTCATGTACACGCTCAGTGGTCGCGCCTCATTGCAGTCGGCCGTGTTGATCGCGTACACGCTGCCCAGCGTTCTGCTCAGCGCCCCCGCGGGGGTGTACGCCGACCGTCACGACAAACGCACGCTGATGATCGCGTGCAACCTGGTCCGCGCCGGACTTGTTCTGTTGATCCCCGCAGCGCAGTTGGTTCCGGGACTGAAGGGACAGGCGTGGCCGCTGATCATCATCACTCTGATGTTCAGCTCGGCGGGCCAGGTGTTCGCACCATCAGAGGCGGCCAGCATTCCGTCGTTGGTGCGGCGAAATCAGATCACCGCAGCGACGTCGCTCTTCATGACGACCGTGATCCTGACCCTCGTGCTCGGGGTGCCCGCCGCAACGTTGGCCATCGCGTTCCTGGGCAACTTCGCACCCTTCTACATTGCGGCCGGGCTGTTCGCAGTGGCAGGTGCTGCGGTGTGGCGAATGAGCACGAGCCTGCGCGCGGTGCGAACGACCAAAAGCGAGAAATCCCCAAGTCTCCTGCGTGAACTCCGCGAGGGCGTTGCAATCCTGCGAGCCAGTGCCGCGCTGCGATGGGGGCTGTACCAGCTGGCGCTCGCGATCATCGTCGTGTTCACGGTATTCGCCCTGGGACCCGCGTACCTCGTCAACGTGCTGGGGCGCTCCGACCAGGACACGTACATCGTGCTCGTGCCTGCAACCTTCGGCCTCGTCGCAATGGGTGCGGTGCTGGGCCGGACCAACATCCGGCGTGCGGTGACGCTTGTCGCCGCGATCCTGACGGCAGGTGGAGCGCTGATCGTCATGGGCGTGATGCCGACGGTGCTGCGACACCTGGGGGCGCCGGGGCTGATGACTCCGCTCGCCGTGCTCATGGCTCTCGTGTTCGGGTGCGCGCTCGGCGCGCTGATGATTCCGGGATTCACGCTGCTCCAGGAGCGCAGCACACCCGAGTCACGCGGGCGCATCTTCGGCGGGATCTTCACTGTTATCAACGCAGCCGTTGCGGTGCCACTGTTGCTGGCCGGCGTGATCGCAGACATCCTGGGTGTCGATCGCGTGGTCGGCGCCCTGGGCCTGCTGCTCATCATCATCGCCGCCGCAATCCGCGGGTTCGGATGGCAGCGTCTGGCCATCCTCGAGGACGATCAGCAGCCCATCGTGCTGAGCGCCGCCGAGTAACCGGAAAGGGTCCGAACGCGGCCGGGCCGGACCGGTCGCAGGCGTGCAACGGCGAGGTCGCGAGTATGTGGACTTTTCAGGTCGCGCTAGCGCCGGTGGCAAGCTCACGCCGGCAGATGGCCCCTAGGTGCAGTGGAGGCAACATGCGAGCGGTCGTAACGTGTGAGTGCTGTGGCAACCGGCAGGCGGTGGCCCGCCAGATCGTGCAGGCGGAGTCGTTCCATGTCATGTGCCACAGCTGCGAGAGTGTGCTCCGCGTCGACGTGACCGCCGAGGAGCTGCGCGCCGCCCAAGCGAGCGCGCAGCCCGGGCGCCCGCCCGCCCGCGTCTGACACGGCGCGGCGGGTCAGCCGCCGTCCGCAGCGGTAGAATCACGGCGGGGAGCGGACGCGGGCGCATAGCTCAGTTGGTACGAGCGCTGCGTTGACATCGCAGAGGTCATTGGTTCGATCCCAATTGCGCCCACCAACCGCTCCGCCCACCGCAGGCTCTTCGTCTGAGTGCGTGTCATGCTCCGACGATGATCGACATTCCGATCCGCTACGCCCGCAGTGGCGAGGTAGAGATTGCCTACCGGACGCTGGGAGCGGGTCCGATCGATCTGGTGTTCGTCCAGGGCTCGCTGACGCATTTGGATGTGCTCGGTGAGGATCCGGCGTACCGCCGTTTCTGCGAGAGCCTTTCCGGATTCTCACGCCTGATTCTCTTCGACAAGCGGGGGATGGGCCTATCGGATCGTACGGAGGTCGGGACGCTGGAAGAGCGGATGGATGACGTCCGTGCAATCCTGGACGCTCTGGGCTCTGAGCGAGCCGTCTTGCTCGGCGTCTCTGAGGGCGGACCGATGTCGATCCTTTTCGCCGCAACGTATCCGGAGCGGACGCAGGCGCTGATCCTCTGCGGTGCTGAGGTGAAAGAGGAGCGGACCGACGACTGGCCGTGGGGCGAGGCGACTCGAGAGGAGCATGCGGCCAACATGGCGAGGGTGCCCGAGATCTGGGGCAGCAGTCGCGGTCGAATGATTGATTACGTCTGGCCAAGCGCGACGGGTGACGACGTCCGCCGCGCATGGATGCGCCGCCTGCAGGTTGCGGCGGCGACGCCGCGGGTCGCGATCGCGTTCATGGACATGGCTTTTGGGATTGATGTGCGTGACGTGGCTCCGACGATCAACGTCCCGACACTGATCCTCCACTCTCCGCATGACCAGGTTTGCCACGTCGAGAACGCCCGGTTCCTCGCGCGGGAGATCCCGGGAGCCCGATTCGTTGAGCTCGCCGGCGCTGATCACGTTCCTTGGGGCGACAGCTTGGACGAAGTGGTTGACCACACCCGTGAGTTCCTCACCGGCACGCGTGAAGCCGCTGAACCTGAGCGAGCGCTCGCCACGATTCTGTTCACCGACATCGTCGACTCGACGCAGCGCGCCGCCGACCTCGGGGACAAGCGCTGGCACGAGCTTCTCGATCGCCATCACGAGGTGATCCGCCGCGAACTCGCGCGCTACCGCGGCCGCGAGCTGGACACTGCCGGCGACGGCTTTTTCGCGAGCTTCGACGGACCTGCGCGCGCCATACGCTGCGCAGCGGCCGCGGTTGCCGCCGTCCGTCCGCTCGGCATCGAAATCCGCGCCGGGCTTCACACGGGTGAGTGCGAGCGGGTCGGAGAGAAGCTGGGCGGCATCGCGGTACACATAGGTGCGCGCGTCGCCTCAGCCGCGCACGCTGGCGAAGTTCTTGTGTCGAGCACGGTCAAGGACCTTGTCTCAGGGTCAGGCATCGAGTTCGAGGATCGGGGCGAGCATCAGCTCAAGGGCATCTCGGCTGGGTGGCATCTGTTCGCGGTGGCTCGAGATCGCCGCCAATGACGGTGCTGTTGCGTCTTCAACCGAGAACGCGCTCGGCGCTGTCACGGCTTCCGTTTGCGCCGTCCGCCACTCTCTTCAGGCTGTGTCCTGGGTCGCACGTGAGACGGGCAGAGACCCGCGAAGCCGGCAACCTTGACCCAGCCTTGAATCGATCGCGAGATGCCCCCCGAGGGCGTCCAGCCGGTCGGCGATGTTGGTCAACCCAGCTCCCTTGCGCACCGTCGCGGGATCGAACCCAGCTCCGTCATCCTCGACCTCAAATTGCAGCGCACCTTCCGTAGCGTCGAGACGCACAGTCGCGTGCGACGCACTGGCGTACTTCTGCGCGTTCTGCAGCGCCTCCAGCACGCAGAAATACACGGTCGCCTCCACGTCCTGTGGGTAACGTTCCAGCCGACTGGCCTCGACGTCGACGGGGATAGTCGCCTTACGCGCCTGCGATTCGAGCGCTGACCGCAGACCTTGATCGGCGAGGATCGGCGGATAGATGCCACGCGCCAGGTCACGCAAGGTATCGAGTGCTTCGTCCGCGTCAACTTTCAGTTGTTGCAGCGTGGACCGCGCCCGCTCGAGGTCTTTCTGCACCAGCGATTCGGCGAGCCCGATTTTTATCTTCATCGCCACCAGGTGCTGCTGCGCACCGTCGTGCAGATTGCGCTCCAAGCGTCGCCGTTCCTGGTCCTGGGCAGTGACCAGGCGCTGGCGTGAGGTGCGCAGCTCCTCGACACGTTGCAGCAGTTCGGCGGTCAGGCCCACGTTCTTGAGAACCAGGCCTGCCTGATGAGCCAGATCGTCGAGGAGCTTCTGCTCGATCGGCGTGAGCGATTCGCCGTGGCGCTTCGTGACGGTCAGGGCGCCGAGCAGCTCCCCCTGGTGCAGCACGGGCACGACCCTGTCGGCGCCGGCGATCGCCGGCAGCTCCGAGCCGGTGATCGGCAGCGCGTGCAGTCCATTCACGCGCGGCGGTGACGTCGCGGCTGGACGCAGCTGTCCGCCGGCTCGCAGCCACACGGTTGCGTCGGCGGCAGCTGTGCCTTCGCGCAGCACCTCGGCCATGCGCGGGAGCACGTCCTGCGCAGCGTACGTCTCAGCAACACGGCCGGAGAACTCGCTGAGCACCTCGTATGGCGTGGCTCGCTGCCCATAGACGAGACGATTTGCGACGCGTTGCAGGCGGACGCGTACCGGCTGGAAGCCGACCGCAACGATCGCCGTGGCCAGGATGGACAGTCCCAGGTTTGGCTTTCCGCCGCTGCCCACCAGCGTGCCGATCCCCACGGCGATGGCGACGTAAACGCCGGTTATCAACGCGGCCAACGAGCCGTACACAAGCGTGCGGCTGATCACGATGTCGATGCCGTAGAGCCGGTACTTGAAGACAGCCACGGCAGCGCCGACAGGGAGCGCACACAAGCCGAGGATGAAGAGCACGCTGGCGGCCTGTGTCACCGCCGAACTGCCCACGGCCAGCTGGGTCACCTCGTACACCGCCAGGCCGGCGGCGCTGAGCGTGGCCGCGTACATGAACCACTTCAGCTGCTGGCGCCGTTCGCCCTGTGACCGGCGTGTGTTGACGACGAGTCCAGCGGCCGCTACCACGAGCGTGACCAGCGCCAGCGGAAACAGCGCCAGGAAGGCGGTCCCAAGACTCCCATGCACTCCGGCCGTGCTCAGCTCACTGAGCTGCCCGTCGAGACCGAGGCTGACAGGCCCGCGTAAAACGGTCGTCAACGTGTACAGCCCCAGAGCGCAGACGAAGACGGCATCAAGAGCGACACATGCCCAGAGCGCGATCCCCCATCGGCGTGAGGCGGGTCGGCCATCCGGAAAAAGCAGCACGCCAATCGGGAGCAGCGAGAGAGCCGGACCCCACAAGGTGGATCCCAGCCATGCCGCGACGGGGCCGAGCGGCAGGCCGGCGTGCGTGCGATACACCAGCAGCGCGTACAACTGGGCATCGCCGAGGACGATGGCCAACACGGCGACGGCAAGCATGACCCACGCGACCGGATTGGCTGGATAGCGCCTTGCTATCAGAAAGCCCATGGCGCCAAAGGCGAGGGCGGTTACGCAGTCCGCGCCGGGGAAGCCAAACACGCGGGGATGCACGCCGGCGACCAGCAGAAACAGCCACACGTATGCAACTGCCAGCAAGACGACGACGGCGCCAATAACTGTGGCCACCG